>CAJUQB010000062.1:6859-27252 GCA_910588285.1 uncultured Lachnospiraceae bacterium
TGGACAATGTGCTTCAGCAGATTGCGGATCCGGTATTTATCGGGGCAACCATTGATTCCGGCTGTGAGAGCGGCTCCAAGGTAGTGCGCAAGGCAGAACCCCAGGAGCGCGTGGGCGTTCTCTGCTCAGAGGACGGCAGGCCCTCTATAGTGGAGTACTATGAGATGACGGATGAGATGATTCATTCCAGGAAGGAGAACGGAGATCTGTCTTATGGCTTTGGCGTGATCCTGAATTACCTGTTCCGTGTGGATAAGCTGGAGGAGATCGTGAAGGAATCCATGCCGGTCCATGTGGTGGAGAAGAAGGTTCCCTATATGGATGAGAGCGGGGAATTCCATAAGCCTCAGGAGCCCAATGCCTACAAGTTCGAGACGCTGGTGCTTGACATGGTGCATATGATGGGAAGCTGCCTGCCCTATGAGGTGGTGCGGGAGAAGGAGTTTGCACCCATTAAGAACCGTGAGGGCATAGATTCCATTGCGTCCGCAAGAGAGCTGCTGAAGGCAAATGGAGTGACTCTGTAGAATAAGAGAGAGCTATGAGTGAAAAAAAGAAAGAATACATTGTCAACGGGTTTGTATTCCACAAAACGGAGCTGGCGGAGAAGGCCAGACGGGAAGTGGAGGGAATCAAATTCGTGAAAAGTAAGACCGATATGGAGAATCCGGGAATGGTACTGCGGGTGTACAACCGGCTGGTGGAGCAGCGGATGTTTGAAACCCCGGTAGGAATCGGATATATGCGGGAGCTGCAGGATTATCTTCTTGCAGTTCCTGCAATTCCCAGGGAAGAGGTTCTGCCCATTCCGGTGGAGGAGATTATTCAGGCAGATTTTGCATCGGCAGGGAAGAAGAACAGGGGAGCCGGCCTGGCTGCCAGTGTTGTTGTGAATGTTATTTTAGCAGTGGCCATGGCAGTTATGGTTGTTCTGTCTTTGAGCAGCAATCTGCCCACGGTTATCAATTATGAGAACCAGCTGCTGGACAAATATTCCGGATGGGAGCAGGAGCTTTCAGAGAGAGAGAAGGCAGTGAAGATCAGGGAACGGGAGCTTGGTCTGGAGCAGGGAGCGGAATCCGGAATGGATGCAGGATTATAGCGGATAAGAACACATTTTTTACATACTTCTATGGTATCATCTTTTTATGACAAAAGGAATTGTGGAGGTGTCCGTAGATGGAAACATTGAAAATATTAGTAGTAGACGACGAGAGCAGAATGCGGAAGCTGGTGCGGGATTTTCTGGTGCGGGCCGGTTATGAGATCCTGGAGGCAGGAGACGGGGAGGAAGCGCTGGATCTTTTTTATGCCAATAAGGATATTGCGCTTCTGATTCTGGATGTAATGATGCCCAGGCTCACCGGATGGGATGTGTGCCGCGAAGTGCGGGAGAATTCCAATGTTCCCATCATTATGCTGACAGCCAGAGGAGATGAGCAGGATGAGCTTCTGGGATTTGAGCTGGGGGTGGATGAATATATCTCCAAGCCCTTCAGCCCTAAGATCCTGGTGGCCCGGGTGGAGGCCATTCTGCGCCGTACCAGCCGGCTGGATAAGGAGAGTGTCCGCCAGGTGGGCGGGATCCTCATTGATGCGGCAGCCCATATGGTGACAGTGGACGGACAGCCGGTGGAATTGAGCTACAAGGAATTTGAGCTTCTGGGCTATTTTGTGGAGAACCAGGGCATTGCCCTGTCCAGAGAGAAGATCCTGAATCATGTGTGGAATTATGACTACTATGGCGATGCCCGGACCATTGATACCCATGTGAAAAAGCTCCGCAGCAAGCTGGGGGCCAAGGGAGAATATATCAAGACCGTCTGGGGGCTGGGCTACAAGTTTGAGGCAGAGTCATGAGGAAGGAGAAGCTGAAATATTCCATCACCGGCAAGATTACGGTGATTATGGTCGGCATGGTGGCGGGAACGGCGCTGCTGTGCTGGGTTCTGAATAATACGCTTCTGGAGCATTACTATATCACCAACAAGCAGAAGAGCCTTCAGCGGGTATATGAGCGAACGGCCTCTGCGGTGGAGACCGGAACCCTTTACGGGGAGGCGGCCGAGATTGAGCTGGAACGGCTATGTGCCAAGGACAATATCACTATGATGATTATGAATTCCGGAAGCAGTACCTTGTTTTTTCTGGGGAGTGACGAGGATTCCTACAAGCGTCAGTTCTGGGAGATCCTGTTTGCGGCAAGCGACGTGGAGACGGAGACCCTGCACAGCGAGAACCGCTATGCCATTGGAAAATACAGAGACAGCCGTCTGAATACCGAGTATCTGATCCTGTACGGCAATCTGGCGGACGGGAATCTGATCCTGATGCGGACCGCATTGGAGAGCATCCAGGAGAGTGTGGATGTTGCCAACCGTTTTCTGGCCTATATTGGCATCTGCGGCGTATTTTTAAGCGCTGTCATCAGCTATTTTGTGACACGCAGGATTACTAATCCCATCCGCCAGCTGGCAGAGCTGTCCAAAAGGATGACTGGGCTTGACTTTGATGCCAAGTTCCAGAGCAGGGGACAGGATGAGATTGCTGTGCTGGGAGAACACATGAATGAGCTCTCCGAGACATTGGAGCGGACGATTTCAGAGCTGAAGAGCGCCAACAATGAGCTGATGATTGATATTGAGAAGAAGAACCGCCTGGACGATATGCGCCGGGAATTTTTGGCGAATGTTTCCCATGAATTGAAGACGCCGCTGGCCTTGATCCAGGGATATGCAGAAGGCCTTAAGGAATGTGTCAACGAGGATTCGGACAGCCGGGAATTTTACTGCGAGGTCATTATGGATGAGGCGGATAAGATGAACCATATGGTGAAGCAGCTCCTGTCTCTGAATCAGCTGGAGTTTGGCAATGAGGTTGTCACTATGGAGCGGTTTGATGTGACGGAGCTGATTGAGGGCGTAGTCCAGTCAACGGCAATTCTGCGGGAGCAGGCCGGAATAACCATGGAATATCAGCGGGGGGAGCCTGTATTTGTGTGGGCGGATGAGTTTCGGACAGAAGAGGTGCTCACGAATTTTATCAGCAATGCCATTCACTATGTATCCGGGGAGAAACGGATCGCAATCACTGTCTGCCGCAGGGAGGGGTTGGCCCGGATCGGGGTATTCAATACAGGAGAGCAGATCCCAGTGGAGGAGCAGGCACGGATCTGGACCAAGTTTTACAAGGTGGATAAGGCAAGAACCAGGGAATATGGCGGAAGCGGCATTGGATTGTCCATCGTGAAGGCCATTATGGATTCTTTTCATCAGCAGTGCGGTGTACAGAATCATCCGGACGGGGTGGAATTCTGGTTTGAGCTTGATACCAAGATCCATGTGGGGAAAATTTAAAATGTCAGAATTTAGTGTTGCCACTGACAAAAAATGATGATAGAATAAGAGAGACAGAGGAGAGCATGCATATGAGAGATTTCATGAAAAGGAGCGGACTGGTTGGCGTCGTACTGTGTCTGTTCCTTACGGGTTGTGGAGAGGAGCTTTGGACCATGACGCCGGAGGAGGAGAGTCTGATCGTGGCTTATGCTTCCGGTGCGGTGGCAAAGAACAACAAGTACCAGGCGCAGGGCCTGACCTATTATGAGGAGCCGGAGGCAGAGGAACCCCAGCCGGAACCGGAACAGGAGCCTTCGGATCCGTATCAGGAGGAGGTGCAGCAGCCCGACGGCGGCTCGGCGCCGAATCAGGAACAGCCGGATGAGACGGAGCAGACAGGCGTGACGGCCACATTGACGGATGCAGCTGGCTTAGCCCCGGTGACGGCAGAGTATTATGGATACAAGGTGATGGATAAGTATATGGAGGGCAACTATTTCGCATTGGCAGCGCAGCCAGGGAATCAGCTTGTTGTCTTAAGCATAGGCCTGTCCAATTCCACCCAGCAGCCGGTAGAGTGTAATAACATAGCCAGGAATATCAGGTGTACGCTGGTGGTCAATGGGGAAGCGCAGTCCGATGCCATGAGTACCGTATTGCTGAATGATTTCATTTCCTATCTGAATACACTGCAGCCTGGAGACACTCAGGAGACGATACTGTTTTTTGAGGTGCCGGGAGAGGTGGCTGGCGGGATCCAGTCCCTGGCAATGGAGCTGGAGGCAGACGGCACAGTGTACCACGTGAATTTACAATGATAGAACCGCGTTTTGTAAGGATTCTATTGCATGAATAATGAATGAGAGCGGGAGAGGAGAACAATCTATGGACACAAATATTTTACTTGAGAATGGAACGAATGAGCTTGAGGTGCTGGAATTTCAGCTGGGGACGAATCATTACGGAATCAATGTGGCGAAGATTCGGGAGATTCTGTCCTACCAGCCGGTAACGCCGATTCCCAATGCGCATCCCTGCATTGAGGGGATTTTTATGCCCCGTGACAGCATGATTACCGTGATCAATCTGAGAGCCAGCCTGGGACTTGAGCCCATGGAGGCAGAAGGGCTTTTTATCATTACGAATTTTAACAGCCTGAATGTTGCGTTTCATGTAGATGAGGTTTGCGGGATCCACCGTGTGTCCTGGGGAGATATTATCCGTCCTGACAACACCATTAACGGAGAAGATTATGGGATCTCTACCGGCGTGATCAAGCTGGAGGGCCGTCTGGTGGTGATTCTTGATTTCGAGAAGATTGTGACTGATATCAGTCCGGAGACGGGCCTTCGGATGTCTGTACTGGATGAGATTGAGACCAATACGTCACGGGCAGATACGCCGATCCTGATTGCAGAAGATTCTCCCTTATTGAGCAAGCTGATCACCAACTGCCTGAAGGATGCGGGATACACCCACCAGATACTGGCCAGCAATGGGCAGGAGGCATGGGATACCATCCAGAACCTTTATGAGGAGGGGACGCTGGATCAGAAGATTCATTGCGTGATTACAGATATTGAGATGCCGATTATGGATGGCCACCGTCTGACGAAGCTGATTAAGGACGATGAGAATCTGAGACACCTTCCGGTGGTGATTTTCTCCTCACTTGTGAATGACGAGATGAGACGCAAGGGCGAGGCGCTGGGGGCAGATGCCCAGCTGACCAAGCCGGAGATCGGGATCCTGGTAGAATCCATTGACGCGCTGATGGAGAAATACCATGCCCACAAAGAATTGAAATAAGAGATAGGATTTGATTGGGAGACGGCCATTGGCCGCCTCCCAATCGATTGCATAAAAACCAAGGAGGATGGAATATGAAGATGTTATCGCTGGAGCAGGAGCTTTCTTCCAATGCGTATCCCGGACGGGGAATTGTGATTGGCAAGTCTCCCAACGGACAGTATGCCGTTACGGCATATTTTATTATGGGAAGAAGTGAAAACAGCCGCAACCGTGTATTTGTGGAGGAGGGAGCCGGGATCCGCACCCAGGCGTTTGATCCCTCGAAGCTTAGTGATCCAAGCCTGATTATTTATGCGCCGGTTCGTGTACTGGGGAATAAGACGATTGTAACCAACGGGGATCAGACGGATACGATTTATGAATTGATGGACAAGCAGCAGACCTTTGAGCAGGCTCTGCGCACCAGAGAATTTGAGCCGGATGGCCCCAATTATACGCCCCGCATTTCCGGTATTATGCATGTAGAGAACGGCAGGTATAATTATGCCATGTCCATTTTGAAGAGCAATAACGGGAATCCGGACAGCTGCTGCCGCTATACCTTTGCCTATGAGAACCCGGCGGCCGGAGAGGGACATTTTATCCATACGTATCTCTGTGACGGTGATCCGCTGCCAAGCTTTGAGGGAGAGCCCAAGCTGGTGGAGATGTCGGATGATATGGACGCTTTCACAGAGCTGCTTTGGAACAGCCTCAATGCGGAGAACAAGGTGTCTCTGTTTGTGCGGTATATTGATATTGCAACAGGAACCTACGAATCGAAGATTGTAAATAAGAATCAGTAATCCAGGACAGGAGGAACGATCATGCAGGAATTAGAACTAAAATACGGATGCAACCCCAACCAGAAGCCTTCCCGAATCTATATGGAGAAGGGGGAGCTGCCCATTCAGGTCCGCAACGGCAAGCCGGGATACATTAATTTTCTGGATGCTTTCAATGGCTGGCAGCTGGTCAGTGAGCTGAAAAAGGCGACAGGACTTCCGGCGGCCACCTCCTTTAAGCATGTGTCTCCGGCCGGTGCGGCGGTAGGCCTTCCCCTGTCGGAGGTGGAGGCGAAGATTTACTGGGTGGATGATCTGGGGGAGCTTTCTCCTCTTGCCTGCGCTTATGCCAGGGCCAGAGGGGCAGACCGGATGTCCTCCTTCGGAGATTTTATCTCCCTGTCGGATGTCTGTGATGTGGATACGGCCAGGATCATCAAACGTGAGGTATCCGACGGCGTGATTGCACCGGGCTATGAGCCGGAGGCATTGGAGATCCTGAAACAGAAAAAGAAGGGCAATTACAATATCATTGAGATTGACCCGGACTATGTGCCGGCTATGGTAGAGCGCAAGGAGGTATTTGGCATCACCTTTGAGCAGGGAAGAAATGAGCTGAAGATTGACAAGGAGTTTCTGTCCAATGTGGTAACAAAGAATAAGGAGATTCCGGACAGCGCCAAGATTGATTTGATCATTTCCCTGATTACCCTCAAATACACCCAGTCCAATTCCGTCTGCTATGCCAAGGGCGGCCAGGCCATTGGAATCGGCGCCGGACAGCAGTCCAGGATCCATTGTACCCGTTTGGCAGGCAGCAAGGCCGATAACTGGTTCCTGCGCCAGGCTCCCAAGGTGATGAATCTGCCCTTTGTGGACAAGATCGGACGGGCAGACCGGGATAATACCATTGATCTGTATATTGGAGAGGATTATATGGATGTGCTGGCAGAGGGGGAGTGGCAGAAGTTCTTCACCGAGAAGCCGGAGGTATTCACCGGGGAGGAGAAGCGTGCCTGGCTGGATCAGATGCAGGATGTAGCCTTGGGATCAGATGCCTTCTTTCCCTTTGGGGATAATATTGAGCGGGCCTTTAAGAGCGGCGTGAAGTATGTGGCGCAGCCGGGAGGGTCTGTGCGGGACGATCATGTGATTGAGGCTTGTGATAAGCATGGGATGGCGATGTGCTTTACGGGGATTCGGTTGTTCCATCACTAAAAGCTGTGCGGAGGTTGTGCAGGCAGCTGGCGCAGCCTGCATTCCTTCTTGCTCCGGTTCCGGATGTAAGCGGCTCTAAATGTTCTGGGGCGGGTTTGGGTTTTAGGACGCAACCGCCTACGACGCGCCATCCATGGCGCGGCTTAAGGCTTTCGCCGGCATCCGTGCCGGCGAATTGCTGTTTGTTGGGCAGAACATTAAGAGCCGCTAACATCCTTCACAAGTCGCAAGGCGGAAGGCAGGCTGCGCCAGCTGCCAATCTCAGCTTCCTTTGTACCTTTTGGTGGTGGAGGGTGATATGATTCAGTATATGGCATTTCAAAACTGATATTGCAAATCGGAAGACACTTTCTTCCATTTGCTCCCCACTGTTTAAAAACGGCCAGTCTATGGACTGCAATGAAGGTCTAATCGTCCTCCTCCTGCGCCGTACTTGTACTATATACCTGACGTTTTCTGGCCATCTCGTCGCTTTCCAGATACTCGTCGTAGGTGGTAATCTTGTCAATGATGGTCCCGTTGGGCAGGAACTCGATGATGCGGTTGGCAGTGGTCTGGACGATCTGGTGGTCGCGGGAGGCAAAGAGGATCACCCCCGGGAACTTGATCATGCCGTTGTTGAGGGCAGTGATACTCTCCATATCCAGGTGGTCGGTGGGCTCATCCATGATCAGAACGTTGGAGGCCTGGATCATCATCCGGGACATGAGGACACGGACTTTTTCCCCGCCGGAAAGCACCCGCATTTTCTTGATGCCGTCATCTCCGGCAAAGAGCATACGGCCCAAAAAGCCCCGGACATAGGTGGCATCCTTGATTTCGGAGAACTGGGTCAGCCAGTCCGCAATGTTCAGATCTGTGTCAAAAATCTCAGTGTTATCCTTGGGGAAGTAGGACTGGGAGGTGGTGACACCCCATTTGTAATTGCCTTCATCCGGCTCCATCTCACCGGCCAGGATCTGGAACAGGGTGGTTTTGGCCAGCTCATTGCTGCCCACAAAGCCGATCTTGTCGTCATGGCCCGCGATGAAGGAGACATTGTCCAGGATCTTCACCCCGTCGATGGTTTTGGACAGACCCTCTACGGTCAGCACCTCATTGCCGATCTCGCGGCTGGGGCGGAAGTCAATGTAGGGGTATTTGCGGCTGGAGGGCTTGATCTCATCCAGCTGGATCTTTTCCAGGGCCTTTTTCCGGGAGGTGGCCTGCTTGGACTTGGAGGCATTGGCGGAGAAACGGGAGATAAATTCCTGCAGCTCTTTGATCTTCTCCTCCTTCTTCTTGTTGGCCTCCTTCATCTGACGGATCAGAAGCTGGCTGGACTCATACCAGAAGTCATAGTTGCCGGCATAGAGCTGGATCTTGCCATAATCAATGTCCGCGGTATGGGTACATACCTTATTTAAGAAGTAGCGGTCATGGGAGACCACAATTACCGTGTTGTCAAAATTGATGAGGAATTCCTCCAGCCAGGCAATGGCATCCAGGTCCAGGTGGTTGGTGGGCTCATCCAGAAGAAGGATATCCGGATTGCCGAACAGGGCCTGGGCCAGCAAAATCTTCACCTTCTGGGCGCTGGCCATATCCTTCATCAGCGTATAATGAAATTCCGTATCAATGCCAAGGCCATTTAAGAGCTGTGCGGCATCAGACTCCGCATTCCACCCGTCCATGTCGGCAAATTCCGCTTCCAGCTCGCTGGCCCGGATTCCGTCCTCATCGGAAAAATCCTCCTTCATGTAAATGGCGTCCTTTTCCTTCATAATATCGTAGAGACGCTGATTCCCCATAATTACCGTATCCAGTACGGGAAATTCGTCATATTTAAAATGATCCTGCTGCAGGAAGGAGAGACGCTGGCCCGGTGTAATGACCACATCGCCATTGGTGGGCTCCAGCTGTCCGTTGAGGATTTTTAAAAAGGTGGATTTTCCGGCGCCATTGGCACCAATTAAGCCGTAGCAGTTCCCTTCCGTAAATTTGATATTGACATCCTCAAACAGAGCCTTTTTTCCAATCCGGAGGGTGACATTATTTGCACTGATCATAATATTGTGTCCTTTCCTTATATTTATAGTATCCAAAAGCGCTGTAATATGCGGCATACAGAGTATATTGTAGCGTAAAATGTATATTTTGCAAGTGTTTTCGAAAAAATAATGGAAAAATAATTGGAAATCTCCATTTGGTATGTTACAATAAAAGTATGGTGTTTGCAGAAAAATACATGAATCAAGACGGAAAGGTATTGATTTTTTTACTACTTTTGTTATAGTAATAAAAGGATATGTTAAATATTTGACAAGCAAATATATATGCTGCTTAGAAAGCTGCTTTTTGTGGGCTTTCTATTGTCATGAATAAAACAGGAGGTAATGATGATGAAAAGACCAATGAAAACTATGGATGGAAATCACGCAGCAGCACATGCGTCCTATGCGTACACAGATGTTGCCGCAATCTATCCAATTACCCCTTCCTCTGTAATGGCTGAGGCTACAGACGAGTGGGCGACCCAGGGAAGGAAGAACATCTTCGGGCAGACCGTTCAGGTTACCGAGATGCAGTCCGAGGCAGGTGCAGCAGGTACGGTGCACGGCTCTCTGGCAGCAGGTGCTTTGACTACCACCTACACGGCTTCCCAGGGACTTCTTCTGATGATTCCCAACCTTTACAAGGTAGCAGGTGAGAGACTTCCGGGCGTATTTAACGTATCTGCCCGTGCGATCGCAAGCCATGCTCTTTCCATTTTTGGCGATCACTCCGATGTATATGCCTGCCGTCAGACCGGCGCGGCTATGCTCTGTGAGTCTTCCGTACAGGAGGTTATGGATTTGACCCCGGTTGCACACTGCGCAGCTATTAAGGGAAGGATTCCATTTATTAACTTCTTTGACGGATTCCGTACCTCCCATGAGATTCAGAAGATCGAGACTTGGGATTATGAGGATCTCAAGGAGATGGTGGATCTGGATGCCATCGACGAGTTCCGCCGTGATGCCTTGAATCCCAACCATCCCTGCCAGAGAGGTTCTGCACAGAACCCGGATATCTTCTTCCAGACCAGAGAGGCCTGCAACCAGAATTATGACGCGCTGCCTGCCATTGTACAGGAATACATGGACAAGGTCAATGCCAAGATCGGCACAGACTATAAGCTGTTCAACTATTACGGAGCAGCAGACGCCGAGCATATCATCATTGCAATGGGCTCTGTATGTGATACCATTGATGAGACCATTGACTATATGATGGCCAAGGGTGAGAAGGTAGGACTTGTAAAGGTTCGCCTGTACCGTCCCTTCTCCAAGGATGCCCTGATCGCAGCCATTCCGGACAGCGTGAAGAAGATTTCTGTTTTAGACAGAACCAAAGAGCCAGGCGCATTGGGTGAGCCCCTGTACCTGGATGTAGTTGCAGCACTGAAGGGATCCAAGTTTGATGGCGTTGCCATCTACAGCGGACGCTACGGACTGGGCTCCAAGGATACCACACCGGGACAGATCATTGCCGTATACAACAACAATGAGAAGCCGCTGTTTACCATCGGTATCATTGACGATGTGACCAATCTGTCACTGGAAGTAAAAGAGGATCCCGTTACCACACCCGAAGGAACCACCAACTGCAAGTTCTGGGGTCTGGGGGCTGACGGTACGGTTGGAGCCAACAAGAACTCCATCAAGATCATCGGCGACAATACCGACATGTATGCACAGGCATATTTTGACTATGATTCCAAGAAGTCCGGCGGTGTGACCATGTCCCACCTGCGTTTCGGTAAGAAGCCCATCAAGTCTACCTACCTGATCAAGCAGGCTAACTTCGTGGCATGCCACAACCCGGCGTATGTCCGCAAGTACAACATGGTGCAGGAGCTTGTTCCCGGCGGAACCTTCCTGCTGAATTGCCCCTGGAATATGGAGGAGCTGGAGAAGCATCTTCCGGGCCAGGTGAAGAAGTACATGGCTGACAATGACATCCAGTTCTACATCATTGACGGTGTGAAGATTGGTATCGAGACCGGCATGGGTCCCACAAGGATCAATACGATCCTTCAGTCTGCATTCTTCCAGCTTACAGGCATCATTCCGGCTGACAAGGCCAATGAGCTGATGAAGGCTGCTGCCAAGGCTACCTACGGCAAGAAGGGCGATGATGTGGTTCAGAAGAACTGGGCAGCAATCGACGCCGGAGCCAAGCAGGTAGTGAAGGTAGAGGTACCCGCTTCCTGGAAGGATTGCGCATATGAAGACATCACCGGCGAGAAGGCAACCGGAAGCCGCCAGGATGTTGTTGATTTTGTGAACAATATTCAGAAGGCAGTTACCGCCCAGGAGGGCAACTCCCTGCCGGTATCTGTAGTGAAGACCTATGTGGACGGCACAACTCCCTCCGGAACCTCTGCTTACGAGAAGCGCGGCATTGCCGTAAATGCTCCGGTTTGGCATCAGGAGAACTGTATCCAGTGTAACATCTGTTCTTATGTATGTCCCCATGCAGTCATCCGCCCTGTTGCCATGACAGAGGATGAGGCTGCCAAGGCTCCGGAAGGCATGCAGATCAAGGATATGACCGGTATGCCGGGCATGAAGTTTGCGATCAGCATTTCTGCCCTTGACTGTACCGGATGCGGTTCCTGTGCAAATGTCTGCCCGGGCATGAAGGGCGCCAAGGCTCTGACCATGGAGAACTTCGAGGCCAACGCAGGCCAGCAGAAGTACTTTGATTTTGGCCAGACCGTGGCAAAGAAGCCAGAGGTTGTAGAGAAGTTCAAGGAGAATACCGTAAAGGGCAGCCAGTTCAAGCAGCCGCTTCTGGAGTTCTCCGGCGCATGCGCAGGCTGCGGTGAGACACCCTATGCCAAGCTCATTACTCAGCTGTTCGGGGATCGTATGTACATTGCCAATGCAACCGGATGCTCCTCCATCTGGGGCAACTCCTCACCCTCCACACCGTATACGGTGAATGAGAGAGGCCAGGGGCCGGCATGGTCCAATTCCCTGTTTGAGGATGCGGCTGAGTTCGGTTACGGTATGCTGCTGGCACAGAAGGCATTGCGCGGCAGCCTGAAGGCCAAGATCGAGAATATCATCGAGAACGGCGACAATGAGGATGTGAAGGCAGCTGCAAGAGAGTGGATTGATACCTACAACTGCGGTGTGACCAACGGTGCTGCTACCGACAAGCTGATCGCAGCTCTTGAGGCCTGCGGATGCAGCCATGCACAGGAGATCCTGAAGGATAAGGATTACCTGGCCAAGAAGTCCCAGTGGATCTTCGGCGGTGACGGCTGGGCATATGACATCGGCTTCGGCGGTGTGGACCATGTACTGGCCAGCGGACAGGATATCAATATCATGGTATTTGATACCGAGGTATATTCCAATACTGGCGGACAGTCCTCCAAGGCTACCCCCACCGGCGCCATCGCACAGTTTGCAGCAGGCGGAAAAGACGTGAAGAAGAAGGATCTGGCAAGCATTGCCATGAGCTATGGCTATGTCTATGTAGCACAGATCGCCATGGGCGCTGACTACAACCAGACCGTGAAGGCTCTTGCAGAGGCAGAGGCATATCCGGGTCCCTCCCTGATCATTGCCTATGCACCCTGTATCAACCATGGCATTAAGGTTGGTATGTCCAAGGCCCAGACCGAGGAGAAGAATGCAGTGGAAGCAGGCTATTGGCATATGTTCCGCTTCAATCCGGCTCTGAAGGCTGAGGGTAAGAGTGCGTTTACCTTAGACAGCAAGGCTCCTACCGGAGACTACAAGGCATTCCTGAACGGCGAGGTTCGTTACAATGCCTTGGCACGGTTCAATCCGGAGCGTGCAGAGCAGCTGTTCGACAACGCCGAGCAGAACGCCAAGGAGCGGTATGAGTACCTGAACAAGCTGGTGAAGCTGTACGGGACTGAGGAATAAGAGATAAGAAGATAGAGGAACGGCGGGATGATTAATCATCCCGCCGTTCTCCGTGATTGTCATGATAAGTCTCGCAGAATCGCGCCATAAAGGAGGGATCCTCCCCACCAGCATACAGATGGGACAGATCCCCGAAGCCGGTGATCCGGAAAACGGCTGTCCCGTCCCTGCGTTCCTCGGTATAGAGGGTGGTGACAGAGGAGGGCAGGGCGCAGAAATGATGCCACAGCGTCATGGGAGAGGTGTTTATAAGGTGGCTTAAGATCACGCATTCCACGCCGAAATGGCAGGCCAGGGCAATGGTGTCCCGGTTGGCATGGACAGCATGGTACAGCTCGCCCTCCCTCTGATAGCCGTGGCCGCTAAGGAGCCGATCAAGGCCCTGGATTACCCAGTCATATTCCTTTTTCACAGCTCCCTTCTGCATGGTGGGATGGGTATGCCACAGATCCCGACGGAAGAATTCCTCCTGGCAGGTCCAGTGGGCAGGGAGCCAGTCCCAGACAATGCTGTCCCGGTCGCTATGATCCGGGCGGTCAATCCGGGGGGAGAATTCCTTAAGCCAGTCGCAGGTGACGGCTTCCATTTTGGTTTCCTGAAGGTAAAAGGAGATGGTATCCTTTGCCCGGCCCAGGGGGGAACAGTAGATGGAATCAATGGTGGTTTGCTTCAAGCGTTCTGCCAGGAGCCGGGCTTCCCGCCACCCCTTTTCTGTGAGAGAGTCGATGGAATAATCCGGCTCTGCGTGTCTGATGATTAGTATTCTCATAAAATCCTCTTTTCTATAAAAATTATTCCATATCTATCAGGAAGTACGGATGTTATTTTATCATATGTGGGCAGGGTGGGCAAGGCGGAAAATGTCCGGCTTGTCCCTGCTCATCATATTTGGAGGTTTCATTTTCGGAGAATTACTGTTTTTCGAGAAATTCTATTTTCAAAAACAACGGGATGATATATAATAAATGCAGTAAAGCATCTGAAAACACCTCAAATCTGCTCATTTTTCAATGAAAAATGGCTGCTGAGAGATAGAGAGGAACACAGCGTGAAAAAACACAGAATGGATCACATTGTTCCGGGAAGCATTGCCCAGGAGCTGGGACTGGCTCCGGGCGACCTGCTGCTTCGGATCAATGAGAAGGAAATAGAAGACATTTTTGATTACCATTACCTCTGCAATGAGGAGTACCTTACGGTGGAGATTGAGCGGGCGGACGGGGAGCTCTGGGAGCTGGAGATTGAGAAGGAGTATGAGGAGGATCTGGGCATTGAATGGGAGAAGGGCCTGATGGATGAATACCGGTCCTGCCACAACAAATGCATTTTCTGCTTCATTGACCAGATGCCGCCGGGAATGCGGGAAACCCTGTATTTCAAGGACGACGATTCCCGTCTGTCCTTCCTCCAGGGGAATTACGTCACCCTGACCAATATGAAGGATCATGACATCCAGCGGATCATTGACTATAAGCTGGGGCCCATCAATATCTCGGTGCAGACCACCAACCCCCAGTTGCGCTGTAAAATGTTGAACAACCGCTTTGCCGGAGAGGCCCTAAAGCGCATGGATCAGCTCTATAAGGCGGGGATCCCCATGAATGGCCAGATCGTTCTCTGCAAGGGCGTCAATGACGGGGAGGAGCTTCGTCGTTCCATCCAGGATCTGACCCGTTACCTTCCGGTGATGGAGAGCGTATCGGTGGTTCCGGTGGGCTTAAGCCGGTTTCGGGAGGGTCTGTATCCCCTGGAGCCTTTTACGAAGGAGGAAGCCGGGGCAGTCATTGACACCATTGAGGCATGGCAGGAAGTCTGCTATCAGGAGCATGGCCTCCATTTCATCCATGCCAGTGATGAATGGTATCTGCTGGCAGGGCGGCCCCTTCCGGAGGAGGAGCGCTATGACGGATATCTGCAGCTGGAGAACGGCGTGGGCATGCTGCGGCTGCTGGAGGAGGAATTTGCCCAGGCAATGGAACAGAAATTCCCCTCGGTGAAAAAGGGGACCGTGACCATTGCCACCGGTTATCTGGCAGCTCCCACCATGGAAGGATTGGCAAAACGGTTCATGGACCAGTATCCCCAAAGATGCGTGAGAGTCTGTCCCATCGAGAACCGGTTTTTCGGAGAACAGATCACTGTGTCCGGCCTTCTGACCGGGCAGGACCTGGCGGAGCAGCTTGCCGGGCAGGCTCTGGGGGATCGGCTGCTGCTGCCCTGCAACCTTTTGCGCAGCGGCGAGGACGTGTTTTTGGACGATATGACACTGACAGAACTGAAAAATACTTTACAAGTGCCCATTGATATTGTAGAATCAAACGGAAAACACTTGATCGAATGTTTATTGAGATAGAAGGAATCGAAGAAAATCATAGAAACGGGAGACAGAAAATGAGTAAACCGATTGTTGCCGTTGTAGGACGCCCCAATGTGGGGAAATCAACGCTTTTTAATGTATTGGCCGGAGAGCGGATCTCCATTGTACAGGATACGCCGGGGGTGACCAGGGACCGGATCTATGCGGATGCATCCTGGCTGAATAAGGCATTTACCCTGATTGATACCGGAGGTATTGAACCGGAGAGCAAAGATATTATTCTGTCCCAGATGCGGGAGCAGGCTCAGATTGCCATTGATACGGCGGATGTGATTATTTTTATTACAGATGTGCGGCAGGGATTACAGGATGCGGATTCCAAGGTAGCGGATATGCTGCGCCGCTCCGGCAAACCGGTAGTCCTGGCGGTCAACAAGGTGGACAGCTTTGAAAAGTTTATGCCGGATGTGTACGAATTCTACAACCTGGGAATCGGCGACCCGGTTCCCATCTCTGCGGCCTCCCGCCTGGGAATCGGCGACTTGCTGGATGAGGTGGCAGCGCATTTCCCGGCAGATGTGGAGGATGAGGCAGAGGACGACCGCCCAAAGGTGGCGATTGTTGGAAAGCCCAATGTAGGGAAGTCCTCCCTGATCAACCGCCTGACCGGTGAGGAGCGGGTGATTGTGTCGGAGATTGCGGGAACCACCCGGGATGCCATTGATACGGAGCTCTGCCACAATGGGAAGGAGTATGTGTTCATTGATACCGCAGGGCTTCGGAGAAAGAATAAGATCAAAGAGGAGATCGAGCGGTTCAGCATTATCCGTGCAGTGACGGCAGTGGAGCGGGCCGATGTGGTGATTCTTGTGATTGATGCCCAGGAGGGCGTAACGGAGCAGGATGCCAAGATTGCAGGGATTGCCCACGAACGGGGCAAGGGAATTATCATTGCAGTGAATAAGTGGGATGCCATTGAGAAGGACGACAAGACCATTTATAAGTATACCGGACGGATCCGGGAGATTTTGAGCTTTATGCCCTATGCGGAGATCCTGTTCATTTCGGCAAAGACCGGGCAGCGTCTGCCCAAGCTGTTTGATATGGTTGATGTGGTCCTGGAAAATAATTCTCTGCGGGTGACCACCGGTGTACTCAATGAGATCATGTCCGAGGCTGTGGCCATGCAGCAGCCGCCCTCGGATAAGGGAAAGCGCCTGCGCCTGTATTATATTACCCAGGTGTCCGTGAAGCCCCCAACCTTTGTAATCTTTGTCAATGACAAGGAGCTGATGCATTTTTCCTATACCAGGTATCTGGAAAATCGCATCCGGGATGCCTTTGGCTTCAAGGGCACATCTTTGAAATTTATCATTCGGGAGAGAAAGGAGGGGTAGGAAATGGTAATAGTAAGCCGTGTCATCTGTCTTGCGATCGGATATGTGTTCGGCCTGTTTCAGACCGGATATATCTATGGAAAGGCTCATAATATTGATATCAGGGACCATGGGAGCGGTAATGCCGGAACCACCAATACACTGCGGACCCTTGGCTGGAAGGCCGGGGCAGTTACCTTTATCGGGGACCTGGCCAAGGCCATACTGGCCATTCTGGCTGCCTGGCTGATTTTCCGCAATCAATATCCCGATTCCGTGAAGAGTCTGGAAATGTACGCCGGACTGGGAGCGGTTCTGGGGCACAATTATCCCTGCTACCTGCATTTTAAGGGAGGGAAGGGGATTGCCTGTACCTCCGGCTTTATCCTTGCAGTGTTTCCTCTCACAGCGCCCATTTGTCTGGTGCTGTTTATTCTGGCAGTGGCCATTACCAGATATGTTTCTCTGGGGTCCATTCTTGTGGCAGTCAGCTTCTACATACAGCTGGTGGTATTCGGCCAGCTGGGGATTTTCCGGGTGAATCCGGAGTGCCTTCCGGAGATTTATGCAGTGGGAGCGGTCTTTTCCCTGCTGGCTCTGTGGAAGCATAGGGCGAATATCAAGCGGCTGTTGTCCGGGACAGAGAATAAATTTGGTATGAGTAAAAAGGAGAACTGATATGGCGAAGGCGGGTATCATTGGAGCAGGCAGTTGGGGGACAGCCCTGGCAGCTGTTTTGGAGAGCAACGGACATCAGGTGACTGTGTGGTCGGCTCTGAGGGATGAGATAGAGATGCTGCGGGAGAATCGGGAGCACAGGGCAAAGCTGCCCGGCGTCAAGCTGTCGGAGCATATTGTTTTTGAGACAGAGCTTCAGCAGGCAGTGGAGGGGAAGGAACTGCTGGTATTGGCGGTGCCTTCTGTGTTCACCAGGAGCACGGCTGCCAGGATGAGGCCTTATGTGGCCAAGGGCCAGGTGATTGTGAATGTGGCCAAGGGAATTGAAGAGCATACGCTTAAGACCCTGGTGGAAATCATTGAGGAGGAGATTCCCCAGGCAGAGGCAGCGGTTCTGTCTGGTCCAAGCCATGCGGAGGAGGTGGGGAGACGGCTTCCCACAAGCTGCGTGGTGGGCGCTCATACCAGAGCCACGGCGGAATATATCCAGAACCTGTTTATGAACCAGGTGTTCCGTGTCTATACCAGCCCGGATATGCTGGGAATTGAGCTGGGGGGCTCCCTGAAAAATGTGATTGCCCTGGCAGCCGGTATGGCGGACGGACTGGGCTATGGGGATAACACCAAGGCAGCGCTGATTACCAGAGGAATTGCAGAGATCGGCCGGCTGGCCCTTGCCATGGGGGCAAAATACGAAACCTTAAGCGGTCTGACCGGAATCGGGGATCTGATTGTAACCTGCGCCAGTGTCCACAGCCGGAACCGAAAGGCCGGTATGCTCATTGGGCAGGGAAAGACCATGCAGGAGGCCATGGATGAGGTTCAGATGGTTGTGGAGGGCGTATATTCTGCCAAGGCTGCCATGGGGCTGGCGGAGAAGTACGGCATATCCATGCCCATCATTGAGCAGGTGAACCAGGTGCTGTTTTATGATAAGCCCTGCAGCATGGCTGTACAGGAGCTGATGCTCCGGGATAAGAAGGCGGAGCATGAGGATTTGCCCTGGCCGGAGGCTTAAGGCAGGGGACAAGAAGCATAGAATACGAAGCATGAAGTAGAGGATTGAGAGATGGCAAAATGTTATAATTGCAAAAACAGCTTTGACTATGAGAAATATTATGGGATCTGTCCCAAATGCAGCGCCTACAACAAAGAGAAGCTGCCGGAGGAGGAGCATGAGGAGCTTCATGAGCAGTACGACAGCCAGAAGGCATGCGGGAATCTTAACGGTCAGGGCTACTGCGAAGCGCCCGATTCTGCCCAGGAATACTACAGAGGGCCTGATTCTGCCCAGGGATACCAGTATGTGCCCGGGCCGGAGCAGTATTCGGGATCTTACGGCTCCGGCCAGAGGCCGGAAATGCAGGGAGGCAGGCCGAAATCCTCCTCTGCCAGTATTGCTGTGTTTATTTTTCTGATTCTGGGGATTGTGGCGGCAATTGGGATGCCTATTGTATATCTGGTGGGCAAAAGCATGGATTTGGGCGCACGGATTGTAAAGGATGCGGCTGTGGAGGCAAGAGAATGGAAGGAAGAGCAGGAGGAGCCGCCGGCCGTCGAGCTTCAGCAGCCAAGACAGAGCGTGGAGATTACAGAGACCGGAATTCATAAGACATGCCTTCTGGGAAAGGGACAGAAAATGTGTCTGACAGTAATGGAGCAGCCCTATGTAAAGATACCGGCAGGACAGGTGGAGGGCTTTCCCCAGGGAGAAAACCTGGTGGCTGTCCCGGTTTCCTATCAGGATGAAAGTGAGGGGTATTCGGATTATTATCCCCTTGGCATGATATATGCAGGCTATGGGGAACAGATGTACAGGAGTATGATGGATTCCTATGATCTGGAGGGATATGAGGAGGAACTGGGAGATACGGAGATTGTAGATGCATATACGATTATGTGGGAAGGGAGCGGCCAGGGAGAGCTTCTGGTATTTCTGCCAGAGGATATCACCGGCTTTTCCCTGTATCTGGAATCCAGAGATGAGGATACCTATCAGATGCTGGGACTGTATAGCATTCCGCTGGAGATACAGAATTGAATCAGAAATAGAGAGGGATAAGGATGCAGAGGAAAAGTAGATTATTTATTGCAAATATTGTGCTTGGAATTGTTCTGGCTGTGATATTGTGTATCAGCATTGCTGTTATGGCAATGCTCTATGGAGTTTTCCAGGAAGCGAAGCAGGAGTATGAGGCCTACAGCTGGGGGTATATATATGATGAGCTATCGGAGGACAATAGCAGCTGGGACTATGAGTATGAATGGGACAACGATACGGATTGGGATTATGAGAGCAGCTGGGATTACGAGACCGTATATTATTCCCTTCCCTCCATTACCGGGGCGTCTGCAGAATTGATCGGGCCGGAATACCGGGAGGAGGAGGCCTTTGAGGGCTACCAGTATTATCGGGTAACCATGCAGGTATACAATGCAGGAACCGAGTATCTTCCGGCAGATTTTCTGGACCTGTCGGTGGAGGGAGAGGCATATGATGATGTGTATCTGTATCATGAGCCTTATCCTGAAACAACCAGTGAATTCGACTATGTGAACCAGCGGATGGTTCCCTCCTGCCAGACAGCAACCATATCCTTTGTAATGGAAGTGAAGGAGGGCGTGGAGGATGTGACGCTGGAGATCTTCCAGGGATATGGGAAGGAAGCAGATGCAACATATGTGCTGAATTTGAACTAGTACAGCGAATATTAAGTAACTGACACCTTGACTTGTCTGATTGTTCATCTGCGGCGTTGGTCTACACTCCGTTTCGGTCCGTGCTGAACATGTGCCACTGGCACATAGCACCGTCAATCGACGTAGCCACCGCTACGCTCTCATTCCTCCGCCTTGCATATGAAGCAATCATCCTGCGTCAATGTATCAGAGACTTAATATTCGCTATACTAGTATAAATGATTTCAAATACCTTTATGTTATTCCCGGATTGTGGTATACTA
>CAJUQB010000063.1 GCA_910588285.1 uncultured Lachnospiraceae bacterium
TAGGCTGCTTTAGCAGCATGTTGAACCTACCGGCTTTAGCCGGTAGTGGTTCAGTATCTTGCTTCCGAATCGAAATCATATTGCTCCCTCAGTAGTAAAAGCCCTCACGGCGAAGCAGCTTCACAAACTCAAAAATCTGTTTCCCCTCAACATCAAATGGGAGAACAAAGGAAAAGCCGATTTCCTTTTCATCGCAGGCACGGACATTCTCTTTCAATTCCTGCACTGTTTGTCCGCTGTGATAGAAGTCCGCAAGGTAATCCTCCACACCATATGCTTCAAATTCATAACCGGCAAACTTCTCAAATGAATATGCCAGTGCCGTATTTCGTTTCAGCTTTGTAGATACGGATATTTTATCAAACTGAATCTCAATATCGCAAAAGCCTTTTACGCCGATCACCGGGATGGGATAAAATTTCCGGAACCAATTTCCGTTATCGCCCTTGTGATAATGCCCGCTGTACCAGCCGGATTCCAATTCAAAGAATCTGTGAAACAGGGCGTGGACGATCTCTGCTTGTCTCAGTTCCAACCGATAATAGGCAGAATTGATTTCATTTAGGAATTGCTTGTCCATCCGATCTCCCTCTTCGCAACTGAATAAAAAACAAAATAATTATAGCACAAAGATATGAACTTTACCACACTTTTCTTTTTGTTCGGTATTTGCTGTACCTGCTGTTGCTGTTTCCGGCGCAGAAATTCCCGGACAGACCGTGCTTCCGCTTCCTCATTCAGCAGGTCGGACTTCTCGGATTTCAGTTCTTCTAATTCCTCTGTCAATTCCGCAATGCGCCGGGACAGCTCATGCAGCTTTGGTAGCTGATAGAACGGCGTTTCCTTTTTTGCCGCAAGTGTGAGGGGCGATTTTTGCGCAGCAAAACTAGAAATATCGCTCTGAATCGTTACTATGAGCGGCCCCGGGCCGTGAATAGTACGCAATTATATCTCAGCTCGTTCTTTTGAAAAAAGTATGGATGGAGGGCAAAAACTATGGTAAGATAAATGAGGAAGAAAAAGTGCCTGGATTATGAGAGGGGGAAGTCTATATGGAGACAAGAGTGGCAATCATTGGAATTATTGTGGAGGACAGCGCCCAGGTAGAACGGTTAAATCAGATCCTGCACGAATACAGCTCGTATATTGTAGGGCGGATGGGCATTCCCTACCGGGAGCGGAACATCAACATTATCAGCGTAGCGGTAGATGCCCCCCAGGAGAAGACCAGCGCACTGTCCGGCAAGATCGGCGCGCTGCCGGGGATCAGCTGTAAGGCGGTGTATTCTAAGGTATAGGTGGAATTGTGAGAAAATATAATAATTTTGATCTTCATTTTATATTTGAACGAAAGAACGAAGAGATCTGTTTTTTACATGCAGAATATGTGCATCCTCTGAAGCAGGAGCTGGTACAGGAATTCCAGCAGGATTTCCAAAGGGATAGAAATGTAAAGGCAGCCATTGTATTTGGCAGCGGTGTGGAGTTTCATTGTAACAGCTACAGTGACCTGGATCTGTGCATTGAGCGGTATGCGACAGACAAGCCCTTTCATTATGAGGCGGCAGGAAATGGGGAGCCGGTGGATCTTTTATACGCAGACCGGATCGGCGAAAGGCTGCGCAATGAGATCGAAGAAAAGGGAATTGTCGTATACGACAGGGAGGGCATATATGTGTGATATCAGGCTGTTTCGGCGGGCATATCTGGAGTACCGTGCAGCAGAGAATCTATTACGAATACCGGAAAACGATGAGGCTTATATGAACACAATAGCATACCATCTGCAGCAGGCGGTGGAGAAGATGCTGAAAGCATTTCTGGAATGTGCAGGTGTGACGGTTCCAAATACCCATGATATTGACAAGCTGGTACGTATGTCAAAAAATAATGGATCCCGTGCAAAACTGACCCCATGGTTAGAGGATAAGGCAGATATGTTGACTCGCTGGGAGGTGGATACCCGTTATGATATTGATTATTGCGTGGAAAAGGATAAGGTCCGGGCTGGCCTCTCGGAGGTAAAGCGACTGCTGGATCAAAATGGGCTGAAGGAGGAATTGCGGGAGGAACTGCGAGAGCCGGGGAAGAAGGAGCTGCTGGCAGCATTTTTCCCCAACAATTATTGCCCGAAGAGTGATTTTGAATGGAACTGCCTGTATCAGATTTACCGCAGGCAGCTGAAAACATAAAAAGGGAAAAGCATGAAGGCTTAGAAAGGACACAATGAACATACATCAGATTACAGACGATTTGGAGAAGCAGAAGATCACCCGGCTTATATTAGAGGCGCTTCCGGATTGGTTCGGGATTCCGGAAGCGAGAGAAGCATATATTCAGGAAAGCTGCGGCAAAACATTCCTGTGTGCCTGTGAGGATGACAGGCCGATAGGTTTTTTATATTTGAATGAGACGGCCGCGATACAGTGGAATTATATGTCATGGGGGTGCTGGCGCCATTTCACCGCAAGGGGATCGGACGGGCATTGTTTTCTAAGGCAAAGGAGGCGGCCCTTGAACAGGCGTATTCATTTATCCAGGTAAAAACCGTTCAAATGGGCAGATATGAGCAATACGACAACGCGAATAAATTCTATCTTTCGCTTGGGTTTCAGGAATTATTGGAAAACAATCTTCATAAAATCTTAAAAACTTTGTGAGAAAAAATGCAAAATAAAAACCACTCTTTTACTTATAATATAATTCAGATGTAAGAGGAATTGATTCTATAGAAAAAGGGTGGTTATTTATGCAAAAAGAACAGCAGTTACAATTTATATCGGTAGATCGTCTTCCAAAGCGCCAGAGCGAAGAGAACATGCTGCTTCCCAGAACAGCCGTGAATGTACCGATAAGGGCAGGAAGGAGCCGCAGAAAGCAAAAAGGGGCACAGTGCGGCATCCTGTTCCTGTGCGCGCTTCTGCTCCTGCTGATCGTCCTGGGGCTCAGCCAGCTGGCGCCGGCGGTATGGAGGCTGTTTGGGAGATCGGAACGGGCGGCGGAGATCAGCAGGCAGCAGGAGCTTATGGAAGCCGGCGGAGACGCTTATCCCCAGGAGCTGATGAAAATGTTGGAAACCAACGAGGAAACCTTAAGCTTTGTGGAAGGCTATGGAGAGCGGAGTAAGTGGATCGGAGGGGCCATTGACTTAAGCGGAGAGATTCAGGAGGGCCAGGTGCCCCTGCTGCTGCAGTGGGACAGGCGCTGGGGCTATGATGCCTTTGGAAGCGGTATGATTGGCTGGGCCGGCTGCGGGCCGGTCTGCATGACCATGGCCTACCTCTACCTTACGGACGATATGTCTATGGACCCCCGCAAAATGGCGGAATTTGCCGATCAGAACGGCTATCACAGTGACAGCGGCACCAGCTGGGATTTCTGGACATCGGGAGCAGGACAGCTGGGGCTGCGTGGAGAGGAGCTTTCCCTGAGCGAGCACACCATCCGGTCAGCGCTGGATGCGGGGGGTGTTGTGGTATGCAGCATGAGCCCTGGGGATTTTACCACCACTGGCCATTATATCCTGATCCGCGGCTATGACGAGAGGGGATTTTATGTCAATGATCCCAACCGGAGAAGCAACAGCGAAAAGCAGTGGACATATGATACCCTGGAGGGACAGATCAAAAATCTGTGGGGAATCTACCGGGGCTAGAGCGTGTTTGAATCAAGAAATAGTGCCCCCAGGGGGCAGGAGAATCTGATACGGAAAAAAGACAGCGGCAGCTTTTTAATCAAAAAGCTGCCGCTGTGTATTGTATTTGTACGCTCTAGCCTAAGAACTTACGCAGAGTATCAATAAAGAGATCCACACTGATGGGTTTGGCCAGATGGGCATTCATGCCGTTTTTCAGTGCAGCCTCCTTATCCTCCTCCATGGCATTGGCCGTCATGGCGATAATGGGCAGATTCCGGACATCTGCCCGGGGCAGGCGGCGGATTGTCCGGGTAGCCTCGTAGCCGTTCATGATGGGCATCTGCACATCCATCAGAATCGCGTCATAGTATCCCTCCTCTGCCTGCTTCATCATCTCCACCGCGTCGGTTCCGTCCGGAGCGGATTCCACCAGAAAGCCTGTTTCACACAGAATGGATTCTGCGATCTCCCGGTTCAGCTCATTGTCCTCTACCAGCAGGATACGCTTCCCGTTGAAATCAGCCTGTGTCCACTCTGCCACGGTTTCCTTCTTCTCCATGAGATTGTTTGCAGCCAGCAGCGCAGTCTTCAGATCCGACATAAACAAAGGCTTGGCACAGAAGGCGGTAATCCCTGCTTCCCGGGCCTCTGTCTCAATATCGGACCAGTCGTAAGCAGTCAGGATAATAATAGGCGCCTCCTGCCCCACGGCGCGGCGGATCCTTCTTGCTGTCTCGATTCCGCTCATCTCGGGCATCTGCCAGTCAAGAATATAGGTATGATAGGAATCCCCTTCATTGTGAGCCTTCTGGGCGCGGTAGGCTGCCTCCCGGCCGGAGGTGGTCCACTCAGAGCGCATACCGATCTGGGTAAGCATCCGGCTTACACTGTCGCAGGTGTCGAAGTCATCGTCCACCACCAGCGCCCGCAGCCCTTCCAATTCCTTGATCTGTGCGGCATTCAGCTCCAGATCCTGCAGCTTCAGACTGAGAGTTACCGTAAATTCACTGCCCTTCCCTTTTTCACTGGCAACAGTAATGGTGCCGCCCATCATGTCGATAATATTTTTGGTGATGGACATGCCCAGGCCGGTTCCCTGGATCCCGCTTCTGGTAGTGCTCTCCTCACGCTCAAAGGGTTCAAAAATATGCTTGACGAATTCCGCATCCATGCCGATGCCATTATCCTTAATAATGAAGATATAATCGCCGTATCCCCGGCGGAAGGTGGTTTTCTGCTTGATGCGGAAGCTGATGATCCCGCCGGCAGGGGTGTATTTGACCGCATTGCTCATTAGGTTCACAAACACCTGGCTCAGCTTCAGGGAATCGGCAATCACGTATTCGTTTGTAACATCAAAGGTGTCAATAAACAATTCCAGCTGCTTCGCCTTAACCTGAGGCTGGATAATATTGACCAGGTTGTGCATCAGCTCTGAAATATTGCATTCCTGCTCCTTGATCTGTACCTTTCCGCTTTCGATGCGGCTCATGTCGAGAATATCGTTGATCAGGCTCAGCAAATGGTTGCTGGAGGAAAGGACCTTCTGCAGACAGTCCCGCACCTGCTCCTGATTGTTGATATGGCTCACCGCAATGGTGGTGAATCCAATGATGGCATTCATCGGGGTGCGGATATCATGAGACATATTGGACAGGAAGGTAGTCTTGGCATTGTTGGCGTGCTGGGCCTGCATCAGTGCTTCCTGCAGGGCCTGGGTCTGCTGCCGCTGCTGCCGTACCTGCTCGGTGATATCCCTGGTTACCACAAGAACCATAATATCCCCGGTGTCGTCATCCTGGGTCATGATAAAGGACTGGCGGACGCAAAGCTGTGCTCCCTGGGAATCGGTGCTCCAATACTCTGCATTCACCTCTGCCGTTCCGTTCTTGAAGCAGTCCAGCAGATAGTCCAGATTCAACACGGCAGAATAATGCTCCCGGGATTCCGCGTCAATATACTTTTTGCACCGCTCCATCCATTCGGATGCCTTGCAGGGGGCCTCCAGGCCGAGGGTCTTAAGCATGGAGAACTGCCCGCCGTCAGCCGTAAGGCGCAGGATATCCTTTTCCACCAGATCCCGGGTCAGGTTAAATTCGTAGGTACAGATGGAATTGGAGGCAATGGCGATCCGGTACTGCCGTTCCTTGCGGTTGGCAAGGGCAATCTCGGCCTGGATGCGCAGCTCCCTTTCCTTCAATTCTGTGATATTCTGCCGGATAAACAGGATCTTGGAAGCCTTGCTCTCCCTGCGCTCCAGGCAGATCACATTCATGTGCTCCCAGTTGACCTGCCCATTCCGCAGCACCTGGTATTCGTAGCGCAGATCCGTGCCGTTGGCTCCCAGCGCCGAGATAACCGCGTCCCGTTCCAGATGCGCGGCCAGATCTTCCCGCTGCTGCTCATCCACTAAAAAGGAGCACAGGTAGGTGATAAACGCCTTGTAGTCGCCGCTGCGGGCAAAATCCGGCCGTTCCGGCCCTGTACCGGCCAAATATTGGTAGGTTCCCTCCTCAAAGTCGATCATGGCAAAGCGGGAAAACAGGGTATTGATGCCCCCGATCACATAGCCCATTTCCAGATTTTCCTGTGCCAGAAGCTTGCGGGAACGGTTAGCCTCCAGAAGAATGATGACAATATAGAGGAAGAAGGCGCCGATCAGCATGACCTCCAGCATAATGCCGGTACGGTTGGCATTGTGGATCATATTCTGGGTTACATTTTTGGGGAATGCCTGCACCAGGACAAAATCGCTGTTTTCCAGGTGCATGATGCAGATATTGTCCGTTTTGTCATTGGGCTTGCAGATAAAGGTACGCTCGCCTGTATTTTCGAAAACCTCGCTGGCCTCTGCCAGCATGGCCTCGTCAAGGGCTCCGGAGTTGAAGAGCGCCTCCAGCGGATCCTGGTCAACACTCAGTCCGGCAGAGCTTGCGATAACCATGCCGTCGGTGGTGCACAGATATACCTCTGCCGCCTCCCCAAAATAGCTTCTGGACAAAATGTGCTGCAGAAAATTATCGGCTGAGTATACGCCCACAAGCACGCCCATGATCTCCTGCTGATAATAAAGAGGGCTGTAGAAGCACACGGTGGGCAAATTAGTCACCCTGGAATTCAGAACGGAAAAAATACCGCTTTCCCCTTTCATTCCATTGATGTAATAAGGGCGGTCCTCCACCTGGAAGGTGCTTCCGTCTCCCGTCAGATATTTTCCCTCTCTGTCCACAAAACGGAACGCGTCAAACAGGGAATCCTTTGCCATGTCCGTCAGCATCTCAGGAGTGACTGCAGGCTCGTGGAGGCTCTCGCCGAGAAAATATGCATAGGTGTGAATCCGGCTTTCGGCATTCCGGAATTCATCCTCAATCCGGTTGACGGTCTGCCGTGCGGAATCGGCTGCATAGATGCGGTTCTGTTCCTCAATGCGCTTGTTGTTTGCAGCAGAATACCAATAAAACAGCATAATTACAATGAGTAAAAGGGCAAGAATATATCCTGTGCTCCGCAGTGACTTTTGTTTGGGTTTCATGATGTAGCCCTCCTGATTATCAGTCTGATTGCTTAAATCTACCCTCATTATAGGGGGAAGCATAGGGAATGTCAAGAAACTTACAGCCTATCTGACCAGGCTGATCTCCCTTACCGGCTCGCAGGTCAGCATCATGCCAAGCTTCTTGAAGGTGCCTTCGTCCACAGCGGACAGCACGACGGAGGTATGAACCTGACAGTCCTTCAGCAGCGGGATGGCATCCATGGCCCTGCGGGCATTGTCGTCCTTGTTGCTGCAGATGGACAGAGCCAGAAGCACCTCGTCCGTATGAAGGCGGGGATTTTTGCCTCCCAGATAATCCACCTTCAGCTTCTGGATGGGCTGGATGATCTCCGGGGCGATCAGATGGAGATCCTCCGGAATGTGGGCCAGCTCCTTCAGCGCATTCAGCAGCACGGCAGCGGAAGCGCCCAGAAGATCGGTGGTCTTGCCGGTGATCACCCGGCCGTCAGAGAGCTCAATGGCAGCGCAGGGAACGGAGAGCTCCTGGGCCCTGGCATTGGCGGCAACCACAACTCTGCGGTCCTCGGGAGCAAGCTTTGCCTGCTTCATAATCAGCTCGATCTTTAAGACTTCATTTTCCTGGCAGTCTCCCCTGGCCAGGCGGTTCAGGGAGGCGTAATACCGGCGGAGAATCTCCATGTTGGAGGCCTCCCGGCAGGCTTCGTCGTCAATGATGCAGTTGCCGGCCATATTGACCCCCATATCTGTGGGGGATTTGTAAGGATTTTCCCCGTAGATCTCCTCAAAAATAGCATTCAGTACCGGGAAAATCTCAATGTCCCGGTTATAATTGACCGTAGTTTCCCCGTAGGCCTCCAGATGGAAGGGGTCGATCATATTGACGTCATTGAGGTCTGCGGTGGCAGCCTCATAGGCCAGGTTGATGGGGTGCTTTAAGGGGACGTTCCAGATGGGGAAGGTCTCGTATTTGGCATAGCCGGCCTTGATGCCCCGCTTGTTGTCATGGTACAGCTGGGAGAGGCAGGTGGCCATTTTGCCGCTTCCCGGCCCTGGGGCAGTGATGACCACAAGGGGCCGCGTAGTCTGGATGTAATCATTTTTACCGTAGCCCTCGTCGCTGACAATGAGAGGGACATTGGAGGGATAGCCGGGGATGGTGTAGTGGAGGTAGACGGGAATGTTCATCTTCTCCAGCTTGACTTTGAACTGCTCCGCGGCGTGCTGGCCCTGGTAATGTGTGATCACCACGCTGCCAAAATAGAGCCCCCGCTGTTCAAATACATCCTTCAGGCGGAGGACATCCTTGTCGTAGGTAATGCCAAGATCCCCGCGGATCTTATTTTTCTCGATGTCGGCAGCAGAGATTACCATGACGATCTCTGCCTGGTCAGACAGCTGCATCAGCATCCGGAGCTTGCTGTCCGGTGCAAATCCGGGAAGGACCCGGGAGGCATGGTAGTCGTCAAACAGCTTGCCGCCGAACTCCAGGTACAGCTTATCGCCGAATTTGTTGATCCGCTCCACAATATGGCGGGACTGCAGCTGAATATATTGGTTGTTGTCAAATCCTGTTTTCATGATGTGCGCTCCATTTCATTCGTCAGCGCCTGCATGCCACGGCTGCGGCTGCATAGCCGCAAAGCAGCGGATGGGGACGTCTGGGTCTTGATGTCAGTTTCAGGCGGGCCTGGGAGAATTGGCTTTCGGCTCTCCGGAGGCTCTTATCTTATAAGGAATTAATGTGACATGGGTCAGAACGGGATGCATGGATCTTCTCCTTTCGTGGCAGATCAGTGGCAGATCAGCGGTAAAAAGTGAGTAATTGGCAGGAATGCAGATACATTTTAAAAAGATATTATACAACCATACTTTGAGAAAATCCAGAGGGTTTCTCAAAAAAATTTAGAAAAACTTTATAAAAGACAAAAAAAGTTCACCAAGAACATATTGATTTTCAAACGAAATCAACATATAATAATAAAAGTATTGCGGCAGAGTCCGGAATATGAGGAGGACATAAGATAGATATGGATAATAATGGAAGCAATAACAGAAATAACCGGAACAACAAAAACGGCATGACCTTATTGATCTTTGTGGTGGCAGCCCTTGTGGTGCTGTTTGTGGTCAGCATGATCAATAACGGCATATCCAGGATGACCAATCAGGAGATCACCTACGATGAGTTCCTTACCATGGTGGAGGAGGACAAGATCAGCGAGATTGTGTTCAGCAACGGACTGATCAACATTACCCCCAAGACCAAGGAGGGGCAGATTCCGATCATCAAGTATTATACGGTACAGCTCAATGATCTGAATCTGATCCCCACGTTGTATGAGCACAAGGATTCGGGGCTTCATTTCAAGGGAGAGCAGGCCAGCCAGACCACCAATTTCCTGATTAATATTTTGAGCTTTATCATTCCGATTGCCATCCTTTGGATCATTCTCGGCTTCATCATGCGGCGCATGGGCGGCGGAGGCGGTATGATGGGCGTGGGCAAGAGTACGGCCAAGGTCTATGTGGAGAAGCAGACCGGCGTTACCTTCAAGGACGTTGCCGGTCAGGACGAGGCTAAGGAATCCCTCCAGGAGGTTGTGGATTTCCTGCACAATCCCAAGAAATATACCGATATCGGAGCGAAGCTGCCCAAGGGGGCCCTCCTTGTGGGACCGCCCGGAACCGGCAAGACCCTGCTGGCCAAGGCCGTAGCCGGTGAGGCGAAGGCACCCTTCTTCTCCCTGGCCGGTTCTGATTTCGTGGAGATGTTTGTGGGTGTGGGAGCCTCCCGTGTCCGGGATCTGTTCAAGGAGGCGCAGAAGCAGGCGCCCTGTATCATTTTTATTGACGAGATTGATGCCATCGGCAAGAGCCGTGACACCAGATACGGCGGCAATGATGAGCGGGAGCAGACCTTGAACCAGCTGCTGGCAGAGATGGACGGATTCGACACCTCCAAAGGGCTTCTGATCCTTGCAGCCACCAACCGGCCGGAGGTATTGGACAAGGCGCTGCTGCGTCCGGGACGCTTTGACCGCCGGATTATTGTGGACAAGCCGGATCTGAAGGGCCGTGTGGAGACGCTGAAGGTACATGCCAAGAATGTGCTGATGGACGACACGGTGGATCTGGATGCCATCGCCCTGGCCACATCAGGCGCCGTGGGCTCCGACTTGGCCAATATGATCAATGAGGCGGCCATCAATGCCGTCAAGAACGGGCGCAAGAGCGTGAATCAGTCGGATCTGTTTGAGTCCGTGGAGGTTGTGATTGCAGGCAAGGAAAAGAAGGACCGCATTATGGGGCCCAAGGAGAAGAAGCTGGTGGCTTACCACGAGGTGGGGCATGCCCTGGTGATGGCCCTGCAGAAGGATGCGGAGCCGGTGCAGAAGATCACCATTGTTCCCCGTACCATGGGAGCCCTTGGCTATACCATGCAGGTGCCGGAGGAAGAGAAATATTTAAAAACAAAGGATGAGCTGATTGCGGATCTGGTGTCCTTCATGGGCGGCCGCGCCGCTGAGGAGATTGCCTTTGATTCCGTGACCACAGGGGCCTCCAATGATATTGAGCGGGCCACCAACTTGGCGAGAGCCATGGTGACCCAGTATGGCATGTCGGAGAAGTTTGGCCTTATGGGGCTGATGACCGTGGAGAGCCAGTACCTGGATGGACGGGCCTCTCTGAACTGCGGGGAGGAGACTGCCTCCCAGATTGACAAAGAAGTGATGAAGATTCTGCAGAGCTGCTACGAGAAGGCCAAGGAGCTGCTTCTTGGGAGCCGCAAGATCCTGGATGAGGTCTCCGAGTATCTGTATGAGCATGAGACGATCACCGGAAAAGAATTCATGGATATCTTCCATCGGCTGAAGACCGAGGAAGAGGAGGCAAAGAAGGCGGAAGCAGAGCCGTTGAAGGATGAAGGGAAGGAAGAGCCGTCCCGGGAGCCGAAGGAGGATGGGGAAGAGATGACCCGGAAGCCGGAGGGAGACGGGGAAGAGCTATCCCAGAAGCCGAAGAAGGATGGGGAAGAGCCGTCCTGGGAGCCGGAGGAAGCCGGGGAAGAGCCGTCCTGGGAAGCCGGGGAAGAGTCGTCGAAGGAGCAGAAGAAAAAAGGGAACACAGAGCAGCCCCGGAAGTTGGAGGAAGAAGAGGCAGAGCCGCTCCAGAAGCCGAAGCCAGAGGCAGAACCGTATCATGCGCCGGAGGAAGAAGAGGAGGAAGAGCTGTTCTGGGATCTGGATTTTGAGGAGCCGGAGGAAGGGCTGCCGGGAGAAAGATTTCAGGAGCAGCAGTATGCAGAGCCGGAGGACCATTTGTCAGAGGAACCGCTCCAGGAGCCCCAGCAGTACGCAGGGCGGAACGGTGAGCCGGAGACGGACATGTCCCAGGCAGCAGGCGAAGAGCCCGGGCAGAAGCCCATGTCTGCCCTGGAAATGCTTATGCAAATGAAAGAGCAGAAATCCGAGGATGAATAGAGGAAGCCATGTTTGATATTCAGGAAGAATTAAAAAAGCTGCCTGCAAAGCCCGGCGTATATCTGATGCACGACAAGGCGGACGTGATCATATATGTGGGCAAGGCAGTCAGCCTGCGGAACCGGGTGAGGCAGTATTTCCGCCCCAGCCATAACGAGGGGATCAAGAAGGATCGGATGGTACAGCAGATTGTCCGATTTGAGTATATCGTTACGGATTCGGAGCTGGAGGCGCTGATTCTGGAATGTAACCTGATCAAGGAGCACCGGCCCAAATACAATACCATGCTGCGGGATGACAAGTCATACCCGTATATCAGAGTGACGCTGGGGGAGGAATTCCCCAGGGTCCTCTTTTGCCGTCAGGTGAAAAAGGACAAGTCCCGTTATTTTGGCCCCTACACCAGCGCCGGGGCCGTGAAGGATACCATTGACCTTTTGCAGAAGCTGTATCAGCTGCGCACCTGCAGCCGTGTGCTGCCCAGGGACACGGGGGCGGAGCGTCCCTGCCTGAATTACCACATTCACCAGTGTCTGGGTCCCTGTCAGGGATATGTGACAAAGGAGGAATACCACAGGCAGATCGAAGGGGCAGTCTCCTTTTTAAACGGCAATTACGGCCCGGTGCTGCAGGAGCTGGAGCAGAAAATGCAGGCCTGCTCGGAACATATGGAATTTGAGCGGGCCATTGAATACCGGGAGCTTCTGTCCAGCGTCAAACAGATTGCCCAGAAGCAGAAGATCACCAATTCTGACGGGGAGGATCGGGATATCATTGCAGTGGCCAACGATGATCGGGATGCGGTGGTGCAGGTCTTTTTTGTGCGGGACGGCCTGCTGATCGGGCGGGACCATTTCCATGTCAATATTGCCAATGAGGACACAAGAGGACAGATTGTATCGGCCTTTGTGAAGCAATTCTATGCAGGCACTCCCTTTATCCCCAGGGAAATTATGGTGCCGGAGGAGATTGAGGATGCAGCCGTGCTGGAGCAGTGGCTGGGCAGCCGCCGGGGGCAGCGGGTCTATATCCGGGTGCCCAAGAAGGGGAGCAGGGAGAAGCTGATGGAGCTGGCAGCCAAGAATGCCCTTCTGGTGCTGAGCCAGGATAAGGAGAAGATCAAGCGGGAGGAGGGCCGTACCATCGGAGCCATGAAGGAGATTGCCGGATGGCTTCAGATGGAGGAGCTGTGCCGGGTAGAGGCTTTTGATATCTCCAATATCAACGGATTCGAGACCGTGGGCTCCATGGTGGTCTACGAGAAGGGCAAGCCCCAGCGCAGCGATTACCGCAAATTCAAACTAAAAACCGTCACAGGCCCGGATGATTACGCTTCCATGCATGAGGTACTCAGCCGGCGGTTTTCCCACGGCCTGAAGGAACAGCAGGAGCTGAAGGAGCGGCAGCTGGACAATGCCTACGGCAGCTTTACCAGGTTCCCGGATCTGCTTATGATGGATGGCGGAAAAGGCCAGGTGAACGTGGCTCTTCAGGTGCTGGAGGAGCTGGGCCTTCAGATCCCGGTCTGCGGCATGGTAAAGGATGATAACCACAGGACCCGCGGCTTGTACTACCGGAATGTGGAGATTCCCATAGACCGCAGCAGCGAGGGCTTCCGGCTGATTACCAGGATACAGGATGAAGCCCACCGGTTTGCCATTGAGTACCATCGCTCCCTGCGCAGCAAGGAGCAGGTGCATTCCGTGCTGGATGATATTCCGGGCATTGGGCCGGCCAGGCGCAAGGCGCTGATGAAGGGATTTTCCAGCCTGGAGGAGATCAAGGCAGCCGGGGAGGAGGAGCTGGCAGCATTGCCGGGCATGAACCTGCGGGCGGCCAGAGCTGTTTGTGAATTTTTTCACAGTCAGGAGGGGGAGGTCTTGAAGCCGGGAATAGAATATGATAAAATATAAAAAACTATTCCAGAAGGAAATCAGGAGGAGTATACAGGATGAAAGGTGTCAGTGTTAGCAGGATTGTGGAACAGATGAAGCTTAAGGTATTTAACGACAGTCTGGATCTGACGAAAAGGAGCATCAACATTTCCGATGTGAACCGGTCGGCATTGCAGATGACCGGATATTTTGAGCATTTTGAAAAGGATCGTGTCCAGATCATTGGTACGGTGGAATACACGTATCTGCAGCAGATGGAGCCGGAGAAGAGAAGGGAGATATACCAGCAGTTTTTCGGCTATGAGATTCCATGTTTGATTTTCTGCCGGAATTATGAGCCGGACGATGACCTTCTTGAGATTGCCACAGCCAGCGGAATCCCGGTTTTGGGGACAGATTACGGGACCTCGGCCTTCATGGCAGAGCTGATCTACATTCTTAACGAGACGCTGGCGCCCTGTATTTCCATTCACGGAGTGTTGGTGGACGTGTACGGGGAAGGCCTTCTGATTATGGGGGAGAGCGGCATCGGCAAGAGCGAGGCAGCCCTGGAGCTGGTGCGGCGGGGACACCGCCTGGTGACGGATGATGTGGTGGAGATCCGCAAGATCAATGACCACACTCTGGTGGGCACCTCCCCGGATATCACACGCCATTTTATTGAGCTGCGGGGCGTTGGCATCGTAGATATCAAGTATCTGTTTGGCGTGGAATGCGTGAAGGAGAAGCAGAATATTGATCTTGTCATCAAGCTGGAGGACTGGCATAAGGATAATGATTATGACCGGCTGGGACTTGAGGAGGAATATACGGAGATTCTGGGGAATAAGGTGGTCTGCCATTCCCTGCCCATCCGCCCGGGCCGGAACCTTGCCGTGATCTGCGAGACTGCGGCGGCCAACCACAGGCAGAAGAAGATGGGCTACAATGCGGCCAAGGAGCTGTACCGCCGGGTACAGGCAAACCTCCAGAAGAGAAGCGAGGAAGAATAAGAACGAAGAACATAAAAGGCACGAAATTGAATATAGAAATAAAAGAAATAAAAACAAAATCCAAAGACATGAAATAAAATCATTAAGAAAAACCAATAAAAATTAATTAAAAATAATAAAAATTAATAAAAATTAATAAAAAAGAAAAGAGGTATCTCATGGAAAAGAAAAATATATGGTTAAAATATCAGGATGGCCAGAGGGAACAGGTGATGGAATTTGCAGAGCGCTACCGCCAGTTCATCTCCAAATGCAAGACAGAGCGGGAATGTGTAGACGAGCTTGTAGTTCAGGCCCGGGAGGCGGGATTTACGGATCTGCGCAGGGTACTGGAGGAGAAGCAGGAGATCAAGGCAGGAGATAAGCTCTATATCACCAATATGGGTAAGTCCATGGCCCTGTTTGTCATTGGGGAAGAGCCTCTGGAGAAGGGCATGAATATTCTGGGAGCCCATATTGATTCCCCCAGGCTTGACATCAAGCAGAATCCCCTGTATGAGGACACGGAGATGGCATTGCTTGACACCCATTATTACGGAGGCGTGAAGAAATATCAATGGGTGGCCCTGCCTCTGGCGCTTCACGGGGTGATTGTGAAGAAGGACGGAACCACGGTAACGGTAAATATCGGCGAAAAGGCCGACGATCCGGTATTTGGGGTCAGTGACCTGCTGATCCACCTGTCCGGGGAGCAGATGGAGAAAAAGGCCTCCAAGGTCATTGAGGGGGAGAACCTGGATGTACTGGTGGGCAGTATCCCACAGCTGCAGAACGAGGAGGACAAGGAGAAGGCCAAGGATTTGGTGAAGGCGAATATCCTGTCGATTCTGGCAGAGATGTACCAGATTGAGGAGGACGACTTCCTGTCAGCGGAGATCGAGGTAGTGCCGGCCGGAGAGGCCAGGGATTACGGTTTTGACCGCAGCATGCTGATGGGCTATGGCCATGACGACCGGGTATGCGCATATCCCTCCTACGCAGCCATTGCAGAGGCAGGAACCTGCAAAAAGACCAGCGTATGCCTGCTGGTGGACAAGGAGGAGATCGGAAGCGTAGGTGCTACTGGTATGCAGTCCAGATTTTTTGAGTATACGGTGGCAGAGCTGATGGAGACTATGGGCGGCTATTCCCAGGTGGCCTTCAACCGGGCCATGACCAATTCCAAGGTATTGTCCTCCGATGTGAGCGCTGCCTTTGATCCGCTGTTCCCAACTGTCATGGAAAAGAAGAATGCCGCATATTTTGGTAAGGGGCTGGTATTTAACAAGTTCACCGGCTCCAGGGGAAAGGGCGGATCCAATGACGCAAATCCCGAGTATATTGCAAGGCTCCGCCAGATTATGGACAGCAATGACGTGGCCTTCCAGACGGCAGAGCTTGGCAAGGTGGACCAGGGAGGCGGCGGCACCATTGCATATATCCTGGCAAATCTGAACATGCAGGTGATTGACAGCGGGGTGCCGGTACTGAATATGCATGCGCCCTGGGAGATTATCAGCAAGGCGGACCTGTATGAAGCCAAACGGGGATATGTGGCGTTCCTTCAGGAAGCGTAAGGCCACAGACAGACACAGAAGACAGAAAAATTAGAAAAATCCATAAACGGATAGAGAGGTTGGTTGTTGATTTGACATTCCGGGATGAATTGCTGCAGATCCTAACAGAAGATCAGCTGTTGTGCCAGGAGCCTATGAGCCGCCATACCACCTTTCGGGTGGGAGGGCCTGCGGCCTATTATCTGCGCCCCAACCAAGAGCAGCTGCCAGGAGTGACTGCCCTGTGCAGGGCCCGGGGGATCCCGGTTCAGATTACGGGCAATGGCAGCAATCTGTTGGTGAGCGACCAGGGCTTTGCAGGGGCGGTGGTGGAGATCGGGCAGCAGCTTTCGGCTCTCCGGGTGGAGGGAACGCGTATGACTGTCCAGGCCGGGGCAAGCCTGGCACGGGCGGCAGCGGCAGCCTACCGGGCCTCCCTTAAGGGCCTTGCCTTTGCGGCGGGGATTCCCGGGACCGTGGGCGGCGCAGTCGCCATGAATGCCGGGGCCTATGGCGGCGAGATGAAGGATGTGCTGGAGTCTGCCCTGGTACTGATGCCGGATGGCGTCCTTGTCTCCTGCCCGGCCCAGCGCCTGGCCCTTTCCTACCGCAGCAGCATGGTACAGAAAAACGGCGGGATTGTGGTGGAAGCAGTGTTTTCCCTGAAGCCGGGAGATCAGGAGGAGATCGGAGGGCGGATGGAGGAGCTGCGCCAAAAACGTCTGGAGAAGCAGCCCCTGGAGTATCCCAGTGCAGGCAGCACCTTCAAACGGCCTGAGGGGTATTTTGCAGGAAAGCTGATCCAGGACGCAGGGCTTCAGGGCTTTTGCGTGGGAGACGCCCAGGTGTCGGAAAAGCACTGTGGGTTTATCATCAATCGGGGGGCTGCCACAGCCGCGGAGATCTGGCAGCTGATCCAAAAGGTGCGGGATACGGTATATGACAGGTTTGGCGTGTTGCTGGAGCCGGAGGTAAAGCTGCTGGGAGAGTTCTAGTACAGCAAGGAGGTCTGACCATGAGATTCGTGATTTTGACAGGAATGTCCGGCGCAGGAAAAAGTACTGCGCTGAAGATGATGGAGGATATGGGTTACTTTTGTGTAGACAATCTTCCAATCCCTCTGATCGAGAAGTTTTCACAGCTGAGCAGCTCGGAGAACGGAGAGCTGGAAAAGGTGGCGCTGGGAGTGGATATCCGAAGCGGCCAGGCCATTGGCCAGCTGGAAGGGATTTTTGCAAGACTTCGGGAAAAGGGATGTCAGTTTGAGATCCTGTTCTTAGATTCCGATGATGCCGTGCTGGTGAAGCGCTACAAGGAGACGCGGCGCAACCACCCCCTGGCGATGGGAGAACGGGTGGATCGGGGCATCGAGAAGGAACGGCAGGCAATGCAGTTTCTGAAAAACCAGGCAGATTACATTCTCGACACCAGCCAACTTCTCACCAGGGAGCTGAAGGTGGAGCTGGAGAAGATCTTTGTGATGAACCAGGATTTCCATAACCTGTTTGTGACGATTCTCTCCTTTGGATTCAAATACGGGATCCCTGCAGATTCCGACCTGGTGTTTGACGTGCGCTTCCTGCCCAATCCATACTATGTGGAAGGGCTTCGGGCCAAGACGGGCAACGACCCGGAGATTCAGGACTATGTGATGCAGTTTCCGGAGGCCCATGCATTTCTGGACAAGCTGCAGGATATGGTGGAATTTCTGATTCCCAATTATATTGCTGAGGGCAAGAACCAGCTGATTATCAGCGTGGGTTGCACCGGCGGGAAGCATCGTTCTGTGACGCTGGCAAATGAGCTCTATCAGCGGCTGCTTAGGAACAAGGGATATGGAATCAAGATGGAGCATCGTGATATTGGCAAGGATGCCCTGAGAGGAAAATAAATGTCGTTTTCAAGTGATGTGAAGGATGAATTGTGCAGGCAGATCGGCGCCGGCCGCCACTGCCAGCTGGCAGAGCTGGCGGCAGTGCTGGGATTTCTTGGCAGGATCCAGGAGACGGAGCTGGGGCAGGGCCTGGTGGTCCATGTGGAAAATGTCACCCTGGCCCGGAAATATTACACGCTTTTGAAGCGGATATTTAACATCAATGCAACCTTAAATGTCAGCGAGAATCCGCTGCACAAAGGGAAAAACTGTATGGTAGCCGTCACAGACCAGACCCAGGCCTTCCGCATTCTCCATGGTGTGAAGTGGATTGACAGCCAGGGGCAGTTTGTACGAACCAATGAGCTGGTCAGCGGCCTGCTGGTCAAAAATGCATGCTGCAAGCGGGCCTTTATCCGCGGGGCCTTCCTGGCATCCGGATCCATGAGCGATCCGGAAAAGGCATATCATTTTGAGATTGTATGTCAGGATCCCGCCAGGGCAGGGCAGCTTCGGGAGCTGATCACAAGCTTTGGGCTGGATGCGAAGATTGTGGCCCGGAAAAAGTGCTATGTGGTGTATTTGAAGGAGGGCTCCCAGATTGTCGACATGCTCAATGTCATGGAGGCCCATGTGGCCCTGATGAACCTGGAGAATGTCAGGATCCTGAAGGAAATGCGTAACTCAGTGAACCGCCAGGTAAACTGTGAGACAGCGAATATTAATAAGACTGTAAATGCTGCAGTGAAGCAGGTGGAGGATATACAATATATTGAAAGGACAGTGGGGCTTTCCGCTCTCAGCGAGGGTCTGCAGGAGATGGCGCAGCTTCGGCTGGCCTATCCAGAGGCGGCGCTCAAGGAGCTTGGCAGCCTGCTGACACCGGCTGTCGGGAAGTCAGGCGTCAATCACCGGCTTCGCAAGATCAGCAGCTTTGCAGAGGAATTAAGAGAACGGAATGCCTGTATCTAAGGGAGGAATATGGTATGGAAATCAAAGCGCGTCTTAATTTGCAGGAAGAACTGGATCCGGATTACATTGCCCGGTTTGTGCAGACAGCCAATCAGTTTGAGAGCGAGCTGTATATACAGGTGGAGGGCTGCCACAGGGTGAGTGCAAAAAGCATCATGGGTATGATGAATTTTCTTGCCGGGGACGGGCAGGATGTGATGATCAGCGCGGTGGGAAAAGACCAAGAGGAGGCCGCCAGGGCCCTGGCCCTGTGCCTGGAAGGAAAACAATGAAAAAGCTGTTATTTATTTTTAATCCCTATTCCGGGAAGGGACAGATCAAGAATAAGCTGCTGGGGATCCTGGATCTCTTCGTGAAGGCAGGCTACCGTGTGGAGGTCCATCCCACCCAGGCGCCCCAGGATGCCCGGGAGGTGGTGGCCAAACGGGCCGGGAGCTATGACCTGGTGGTCTGCAGCGGCGGTGACGGGACACTGGATGAGGTGGTCAGCGGCATGATGCGCCGCCAGGAGCAGGAGCGTGTTGCCATTGGCTATATTCCGGCAGGCAGTACCAATGATTTTGCCAATTCCCTGAAGCTGCCCAAGGGAATGATGAAGACAGCCCGTACGGCAGTGGAGGGAAGTGTCTTTCCCTGCGATGTGGGGAATATGAACGGCAAGTATTTTGTATACATTGCAGCCTTTGGGATCTTTACAGAGGTTTCCTACGGCACATCCCAGCAATGGAAGAACCTGCTGGGGCATGCGGCCTATCTTCTGGAGGGGGCCAAAAGCCTGGGCTCTGTCAAGTCCTGCTCCATGCATGTGGAGTGCAATGGGGAAAGCTTTGAGGGGGAATTCATCTTTGGCATGATTACCAATTCCACCTCTGTGGGAGGCTTTAAGGGAATGACAGGCAAGGATGTGCTGCTGGACGACGGCCTCTTTGAGGTGACGCTGATCCAGAAGCCCCGCAATCCCATAGAGCTGGCCGAGATCCTGCGGTGCCTGACCACCGGCGTGGACGATACGGAGCTGATCTATTCCACCAAGACAGACCGGATCCGCCTCACCTCCCCAGAGCTGGTGCCCTGGACAATGGACGGGGAATATGGGGGCGATCATACGGAGGTAGAGATCCACAATGAGCGGCAGGCTGTCAATATTATGGTAGACGAGGTTTGACTTTTTCCAGGGCTTGGGATATACTAAAGTCATGCAAAAAGTGAAATATAAAATTAACGGAGGAATTTAATTATGTTAGTATCTGCAAAAGAAATGCTGGACAAAGCAAAGGCTGGCCACTATGCGGTAGGCCAGTTCAACATCAACAATCTGGAGTGGACCAAGTCCATTCTCCTGACTGCCCAGGAGTGCAATTCTCCGGTGATCCTCGGCGTATCCGAGGGTGCAGGCAAGTATATGACCGGCTACAAGACGGTAGCGGCTATGGTGAAGGCTATGATTGAGGAGCTGAATATTACGGTTCCCGTTGCCCTGCATCTGGACCATGGCTCCTACGAAGGCTGCTTGAAGTGTGTGGAGGCAGGCTTTTCCTCCATCATGTTCGACGGCTCCCACTATCCCATTGAGGAGAATGTGGCAAAGACCACAGAGCTGGCAGCACTGGCTCACAAGAACGGCATGTCCATTGAGGCAGAGGTCGGCTCCATCGGCGGCGAGGAAGACGGCGTTGTGGGCATGGGTGAGTGTGCGGATCCCCAGGAATGCAAGAAGATTGCAGATCTTGGCATTGATATGCTGGCGGCAGGGATTGGCAATATTCACGGCAAATATCCTGAAAACTGGGCAGGATTAAGCTTTGAGACACTGGACGGCATTCAGCAGCTGACAGGAGAGATGCCCTTGGTGCTTCACGGCGGCACCGGAATTCCGGAGGACATGATCAAGAAGGCCATCTCCCTGGGCGTTGCCAAGATCAATGTAAATACCGAGTGTCAGCTGTCCTTCGCAGAGGCCACCCGCAAATACATCGAGGCAGGCAAGGATCTGGAGGGCAAGGGCTTTGATCCCCGCAAGCTGCTGGCTCCCGGTGCAGAAGCCATCAAGGCCACGGTGAAGGAGAAGATGGAGCTGTTCGGTTCCGTTGGCAGGGCCTAAGCCCCTGTTTCTGGTAAAATGCCACAAAAAAGCATGCAATGATTTGTCTGATTTGTCGAAAACGGGAAAAATATCTTTTTTCTATCAGAGCACTTGAATTTTTGGTAAAATTCATGTATTGTATTATTAGATAAAGCAAATGCGCAGAACAAGGGTGTTCCAAAGAGATTGGAGCACCCTTTTTGTGCGGAGCAGCTTATGCAAACAGCTGTGTTCCCAAAAGAAAGGAAGTATGAGTATGAGTGAGTATTACAATGTGGCAGAGATCTTCGGGGAAAATGTATTCAATGATTCCGTGATGCAGGAACGCCTGCCCAAAAAGGTCTACAAGAAGATGCGGGAGGTGATGGACGAAGGTGTGGAGATGGACCTGGAGACAGCCGATGTGGTTGCACATGAGATGAAGGAGTGGGCCATTGAGAAGGGGGCCACCCACTATACCCATTGGTTCCAGCCCCTGACCGGAGCCACGGCAGAGAAGCATGATTCCTTTATCACGGCGCCCATGGACAATGGCAAGGTGCTGATGAGCTTTTCCGGCAAGGAGCTGATCAAGGGCGAGCCGGATGCCTCCTCCTTCCCCTCCGGGGGCCTGAGGGCCACCTTTGAGGCAAGGGGATACACAGCCTGGGACTGCACCTCCCCGGCCTTTGTGCGGCAGGATGCGGCGGGGGCCATTCTCTGTATTCCCACAGCCTTCTGCTCCTATACCGGAGAGGCACTGGATCAGAAGACGCCTCTCCTGCGTTCCATGGAGGCCATCAATGAGCAGTCCCTGCGCCTGCTGCGCCTGTTTGGCAATCAGACCTCAAAGCGGGTAACGCCTTCCGTGGGGCCGGAGCAGGAATATTTCCTTGTGGACCGACAGAAGTATCTGAAGCGGAAGGACCTTATTTTTACCGGACGTACCCTGTTCGGCGCCATGCCTCCCAAGGGCCAGGAGATGGACGATCATTATTTCGGCGTGATCCGGGAACGGATCGGCGCGTTTATGAAGGATGTGAACCAGGAGCTCTGGAAGCTGGGAGTCAGTGCCAAGACCCAGCACAATGAGGTGGCCCCGGCCCAGCATGAGCTGGCGCCTATCTATGCCCAGTGTAATGTGGCGGTGGACAATAACCAGCTGGTGATGGAGACCCTGAAGAAGGAAGCCTTCCATCATGGGCTGACCTGCCTGCTGAATGAGAAGCCCTTTGCAGGGGTGAATGGCTCCGGCAAGCACAACAACTGGTCTCTGATCACAGATGACGGGATCAATCTCCTGAATCCGGGCAAGACACCCCATGAGAACATCCAGTTCCTGCTGGTGCTGACCTGCATCCTGAAGGCAGTGGATGTCCATGCGGATCTTCTCCGTGAATCTGCGGCAGATGCGGGAAATGACCAGCGTCTGGGAGCCAATGAGGCGCCGCCTGCCATTATTTCCATTTACCTTGGGGAGCAGCTGCAGGATGTGCTGAATCAGCTGATCAGTACAGGCTCCGCCACCCGCAGCCTGAAGGGGGAGGTGCTTCAGACAGGAGTCCGCACCCTGCCTGATTTTATGAAGGATGCCACAGACCGCAACCGTACCTCTCCCTTTGCCTTTACCGGCAACAAGTTTGAGTTCCGGATGGTGGGCTCCAATGATTCCATTGCAGCTCCCAATGTGGTGCTGAATACCATCGTGGCAGAGGTGTTCTGCGAGGCCTGCGATGTGCTGGAGCAGGCGGAGGATTTTGACCTTGCGGTCCATGACCTGATCAAGGAATACGCCATCGAGCATCAGAGGATCGTATTCAATGGCAACGGCTACTCGGAGGAGTGGGTGGCAGAGGCGGAGCGCCGGGGACTTCCCAATATCCGCAATATGGTAGATGCCGTACCGGCCCTGACCGCAGAGAAATCCATCCGGATGTTTGAGAAGTTCAACGTATTTACGGAGACGGAGCTCTCCTCCCGGGCGGAGATCCACTATGAGAATTATGCCAAGGTAATCAATATTGAGGCCCACACCATGATTGATATGGCCAGCAAGCAGATTATTCCCGCTGTGATTAAGTATATCACCTCACTGGCCCATTCCATCAATGAGGTAAAGGCAGCCTGTGTGGCGGATGTCAGCACCCAGACAGAGCTTCTTCAGGAGACCTCTGACCTGCTGACTGATACGAAGGTGGCGCTGGCAAAGCTTGTGGAGGCCACCAGGAAGGCTGCGGCCATGGAGGAAGGAAGGGAACAGGCGGTTGCTTACCGCGACTATGTAAAGACAGCAATGGAGGAGCTGCGTTCCCCAGTAGACCAGCTGGAGATGCTGGTGGATAAGGAGATGTGGCCCATGCCCTCCTACGGCGATTTGATGTTTGAGGTATAAAATACAGAGAAGGATATGGATATGGACAAAACAAAAGGAGCCCCCTCTGGGAGGCTCCTTTTGCTTTTCACAACTAAAAATTCAGAAAGGGAGGATGCCAGGCAGCTTGTGCCACCTGGCGTTATTATGAAAAAGTTTATTCGAATGTAGTAATATATAATTACTAGGATGTTGTCTTTTGTTATGCTATTATTATAAGCAGAAGTAATGAAAAAACAATGTTCACACCGTGAAGCTTTTTTTAATATAACGTGAATAAATTATGAACAAATCCAGGAAGAAAATCCCATTGGAATCTCAGGGGAAGACATTTGGCTTTTACACGAAACATGAATAGGATTAAAAGTGATAATTGTGCGTTTGAACAACCCTTTTTTGAGGAATTTGTAATATAATAAAGGCATCTTAAACACGCTCTAGGGTAGGTAATAAATTATTTTGACAGGAGGAATTTTCAATGAATCAGACAACAACACACAAGTATGCCAGAAGCGTTTCCATCATTGGCGTTGGCTGTACACCCTTCATGTACACCGTGGACAATCCGGAGACCAATGGCCTTACGGAAGGCGAGATGTATGGCTACGCAGCATTGAAGGCCATGGAGGATGCAGGGATTACGGCCAAGGATGTGGATTTCTACTTCCATGGCGCAGCCAGCACACTGAACGGGATGAACTACCTGACCCCCAACGTGCAGATTGCCAACTGGTTCGGAATGAAGGGCAAGGCTTCCATCCATCATTCGGAAGCATGCTGTACCGGGTATCTGGCCATTGAACAGGCTGTGAATGCAGTGGCATCCGGCAAGTACAATTGTGTGCTTACCGGCTGTGTAGAATTTGGAGACAGTACCCCTTCACCGGCTGATAATGTAGAGACGCCCAAGCACCCCTACAAGAGAGATAAGATGACCATGGAGAAGTTTCTGGCAACCACTTCATGGCTGTATGACCGTACTTATGCCCGTGCATTGATGGCTCCCATTGAGCTGATTTACGATGATGCTGCCGAGGATTATGTCCGTACCCGGGGCATTTCCGCAGAGGAGATGGATGATACCCTCAACTGGATGGCCATTAACAACCGCCGCAATGCAGCCAAGAACCCGCTGGCCATCGAGCGCACGGAATTTGCCGATATTGCCAAGGAGAAGGGCTTTGACAATGTGATGGATTACATGCGTTCCCCCTACAACCCCAAGATGGGAGATTTCCTACGCATGGAAGGCGTAGAGCGCAAGTGTGACGGCGCGGCGGCCTGTATTGTCTGTGCCACTGAGATGATTCCTGAGATTGCCAAGAACCTGAACCACAAGCCCATTGAGGTGCTGGGCGTGGGCTGCTCCGCCCTTGAGGCCAGCAATCCCCACTTTGAGATCCGTGCAACAGAGGAGGCAGTACGTCAGGTATATGCCCAGACCGGAGTGAAGCCGGAGGAGCTGGATCTGTTCTATGCAAATGATTTTATTATTACCTCCCACCTGATTGCAGCGGAGATCGCAGGCTATCTGCCCTGGGGCGAGGGCTGGAAGTATATCTGTGAGGGACGTACTGCCTATGACGGGGATAAGCCCATCAATACCAATGGCGGAAGAACCTCCTTCGGCCATGCTCATGCGGCTTCCGGCCTGGCAGACGTGTATGAGGCCTGCCTGCAGATGCGCGGCGAGTGCGGCGAGCGTCAGGTGAAGAAATTACCCAAGACCACAATGCTGAGAGGCTACGGCGGGGCACAGAATATTGCGGCTGTACTTCTTAGGACAATTGATTAATCAGGAGGGAAAGAGACCATGGCTATCAAATTAGAAAAAGTCGTTGAGAAATTTTATCAGGGCCTTGAGGAAGGCAAGTTCCTGGGCCGTAAATGCCCGGCCTGCGGGGCAGTGGAATTCCCGCCGGTATATGCCTGCAACAGCTGCGGCAACCTGGAGACCGAATGGGTGGAGATCAGCGGTAAGGGTGTGATGAAGTCCATCGTCCTTCCGGCCGCATTGTCTACCAAGCCGGAGTACCGGGAGCGCATGAAGAACTTTGCCTATGGCGAGGTTGAGATTGAGGAGGGCGCATGCTTTAACGCGGTTGTGACCGGAATCAACAAGAAGAAGAGAAAAGAGATCTACGAGAACGGCAAGCTTCCGGTGCCGATACATGCAACCACACTGCAGAGAGACGGCTACAAGACAGTGGTATTTGAGCTTGACGAGGAGTAAGCTCCTGGTTTATGATAGAAGCAACCGCAGGCATTCCTTATGGATGATAGGAAGGGATGCCTGCAGAACCCGGTAGAAGTTTACATAATTTTATATTTGTATAAAAAAGAAAAGGAGAGAGAAAAATGGACAGAAAAGAATTAGAAGCAAAGGTAATTGAGCTGGTGGCAATGGCATACGGCAAGGACGAGGCCGATATCACGGTAGATACCGATATCAAGGAGGATCTTGGTGGAACCTCTGTTATGATGGTTGGCCTGGTATCCGAGATAGAGAATGAGCTGGACGCTATGGTTCCCCTTCAGATTGCATCTGCATGTAAGACAGTCGGAGATCTTGTTGACAAGATTGAAGAGGAGATGTAATTCTGACTGCCAGGATATGAGATAAGACATAAGCTGCAGGACAAAAGCCGTGAGGCTTGAGACTTGAGCTTTGGCATTCGATTGGTATTAGAAATGAGAGAAGGAGAATTGACCTATGAATATTTTGGATCAGCTTTATGAAAAAGCAAAAGCGAATCCTCAGAAGGTTGCATTTCCGGAAGCCGCCAATGAAAAGATGATGCAGGCAGCCTATGAGACAGGAAAGGGTGGCTATATCATCCCGATTCTTGTAGGCGATGGGGCAGAGATCAAGAGGCTGGCAGCGGAGAGAGGCTATGAGGAGGGCGTATTTACCATTGTAGACATCCACGAGGAGGCCTACAAGAACGAGATCATTGCAAAATATGTGGCATTGCCCACCACCCGCCTGAAGGAGAAGGCCCTGGGACGCCGTATGGAGGATCCTCTGTACTATGCGATGGCTATGCAGGCAGTGGATGAGGCAGACGTTACCTTTGCAGGAATCGACAATACAACCGGAGATGTGCTTCTGGCAGGCCAGATGATCATCGGCCTGAAGGAAGGCATCAGCACGGTTTCCAGTATCGGCCTGTGCGATATCCCGGGCTATGAGGGAAGCGAAGGCTCTCTGCTGGCTGTGGGCGACAGCGCTGTGTGCACCAACCCCAATGCAGAGCAGCTGGCAAGTATTGCCATCTCCGCCTGCGATACGGTTGCTTCCCTGCTGGATTGGGAGCCCAGATGCGCAATGGTATGCTATTCTACACTGGGAAGCGGCCAGGGCGAGCTGATCGACAAGGTGACCGAGGCATTGAAGCTGGCCCAGGAGGCCCGCCCGGATCTTGCCATTGACGGCGAGTTCCAGCTTGATTCTGCCATTGTTCCGGCTGTTGCAGCCAAGAAGGTGCAGCGGGAGAGCAAGGTGGCAGGCAAGGCCAATGTCGTGATCTGGCCGGATCTGAACGTAGGAAATGTGGCAGTGAAGCTGATTCAGCAGTTTGGCCATGCCAATGCCTATGGGCCGATGCTCCAGGGCTTCAACAAGGTGGTATGTGACTGCTCCAGAGGGGCGCCAGTTTCTGAGATTAAGGGGAATGTGGTGATTTCCGCAGTTCGGGCTGCCGGGAGCAAGAAGTAAGATTTGAGAAAAGAAAAATTTGAGATAAGGGAAAAGAAAAGCCGTGGCTCCATATGAATGAGTTTTAATAGGAACACTGTAATATCAAGG
>CAJUQB010000064.1 GCA_910588285.1 uncultured Lachnospiraceae bacterium
AGTATTGCAGCCATCTTAACAGGTACACCAGTCATTATTTGACTGGTGTACCTGTCGTGGAGATACAGAGGGTTGTCTGAACTGTTACGTTCCAGCGGGAAATCACAAGAAATCCGGCTGAAAATCAGTTGCTTTTTGGGAAAAGGTATGCTATAATGTCAAATTGATTGAATAAAAATGGAAGGGTACGTCTATACCATTTATATATTGAAGGAGGAAGCACCCTCCGGGTGTACCTATGTGTCCGAGACAGGACAAAAGAAGGAGGAAAACAGTAGTAATGAGCGTACAGGTAGAGAATTTGGAGAAAAACATGGCAAAGCTGACCGTCGAGGTTCCGGCGGAAGAGCTGGAGAAGGCGATTCAGGCGGCATATCAGAAGCAGAAGAGCCAGATCAGTCTGCCGGGATTCCGTAAGGGTAAGGTGCCCCGCAGCATGATCGAGAAGCTGTATGGCGTGGAGATTTTCTTTGAGGATGCAGCCAATGCACTGATCAATCAGGAATATCCCAAGGCAGCCGAGGAGAGCGGCCTTGATATCGTATCCCGCCCAACGGTTGACGTGACACAGATTGAGAAGGGCAAGCCCTTTATTTTTACGGCTGAGTTTGCCGTGAAGCCGGAGGTGACCCTGGGCAAGTACAAGGGTGTGCAGGTGACGAAGATTGATACCTCTGTTTCCGCGGAAGAGGTGGAGCAGGAGCTGAATAGAGAACGTGAGAACAATGCCAGGACCATTACCGTAGAGGATCGGCCGGTGGCTGACGGCGATACGGCAGTGATTGATTATGAGGGCTTTGTGGACGGCAAGCCCTTTGAGGGCGGCAAGGCCGAGAACCATTCTTTGGTGATTGGCTCCCATTCCTTCATTGATACCTTTGAGGAGCAGCTGGTGGGCAAGAACACCGGCGATGAGCTGGAGGTGCATGTGACCTTCCCGGAGGAGTATCATGCAGCGGAGCTGGCAGGGAAGCCGGCTGTGTTCCAGGTGAAGATCAATGAGATCAAGGCCAAGGAGCTGCCGGAGCTGGATGACGAGTTTGCCCAGGATGTTTCCGAGTTCGATACCCTGGAGGAGTACAAGGACAGCCTGAAGAAGCGCCTTGTGGACCGCAAGGAGGCTTCCGCAAAGCGCGAGAAGGAAGAGGAAGCCATCAATAAGATCATTGACAAGTCCAAGATGGAGATTCCGGAGGCTATGCTGGAGACACAGATTGATACCATGATGAATCAGTTTGCCAATCAGATTGCCCAGCAGGGCTTATCCCTGGAGCAGTATATGCAGTTCAGCGGCATGACCATGGCGAACATGCAGGAGCAGATGAAGCCGGATGCCCTGAAGCGGATCCAGACTAGCCTCGTGCTGGAGCAGATCGCCAAGGAGGAGAATATCCAGATCTCCGAAGAGGAGGTAGAGGCTGAATTTGCCAGGATGGCTGAGATGTACGGTATGGAAGCAGAGCAGATCAAGACCATTATGGGCGGCGAGGTAGAAGGCATGAAGAAGGATCTGGCTGTTCAGAAGGCCGTTGACCTGATCATGGAGAACATCAAGGAGAGAGCAAAGCCCAAAGCAAAGGATAAGGACGCTGAATAAGAAGGTTGGGGCAGCGGGGGACGAGGAATGGGTTCCCCGCTCCGGTTAATAACAGGATACAGGGCGCCGGATGGCGCAGAGATAAGTTCCATGGGGGATTACGGTTCTGACATGGGACTTCGTTTCTTTGAAATAGTGCTTGAAAACAGTGCTTGAAAGGGTGCCTGGAACTGGCGCCTACAGGGCAAAGGAGGCAGAATTATGAGCTTAGTACCTTACGTTGTGGAACAGACCAGCAGAGGAGAGCGTTCCTATGATATTTATTCCAGGTTATTGAAGGACCGGATTATTTTTCTGGGAGAAGAGGTCAATGAGACGACAGCCAGCCTGACCGTGGCGCAGCTGCTGTTTCTGGAGGCAGAGGATCCCGGCAAGGATATCCAGCTGTATATCAATTCCCCGGGCGGGGTGGTGACGGCAGGCCTGGCCATTTATGATACCATGCAGTATATCAAATGCGATGTGTCCACCATCTGTATTGGCCTTGCGGCCAGTATGGGAGCATTTTTGCTGGCAGGCGGCGCCAAGGGCAAGCGTTTTGCACTTCCCAATGCCGAGGTGATGATCCATCAGCCCTCCGGAGGAGCCAAGGGGCAGGCTACGGATATCCAGATTGTGGCAGAGAACATCTTAAAGACCAAGAAGCGTCTGAATGAGATTCTGGCAGCCAATACCGGCCAGCCATATGACGTGATTGCAGAAGATACGGAGCGTGATAATTATATGTCCGCCCAGGAGGCCAAGGCATACGGACTGATCGACGATGTGATCACATACAAAGAGAAGTAGGGATGACAATACAGGGACAGGGCGCGCGGCACTGTCCCTCGTGTCGGTAAATAGAAAGAATTAGGAGGAATCGCAAAACATGGCAGGGAAATTCATGGACAATAGAGTCCGCTGTTCCTTTTGCGGGAAGACAGACCTGCAGGTGAGGAAGATGATTGCAGGACCCAACGATACGTATATCTGCGACGAGTGCGTGGATGTCTGTGCGGAGATTATTGAGGAGGAGCTGGGAGGCGAGCTGGAGCCGGTGACAGAGGAGGAGACGGCAGCCCCCATTAATTTGATTAAGCCTGAGGAGATGAAGGCATTTCTGGATGAGTATGTGATTGGGCAGGAGCAGGCCAAGAAGGTCCTCTCGGTGGCTGTGTATAACCATTACAAGCGGATTTTGGCAGAGCAGGACGACAGCGGTGTGGAGCTGCAGAAGAGCAATATCCTGATGCTTGGCCCAACAGGCTCCGGCAAGACGCTGCTGGCCCAGACATTGGCAAAGATTCTGAACGTGCCCTTTGCCATTGCCGATGCCACGGCGCTGACAGAGGCCGGCTATGTGGGCGAGGATGTGGAGAATATCCTGCTGAAGATTATCCAGGCGGCAGAATACGATATTGAGCGGGCCCAGACAGGAATTATCTATATTGATGAGATTGACAAGATTACCAGGAAATCGGAGAATCCCTCCATCACCAGAGATGTGTCAGGAGAAGGCGTGCAGCAGGCCCTTCTGAAGATTCTGGAGGGCACCCTGGCTTCCGTTCCGCCCCAGGGAGGCAGGAAGCATCCCTACCAGGAGCTTCTGCAGATTGATACGACGAATATACTTTTCATCTGCGGCGGTGCATTTGAAGGGCTTGACAAGATAATTGAATCACGATTAGATAAAAAGGCCATTGGCTTTAACCAGGATATCCAGGATCGGCGGGAGCGGAATGTGGGCGAGGTGCTGAAGGAGGCGCTGCCACAGGATTTCATCAAATTCGGCATGATTCCTGAGATTATCGGGCGTGTGCCGGTGACGGTATCTCTGGATGCCCTGGATCAGGCAGCTCTGATCCGTATCCTGAAGGAGCCGAAGAATTCCCTGGTACGCCAGTATGCAAGGCTGATGGAGCTGGACGGCGTGACGCTGCATTTTGAGGAAGGAGCCCTGGAGGCCATTGCCGAAAAGACCATGAAGCGCAGGACCGGAGCCAGAGGTCTTCGGGCCATTGTGGAGCAGGTGATGATGGACGTGATGTTCCGCGTTCCCTCGGATGAAAATATTGTAAGCTGTACCATTACCAAGGAATCGGTGGAGGGCACGGCCCCGGTGCTGACGAATATTGGAATGCTGGAAGAAAAGAGTAAGAGTGCATAGGTGATCATAATGAATGACAGAATGAGAGAACTCCCCGCAGTAGCTTTGCGGGGAATGACTATATTACCGGGAATGGTAGCGCATTTTGATGTGAGCCGTTCCAAATCCGTGCGGGCGGTGGAGAATGCCATGCTGGGAGACCAGCAGGTGTTTCTGGTGACTCAGCGTGACGTGGAGGAGGAGGAGCCTGGCCTTGAGGGGCTGTTTCGGGTGGGGATTATTGCCGCCGTGAAGCAGGTCATTAAGCTGCAGCATGATGTGGTGCGTGTCCTGGTGGAGGGGATGGAGCGGGCAGAGCTTTTGCAGTTTCTGGAATATGAGGAATATCTTCGGGCAGAGGTACTGCTGCTGGGGCAGGACCCGGATCCCCTTCCGGCCCAGATTGCGGACGCTATGGTGCGCAGCCTCCAGGAGACCCTGGCAAATTACGCGGTATTGAGTCCCAAGACCGGGAAGGAGCTGGCTCGTCAGGCCCTGGAGATGCGGGATATCACCAGGCTTTTGGATACGATTGGCAACAACATCCCTGTGAGCTATGAGAATAAGCAGCGGATCCTGGAAGCAGTGGGCCTGGAGGAGCGTTATGAGACCGTGATGGCCATCCTTCTCAATGAGATTCAGGTAATCCAGATCAAAAATGAATTCCAGACCAAGGTGCGGGAGCGGGTTGACCGCAACCAGAAGGAATATATTCTGCGGGAGCAGATGAAGCTGATCCGGCAGGAGCTGGGGGAGGACAATACCCAGTCGGATGCTGACCATTTTCTGGAGGCCACCGGGAAGCTGAAGGCGGACAAGGCGGTAAAGGAGAAGATCAAAAAGGAGATCGAACGCTATAAGAGCGTGGGCAGCAGTTCCTCGGAGAGCGCGGTGATCCGGGGCTATATTGAGACAATGCTGGACCTGCCCTGGAATAAGGCATCCAAGGACAACCGGGATATTCACCGGGCGGAGCAGATCCTTGACGAAGACCACTATGGCCTGGAGAAGGTGAAGGAGCGTATGCTGGAATTTCTGGCAGTGCGGAATCTGACCAGCAAGGGGGACAGCCCCATTATCTGTCTGGTGGGGCCGCCTGGAACCGGAAAGACAAGCATTGCCAAGTCTGTGGCGCGTTCCCTGGAGAAAAAATATGTCCGCATCAGCCTGGGCGGCGTCCGAGATGAGGCGGAGATCAGAGGTCACCGGAAGACCTATGTGGGGGCCATGCCGGGGCGTTTGGTCAATGCCCTCAAATACGCCGGTGTGAAGAACCCGCTGATCCTGCTGGATGAGATTGACAAGCTCAGCAGCGATTACAAGGGAGATACAGCCTCCGCTCTGCTGGAGGTGCTGGATTCCGAGCAGAACCACAGCTTCCGGGATCATTATGTGGAGGTGCCCATCGACCTGTCGGAGGTGCTGTTCATTGCCACAGCCAATTCCACCCAGACCATACCGCGTCCCCTTCTGGATCGTATGGAGCTGATTGAGGTTTCCAGCTACACGGAAAATGAAAAGATGCACATTGCAAGGGAGCATCTGATCGACAAGCAGCTCTCCAAAAACGGATTAAAGACCCAGCAGCTTTCCATCAGCAACAAGGCCCTGGAGCAGCTGATTCGGGGATATACCAGGGAGGCCGGCGTACGTTCTCTGGAGCGGAAGATCGGTGAGGTATGCCGCAAGGCGGCCCGGGAGATCTATACCGGGGACAAGAAGCTGGTGCGGCTTACAGAGAGCAACCTGGAGAAGTATTTGGGAAAGGTGCGCTATCATTATGATATGGCCAATGAGAGCCCGGAGGTTGGAATTGTCCGGGGGCTGGCCTGGACCAGCGTGGGAGGCGATACCCTGCAGATCGAGGTGAACATCATGCCCGGCAAGGGAGAATTTTCCCTGACAGGACAGCTGGGGGATGTGATGAAGGAATCGGCACAGGCCGGGATTAGCTACATCCGCTCTGTCAGCAGGGAGTATGAGATTGAGAAGGACTTTTTCAAGGAGCATGATATCCATATCCACATTCCGGAGGGAGCTACGCCAAAGGATGGCCCCTCAGCGGGAATCACCATGGCAACTGCCATGCTGTCTGCCATTACAGGCAGGAAGGTGCGGGCAGATGTGGCCATGACCGGGGAGATTACCCTGCGGGGACGGGTATTGCCCATCGGCGGACTGAAGGAGAAGATCCTGGCAGCTAAGAACGCGAATATCAAGACGGTCTGTGTGCCGAAGAAGAATGAAGCGGATGTGGCGGAGATTGCAGCAGAAATCAAAAAGGGAATTGAGATTATCTATGTGGAGAAGATGGAGGATGTGCTGAAGGCAGCGCTGATTTGAGTATGGTAATTAAAAATGTTAGCTTAGAGATTGTCTGTGGGATTACCAGCAAGCTGCCGGAGACAGACAAGCCGGAGATTGCTTTTGCAGGAAAGTCAAATGTGGGAAAATCCTCTCTGATCAATGCCCTGATGAACCGCAAGGCCCTGGCCCGGACCTCCGCCCAGCCTGGGAAGACCCAGACGATTAATTTCTACAATATCAATGAAGCCATGTATCTGGTGGATCTTCCGGGCTATGGGTATGCGAAGGTGCCCCAGGCGGAGAAGGAAAAATGGGGAAAAATGATTGAACGTTATCTTCATACCTCCCAACAGCTGCGTGCAGTATTTCTTCTGATTGATATACGCCATGAGCCCTCTGCCAATGACCGGCAGATGTACGAGTGGATCTCCTATCAGGGCTATGAACCCATCATCATTGCAACGAAGCTGGACAAGATTAAGCGAAGCCAGCTTTCCAAGCAGCTGAAGCTAATCCGGACAGGTCTCAATGTAAAAGGGGGAACAAGGATCCTGCCTTTTTCTGCCCTGACAAAGCAGGGACGGGAGGAGATCTGGCAGCTGATGGATCAGTTGATTGCAGATGAACCGGAGGAAGAAGTTGCCAATCAGGAAAGCGAAAGTTAAATGAAGAATAAATATTTATTTGTCCTGCTGCTGCTCCTTGCAATGTCTCTGCTGGGATACGGATTCGTATGGAGATACAAGGGGCAGGAACAGCAGGAACGGGAGGGCGTGACCATTGTCACATCCTTTTATCCCATGCAGATTGCGGCCATGAATGTGGTGGGAGACTGCCAGGGCGTGACGGTGGAGTGCCTAAGTGAGCCTCAGACCGGATGTCTCCACGATTACCAGCTGACGCCCCAGGACATGATTCTTCTGTCCCATGCAGATGTGTTCCTTGTGAATGGGGGAGGGATCGAAGGATTCCTGACAGAGGTGGCCAAGGAGTATCCCGGGCTCGTGATTCTTGATGCCGGGGAGGATGTATTTTCTGGGGAAGCGCATTCCGATTCCGATGATGCATCCGGGGAGGTGCATCATCATGGGGAGAATGCCCATGCCTGGATGAGCATTTCCCATTATAAGCAGCAGATCGAGAGCATCTGCCAGGGTCTAAGCCAGGCAGACCCGGCCCACAGGGAGGTATATCGGCAGAACGCGGATGCCTACCTTGTGAAGATCCGGGAGGTGGAGAAGCTGGCCGGGGAAGTGAGGGAGCAGGCAGCCGGTACGCCGGTGGTGATTTTCCATGAAGCCTATGAGTACCTGGCCGAAGATCTTGGCATGCCGGTGGAGGGGCTTCTGAACCTGGATGAGGAGCGGCAGGTCAGCGCCGGAGAGACGGCAGATATCATTGGGACGATTCAGGAGCACGGGATCCGTATGCTTCTGGCTGAGGAATTGTATGGAAAGGATATGGGCCGGACCGTAGAAGCGGAGACTGGCTGCAGGGTTTACAATCTGGACACGCTGGTGCGGGGAGAGGTGACAGCGGATGCCTGGCTTATCGGCATGAGGGAGAACCTTCGTATTCTGCAGGAGGCATTATGCGCAAAATAATCAAGCCCTGCGGGCTGCATTGCATCAAGGTGCATCATCTTGGTGTGACCATTGGCCAGCAGGAAATATTAAGAGATATCAATCTGCATATTCATTGCGGCAGCCTCAATGCTGTGGTGGGACGCAATGGCGCCGGGAAATCCACCCTGATCCGGGCGATTTTGGGGGATCTGCCCCACAGCGGGCTGATTGAATTTAAGGATACCGAAAACGGCAGGCTTCAGAAGATGCGGATCGGCTATGTGCCCCAGTCCCTGAATATTGACAAACACACACCGGTGAGCGTATATGATATGATCGCCTGCTATCAGAGCAGGATCCCGGCCTTTTTGAAAAAAAGCCGCAGGGTGAGGGCGCAGATTCTGGAAGCGCTGAAAATCTTTGAGGCGGAGGAGCTGCTGGACCGTCAGGTGTGCAACCTGTCCGGCGGAGAACTGCAGCGGGTGCTGCTGTCCATGGCCATTATGGATGAACCGCATCTGCTGCTGCTGGATGAGCCGGTGTCCGGGATTGACCAGAAGGGCATGGGGATTTTCTACCGCACCATCTATCATCTGAAGGAGAATTATGACCTGGCCATTGTGCTGATTTCCCATGATTTGGACTATGTGGCCCGCTATGCGGATAAGGTGATCCTTCTGGACGGCACCATTCAGAAGCAGGGCACAGTGAAGGAGGTCTATGGCAGCCCGGAATTTGCAGCTGTATTCGGGGAGGATGCAGCCCGGGGCGGATCAAAGGACAGCGGGGCTTTTGGCAGCGGCGTGTCAAAGTGCAGCGGGGCTTTTGGCAGCAGCGGATCAAAGTGCAGCGGGGCTTTTGGCAGCAGCGGATCAAAGGACAGCGGGACTTTTGGCGGCAGCGGATCAAAGGGCTGTGGGACGCCTGACTTGGAGCTAGAGAAGGGAGGCGCGGATTGTGAGTAATGGATGGGAGTGGCTGCAGTTTGATTTCATGCGGCTGGCCTTTCTGGCAGTTCTGCTGATTACCCCCCTGTTCGGACTTTTGGGAACTATGATTGTCAGCCGGAAAATGGCCTTTTTTTCCGATGCGCTGGGACATTCTGCTCTGACGGGAATTGCCATTGGCGTGGTATGCGGCATGGAGGATACCAGCCTGGCCATGGTTTTGTTTGCCATTGTATTTGCACTGCTTTTGAACCGCATCAGCAGTAAAAATGCTGCGGCTACCGATACCATAATCTCGGTATTTTCCTCCTGCAGCATTGCCGTGGGCCTGGCAATTCTGTCCCGGGGCGGCAATTTCAGCAAATATTCCAGCCTTCTGGTGGGAGATATCTTAAGCATCAGCCGCCGGGAGGTCGTTTATCTGGCCCTTATCCTGGGTGTAACCTTGATCTTCTGGGTCTGCTGCAGTAATTGGCTGGAGGCCTTAAGCCTGCACCGGGCCCTGGCCAGAAGCAAGCATATTCCAGTCAGAGCCATGGAATATATCTTTGCGGTTCTGGTGGCACTGATTGTCACCCTGTCCATCAAGTGGGTGGGGATTCTGATTATCAATGCCCTGCTGATTCTTCCGGCAGCCTCCTCCAGGAATATTTCCCAGAATTTGCGGGAATATCATTTTTTCTCATTGGTATTTGCAGTATTTTCTGGTATACTGGGATTGATTCTATCTTACTATACGAATGTGGCGGCCGGTCCGATGATTGTGATCCTGGCGTCCCTGATTTATTTTGCCACATATCTGTATGGAAAGAAAATTGCATGAGATATTGCATAAGATATTGCATGAGATCCTGCAAAAGAATATAAATATGAAAGGAATCTGTTATGAGTAATAAGAATGAAGCTTCAAAGGAAAAGGTGCTGGCAATTGCCGCGGGACATGAGATTACGGAGGCAGAGCTGAATAACCTGGTTGCCAATTATCCGCCGGAGCAGCAGATTTATCTGTCCAATCCCAAGGCAAAGGATGAGCTGCTGGATCAGCTGATCTCCTTCCATCTGTTTGCGAAGATGGCCGAGGAGGAGAAGATTCGGGAGACGGAGGCCTATCAGACCATGATTGAAAAAATGCAGGTGGAGCTGGCCAGCCATATGGCAGCCACCAGCGTGGTGGAGCATATCACAGTATCCTTGGAGGAGGAGAAGGCATTTTATGAGGAGAACCGGGCGCAGTTTGTCCAGGGACCCAAGGTCAGCGCAAAGCATATTCTGGTGGATACCGAGGAGCTGGCCAGGAAGGCAGCAGAGGAGATCGCAGCCGGGAAGGCCTTTGAGGATGCGGCAAAGGAGTATTCTACCTGCCCCTCCAAGGACCGCGGCGGCGAGCTGGGCTATTTCACCACCGGCCAGATGGTTCCGGAGTTTGAGAAGGCAGCCTTTGAGGCAGAGATCGGCAAGGTAGTGGGGCCAATACAGACTCAGTTTGGCTATCATCTGATCCTGGTGGGGGATAAGAAGGAGCGGACAGAGGTTTCCTTTGAGCAGGTGCAGGAGCAGATTCACAATCAGCTGATTCAGAGCCGCCAGCAGAAGGCCTACAGCGAAAAGGTAGAAGAGCTTGCCGGAAAATATGGGGTAGAGAAGAAAATATAATCAAAATATAATTAAAACATGATTAAAATTTAATTTGGATTTGATTTATGGACAGAGAAAGAAGGCATCAGTATGAAAAACTCCGTGAGATACTTGAAGATATTTGCCAATCTCCTGGTGGCAGTTTTGGGGATTGTGGCTGTGTTGTATTTTGTCCCCAGGCTGATTATATTTTTTATGCCCTTTGTGGTGGGGTATTTGATTTCATTGATTGCAAATCCCCTGGTGCGTTTCTTTGAGAAGCATTTGAAGATTGTGCGTAAGCACGGTTCGATTATTATCATTGTGGGCGTACTGGCGCTGGTCATTCTCCTTCTGTACTTGGCAGTGATGAAGATTGGACAGGAGGCCATAAGCCTGGTTGGCAATCTTCCGGAGATTTATGAGAGCTTTGCAGCGGATTTTACAGAGATCGGGGAAAATCTTTCAGGGGTGATCCAACGGCTCCCGGAGGATGTGCAGCGCAGTATTTCCGGCTTTACCAGCAATTTGTCCATGTATCTGGGCGGGCTGGTGCAGGCCGTCGGGGAGCCTACCTTTGAGGCGGCAGGGAATTTTGCCAGGAATGTGCCGGGCACCTTGATTGGCATTCTTATGGGGATTTTGTCTGCCTACTTTTTCACGGCAGAGCGGGATAAGCTTGTGGCCGGAATGAAAAAATATATGCCAAAGGGGATGCAGGGGAGCTTCAGCATGGTGATCCGGGATTTCCGCCATGTAGTGGGCGGCTATTTTAAGGCGCAGCTGAAGATTATGGTGGTGGTTTACCTGATCCTTGTGGTTGGACTGTTGATTTTGCGGGTGGATTATGTGATTCTGGTGGGGTTTTTGATTGCATTTCTTGATATGCTGCCTTTTTTTGGAACCGGGACTGTTCTGGGGCCCTGGGCTGTGATCAAGATTCTCTCTGGAGATTACCAGATGGCCATTGGGCTGATTGTGCTGTATGCAGTGACCCAGGTGGTGCGGCAGGTGATCCAGCCGAAGATTGTGGGGGATTCCATCGGAATGAATCCCCTGCTGACCTTATTGTTCATGTTTGTGGGGTATAAGTTTTACAGTGTAATTGGGATGATCGTTGCGGTTCCGGCAGGAATGATTCTGATCAATCTGATCAAGGCAGGGCTTTTTGAGACGCAGATCCGCTGTCTGAAGGAATTGGTGGATGATTTCAATGCCTTCCGGAAAATGGACGACAAGTAAGGCAGCGAGTGACACGAAGCATGGAAGGAGGAGAAGGCTATGGGACAGAGAAAATGTTCCGGTTATGCAGTTTATGTTGCAGATGCCTTTGCCAGGCAGATATTTGGGGGAAACCAGGCAGGGGTTGTGATTCTGGGAGAAGCGCAGGAATTTCCCGAGGAGGCGCTGATGCGCAAAATAGCAGGAGAGATGAAGCATTCCGAGACAGCTTTTGTAAAAAGGCTGTCCAGGGATGCTTTTCGTGTGCGCTATTTTACGCCCCTGGAGGAGGTGGCGCTCTGCGGCCATGCCACCATCGGAGCCTTCGGCGTGCTGTATGAGGAGGGCATGATCCGGGACGGAAGGTATCGGCTGTATCCGGAAGCAGGCAGGGAGGGGCAGGAGCCTCTTGCAGTTGATGTGGAGCAGGGGAATGTGTGGATGGATATGGCGCCCCCCAGGACACTGCAGATCCTGGACCGGCAGCAGGCAGCGGAGCTGTATGAGGCATATGGGCTGGATGCAAGGGAGGCGGACCGCGCGGAGCTGCTTCCCGCTATTGTGAATACCGGTCTTTCGGATATTATACTGCCAACAGCAGGACAACGATCCCTGGAGGGTGCAGTCCAGGACTGCCGGAGGGTGACAGAGCTGTCCCGGCGGTATCAGGTGGTAGGCGTGCATATGTTCTGCCTGGGGGAAGGCCGGGTGACGGCCCATTGCCGCAACTTTGCCCCGGCGGTGGGCATTGATGAGGAATCTGCCACCGGTACGGCAAATGGGGCCTTAACCTGGTATTTATATCAGAACGGCCTGCTGCAGCCGGAAGGGGAGAATTTGTTTCTGCAGGGCGAGGCCATGGAAAAGCCATCCTATATCAAAAGCCGTCTCTCAATGACACAGCAGGGGCCGGTTGTCCGGATTGGCGGCCAGGCCCGGATTTTCCTGAAGGGGCAGATTTACGGAGAGGAGCCAAAGAAGGCGGAAATGATGACGGGAGATGAACAGGAGGGGAAGGTATGACAGGAGGACAAACAGAACGCTCATCCGGATACCGGGGAAGAATCACAGAGCTTCTCTCATTGGATGCAACGCTGGCTCTGGCAGGCATGTGCAAGAATGCGGGAAAGACCACTGTGCTGAACCGGCTGTTGGCAGAGCTTGGGCAGGAGAGAAGAACTGTGGCCCTTACCAGCATTGGCCGGGATGGGGAAACAGAAGATGTGGCAACCGGGACCCATAAGCCCCGCATCTATGTGGAAGAAGGGACGATTTTTGCCACAGCCTCTGATTTGCTCTACAACTGTGATACCTCTACGGAGATTCTGGCCATGAGCGGCGTCTCTACCCCCATGGGGGAGGTGGTGATATGCAGAGCCAGAAGCGGGGGCTTTCTGGATCTGGCCGGGCCCTCCATGAATCAGCAATTGGTGGAATTGTCGGAACAATTCAGACAGTTTGAGCCGGATAAGATCCTGGTGGATGGGGCAATCAGCCGGAAATCATTGTGCTCCCGGCGGGTGGCAGGGGAGGTGATCCTGTGCACCGGCGCTTCCTACCACCGGGATGTGGATGTAGTGGTGGCGGATACGGCCTATATTGCAGAGCTGCTGCAGCTGCCTGAGGCGGCAGAGGCGGCCTGGCGTGACTGCCTGCTTCTGGCCCGCCGGGAATTGGGGGAGGGAAATAAGATTCTTGTTTTGGGGGAGGATGGAGCCTGGCATGTCCCTGGCCGGGGGGAGAAGCTGGTGGATGTGCTTCGGGATAAGCAGTATCAGAAATGCAGGTACTTCTGGCTGGAGGGTGCTGTGACAGATGCCATGCTGCGGCCTCTGCTGCTGTCGAATGTGCCTCTGGCAGAGCGGGTGTTTGTAGCGGAGGACAGCAGCAAGCTGCTGCTGGGGGAGGATACCTACCGCAAGCTGGGCCGCAGGGGCGGCAGTATCCGTGTGCTGTGGCAGATTTATCTGCGGGCCATTACGGTAAATCCTTTCTCGGCCTACGGCAACCATTTTGACGGGAAGGAGCTAAAGGAGAAGATGCAGGCAGCGGTGGACCTGCCGGTATTGGATGTGAAGGAGGAGAAGGATGATTTCATTGACCTATGAGCAAAAAAAATCTTTGGGGTTTCAGTTTTTGCTGGATCAGATGTCTGCGGATTGTGTTTACGGCCAGGAACAGATCCGGCAGTGCCGCCCTTATACCCCCGGGGAATGGGAGTCCTTGCAGCAGGAGCTGGCACGGCTGGGAGCGCTGACGGAAAATTACGGGAAATGCCGGGGGTTCTGGGACCGGGTGGAGCGGATCCTGATGAACCTGAAGGAGATCCGTGGTTCCCTGAAACGGGCAAAGGATTCCGTACTGACAGATCTGGAGCTCTTTGAATGCAAGCAGTTCTTATTGCAGATGGAAAAAATGTGGCAGTTCTATCAGGAGGAGCAGGCGGTGGAGCTTCCCGGGATCTCCTGGAGAGATTGCCGGGGGGCATTAAATCTTCTGGATCCGGAGGGACGGCGGCTGCCGGGCTTTTATCTGGCAGATGCCTATGATGAGGAGCTGGCCAGGGTAAGGGAGGAGAAGAAGCGCCTGGAGGTGCTGCTGCGTCTTAAGCGGAGCGACAAGGAAAAAGCAGAGCTTCTGGGAAAGCGGCAGGCGTTGGTGGCCAGGGAGGAGCAGATTGCCCAGAATGTGCGCCGGCGGCTGACCAATGAGCTGCGGCCATATCTGGAGGATATGGAGGAAAACTGCCGGATAGCCGGTGAGCTGGACTTTTTGCTGCAGAAGGCCAAGCTGGCCTTAGCATATGGCGGTATCTGCCCAAAGGTGGAGTGCAGGGGGGCTGCGTCAGAGGGCAGGGGACGCCTGAATCTTTTCGAGATGCAAAATCCCATGCTTCAGGAGAGCCTGAAGGAGCGGGGGAAGGAATTTGCACCCATCAGCTTTTCCATGGAGGAGGGCTGTGCAGTGATTACCGGAGCCAATATGGGAGGGAAAAGCGTAGCCCTGCGGACCCTGGCTTTGCAGGTAGTGCTGGCGCAAAGCGGATTTTTCGTATATGCAGGGGAGGCGGAGCTTCCGATGTTTGACCACATCAGCCTGATCGCAGAGGAGTACCAGGCCATGGGGAGCGGTCTTTCCAGCTTCGGCGGGGAGATCATGGAACTGTCGGAGGCCTTGAACCGCCAAAAGGAAGGATTTTCCCTGATGATTTTTGACGAGCTGGCAAGGGGAACCAATCCGGATGAGGGAGCCGTGATTGTCCGGGCAGCAGTGCAGTATCTGAAAAAAAGGCGCTGCATGGCGATTTTTGCCACGCACTATGACCATGTGGCAGAGTATGGCGATTATCATTATCAGGTGATGGGCCTTCGGAATGTGGATATGCAGAAGCTCCGCCAGGAGATTGCGTGCATTGGAGCCAGAAAGGGGATTGATGTGATCGCCCAGTATATGGATTATGGGATCTACCAGGTGCACGGGGCTGAGGAATGCCCCCGGGATGCCATTCATATCTGCGTGCTGCTGGGGCTGGAGCCGGAGCTGCTGAGGCTGATTGAGGAAGCGCAGGAGTAAGTGCCGGAGCAGAATACCCCTGGCTGGCGGAGATTTATGGGGAGATGGATGATTATCTGAATAAACCGGAGGGGGTGCTGAATATGTTCTCAGAGGCATTGCGGATTCTGGACCGGAATACGGTGCAGTATATGATTGAGGAACAGCTGGATCAGATTATGGAACAGAGCGAGCGGATTGAAGAGCAGCAAAAACAGCTTGATAGTCAGAAGGAGCAGCTATCACAGAAGGATGAACAGCTGACACAAAAGGATGAGCAAATTGAAAATCAGTTAAGAGAGATTGCCCGTTTACAGAAGCTTTTGGGAGGGGGAGCGTGAAAAGCCTGAATTATGCTCTTACACAATGACCTTGCGGCAGCCGCCAGGTGACGGCAGAAGGTCACTTGGCTTGCTGCCGGCAGGAATAAACATCATATAGATATAACAAAAATGCAACACAATTCTCATTGTGTTGCATTTTTGTTATTTACACACTATATATCGGACCTGTTTTGAAATACTTAACACCTGATTTTAAAATTTTTGAAAAAATTTTGGTTTGTGCTTATATAATGTATATTTATCGAACGTAAAAGGTTCGGACAAATGTTAGTACCAGGCAATGATAATCTACAAATGACAAAGGAGGTCTACTATGAACACAGCACAGCCAATCAGAGATGCGAAAGACTTGGAGAGATTCAAACAATTCTACCGAAAGGAGGAGCCAAATTTACGAAATGACTTATTGCTGACACTTGGCTTAAATACTGCGCTCCGTGTTTCAGATCTGTTGGAATTGAGATGGAGGCAGGTCTATGACTTTGAGAAGGGGGCCTTCCGGGTCCATATTGCTCTTGTAGAGCAAAAGACAGGAAAGCATACCCAGATTTTTATCAATGAAAGTATTCTGAAGGCTCTGATTGTCAATAAGGAGGCTCTGGAACAGAAAGCCCCTGTTTCCCTGGAGCAATATCTTTTTCGCAGCCAGAAGGGCTCCCGCCTGTCACGGGTACAGGCATGGAGGATTATTCGTAAGGCTGCAGAATCCTGCAATATTTCCGGGGTGATCAGCCCTCATTCCCTGCGCAAAACCTTTGGGTACTATGCCTGTAAACAGGGGGTGCGTCCAGCCTTGCTTATGGAGCTATTTAATCATTCTTCCTTTGAAGTAACAAAACGCTATCTGGGAATTGACCAGGAGGACAAGGACGAGGTATTCCGGACAATCTGTATCTAATGAAGTAAAAAATGCAACACAATGAGAATTGTGTTACATGCGGAGAAGCAAATGGCCTGCAGATCAGCGGCCAAGTAACTGGGAATCGCATACGGGATATGCAGAAACATGGAGGTTTGTAAAATATGCTGAAGCTTACACTGAAGGCAGGGGAATATTTGATGATCGGCGACGGGATCAAGGTGGTCTACACCGGAGGCAGCGGGAACAACGGACACCTTCTGGTGGATGCCCCCAGAACCATGAATATCGTAAGAAGCGGGACATTGGAAAAATACGGAATGGCCGCAGACCCGGGCAATGAAGTGAAGCATCACAGGGATCGGCAGCTGTCCCCGGAGGCACAGGCCAAGATCAAGGCCATCCTCATGGAGGAGCGGAAGAAAGCCAGACGGGCAGAGCGGGAAAAGGATCCCAAAGTGAAATACGGGTATTAAGAGGCCGTATCAAAGCAGATAATAACGCGGGGGTAGCCTAGGGCCTTCGCTTATTATAAAAATAAAAAAACAAAACATGTTTCCCGGCAGAGCCGGAGAAACCCACATGCACGCAAACGGATTTGCGGCATTACAAAACAAGGAGGAACATAATTATGGCAATGGTAGTACAACACAATCTTACAGCAATGAATTCCAACAGAATGCTGGGCGTGACCACAAGCGGACAGGCAAAGTCTTCTGAGAAGCTGTCTTCTGGTTATCAGATCAACCGTGCGGCGGATGACGCAGCGGGCCTTAAGATTTCTGAGAAGATGAGAAGCCAGGTGCGTGGCCTGAACCGTGCATCCACCAATGCACAGGATGGTATCTCTTTAATCCAGACTGCAGAGGGTGCATTGAATGAGGCACACAGCATTCTGCAGAGAATGAACGAGCTTGCTGTACAGGGCGCCAATGATACCAACCAGAGCATTGACCGTGACGCCATCAACCAGGAGCTGACAGCCCTGACTGCAGAGCTGGACAGAATTTCCGAGACCACTCAGTTCAATAAGCAGGAGCTGCTGGATGGAAGCTTTACGGACAAGAAACTTCAGGTAGGTGCAAATGCGAACCAGAGTATCAGCATCAGTATTGGCAAGATGGACGCAGCATCCCTTGGCTTGAAGAGTATTACTTATGCAAAGGGAGCAGAAACAGTCAGCTATAATAAGATTAATTATATGGGAATTGAGTATACGTATGATACATCTAATTCGGCTGCTGGTAATAAAGAGTTATTCTTGTCTGCTGCATTTGCATATGGCGAGAAGAAGTTTGAAGATGATATGATTTATATGACTTCAGCAGGAAGTTACGGGTTTGTATCAGGAACGGTAGCAGCCGGAACCCTTGATAGCGCCAAAGCTATGGGACCCAGCATGATGGGTTCCCGGTATGCGTCCATGGCAAGTGCGGAGTGGTCCGCGTTGCTTTCGAATGCAATTGTTCGTGGAACGACAGCAGGTGGCTTTGGTTCTACATTGACAATTACTTCTCCTGCTGTAGATGATTATAATGTTGCAAATGCGACATTGACTGCAGTGCAGGATGCTATAAATCGTGTATCTACTCAGCGTTCCGCACTTGGTGCATTACAGAACAGATTAGAGCATACAGTTGCCAATTTGGACAACGTAGCAGAGAATACGCAGGCAGCTGAATCTAGAATTCGCGATACTGATATGGCTTCCGAGATGGTGGAATACAGCAAAAACAATATTCTTGCTCAGGCAGGTCAATCTATGCTGGCACAGGCAAATCAGGCAACACAAGGAGTATTGTCTCTGTTACAGTAATCAGGCTGTATAAGGGGAATAGAAAAACCAGCTTCGGCTGGTTTTTCTATTTTTAAATATATGCGGCAGGTGTAGAAAAGGAGATGGCTGTGAAAGAAAAAATAGAGAATTTATACGAAACCATTAATTTCCTGGGGTTTAATGCTACTTATTCCAGAGATAATAATTATGTAATAAATTCCAGGGAAATTATTCCACAGATACAGGAATTTGTCCAATGGTTTTTTACGAATATTTCCGGTTTAGAAGAGGGTGTATATTTAAACTTAACCGACATTTTAAAAGATTGTGAAACTGCACTTCGCGAAGAGGATAATGTGCTTATGATGGATGCATTAGAACAGGGATTGTCAGGATATTTGGAAATGTTCCTTTCAGAAGAATACTTTAATGAGAAGGAGACAAGTCATGTCGATGGAAAGGCGGATTGAAAATCTCAAAATATTAGAAAAGCGTTTTCCTGGAATTTCTAAAATGATTGAAGAAAAGGAAGAGAAACTCTTGAAAAAAGAAGCGCTGTATGTTGCAGAAGAAACAGCTTTTACAGGAGAAAAGATTCTTACGGTAGAAAAGGACAGCAGAAAATTGTATCTGGCAGGGAGACGTGATCCAAGTGCCCATCCTAGAAATCAGATTTCTGTACTGGGGCAGATCATACCAAATGCACCTGTGTTTATGCTTGGAATGGGAAATTTAAATTATTTAAAGGAACTAGTGAAAACAACAGATGAAAGTGTAATCTTTTTAATATATGAACCTTTTTTCTCTATTTTTTATAAACAATTAGAATTGGCAGATTTTGAGGCTATATTTGAGAATCGGACAATTGTACTTATTATAGGTGGAATTAACGAGGATGGGTTGGAAGGTCTAATTGTATCCATGCTTCAGGGAGATAAGGTTCCTCTAATGAAATATTTTGTGCTGCCTAATTATCCAAAACTATGTCTGGATCAGGTGAAGATATTTCTAAATTATTTGACAAAGTATTCAACGCCTTACTATATTGCGATTGGCACGAACCTGTTTTTCAGCCCCTACCAGGCAGAAAATTTTTATCATAATGTCCAATATATCAAGGACGGATACCGGGCCTCCCGGCTGCTCAAGGTTCTTCCGACGGATATTCCCGCCTTTGTAATTGCGGCAGGGCCTTCTTTGAATAAGAATATCAAAGAACTGAAACGGGCAAAGGGAAAGGGCTTCCTGATTGCGGTGGATACGGCCATCAAGCCTCTTTTGCGGGAAGGCATCATTCCGGATTTGTTTGTGACCTTGGATGGGATCAAGCCAGTGGAGCTTGTGGAGGAAGAACAGGCAAAAGAAATTCCAATGCTCACCAAGGTGACAGCAGCCAGGAGCGTTATGGATTACCATACCGGAAAGAAGTTTTTTATCAATGAAGGCTACCGATATGTAGATCAGCTTTACAAGATGAATGGAAAAAGCATCCAGGGCTTTTCCGTGGGTGGCTCTGTGGCAACCTATGCATTTGCTTTGGTCTGCCACCTGGGATTTCGAAAAATCGTATTTGTAGGCCAGGATCTTGCCTACACAGATAATAAGTCTCATGCAGACGGAACCTTCCAGGAGAAAATGGAGGAGGAAGATACGGAAAAATTCATGATGGTGCCGGGAAATTACCAGGAACAGGTGCCTACCCTGACAAATCTGGACGGTTACCGGAAATGGTTTGGGGAATTTATCAGTGAGTGGGAAAAAACGCATTACGTAGAGTTTATCAACGCCACGGAGGGCGGTGCCAGGATTGAAGGAACGAAGCTCATGCCACTGGCGGAAGTGATTGACCAGGAGTGCAAAAAAGAAGTTGACATCAAATCCTGTATCAACAGCCTGGAACCGGAATTTACCGAGGAAGAGCAGAATCGGATCGTAGACTATTTTCATGATACGCCAAAACAGGTGCACGAGATTGTACGGCTGGCCCGTGAGGGCAAAAAAATATATGGGCAGCTGGACAAATTGTGCCATTATGGAAATATGGATAAACGGGCCTATGTGAAGCTTTTAAAACGGGTCAAGAAAAACAGGAAAAAGATAGAAGAAAATGTAAACTACGATCTTTTGATGCAGTCGATGATACGGGCGGAACAGATCATACGCTCCGGCCAGTATTTCAGCTATGACACCATGGAGGAGGAAGGGCTGGAATTGGCACGGCAGGGAAAAAAGTATATGGAGCTGTTGGAGGAATACGCCCTGATTATAGAAGGATATACAGAACAGACAGTTGCAAAAGCAATCTAGTACAAATAGTAATTGTATCAGGAAATATACAGGAGGCAGCCAGATGCTAAATGAAAAAATCATTTTAATTACAGGCGGGACAGGATCCTTTGGAAATGCTTTTACGGAATATGTATTGACACATTATGAGCCGAAGAAAATCATCATTTATTCCAGAGATGAATTCAAACAGTTCCAGATGGCAAATAAATTTGAAAAATATAAGGACAAGCTGCGCTTTTTTATCGGAGATGTCAGGGACAGGGAACGGCTGTACCGGGCGCTGTATGGCGTAGATTATGTTGTCCATGCGGCAGCCTTAAAACAGGTGCCGGCCTGCGAATACAATCCCATGGAGGCTGTTAAGACAAATATTACCGGCGCAATGAATATCGTAGACGCAGCCCTGGATTGTGGGGTGAAACGCATCGTTGCATTGTCAACCGATAAGGCGGTAAATCCCATCAATCTGTACGGCGGCACGAAGCTGGTTTCCGATAAGCTGTTTATAGCAGCCAACGCCTATTCCGGTGAAAAGGATGTGCGGTTTTCCATTGTGCGGTATGGCAATGTAGCCGGGAGCCGTGGATCCGTCATTCCTTTTTTCCGAAAAATTGTTGAGCAGGGAGGAGAGGTACTGCCCATCACAGATTACCGCATGACCCGTTTTTGGATCAGCCTGAGCGAGGGAGTCCAACTGGTGATAAAAGCGCTGAATGAGGCAAGAGGCGGCGAGACATTTATATCAAAAATTCCTTCCTTCAAGATTACGGATCTGGCTAAGGCTATTGCGCCCTGGTGCAGGACGGAAGAGGTCGGAATTCGGGAGGGTGAGAAGCTTCATGAAATCATGGTGACACGGGAGGATTCCTCCATGACCTATGAATACGAAAAACATTATATTGTGTATCCCCACTATAACTGGTGGAGGGAAGAACAGGTGATAGAGGGAGGGATTCCGGTAAAGGAAGGATTTGAATACAGCTCTGGAACCAATACGCAATGGCTGAATGTGGAACAGCTGCAGGAATTGCTTAAAAAAGATTGTGCAGCTCATTAAAAAGATCAATTGGGAAAGGATACAGAGATGGAGTACAAAACAGAGCAGGAAAGGTTTTGGCAGGGCAGCTTTGGCGATGCATACATAAATAGGAATGAGGATAACAGAGATTTATTGGCAGCAGGACTGGCCTTATTTGCGAAGATTCTGGGAAAGACATCTGACATTAGAAGCGTGATTGAATTTGGCTCCAATATTGGAATTAACCTGAAAGCAATCAAGACACTGCTTCCAGGGATACGGCCGTCAGCCATAGAAATCAACCATAAAGCAGCAGGACGATTGCGGGAGGATCCGTTCTTCCACAAGGAAATAGAAGTGTTTGAAGAATCTATTCTCCAGTTCCGGCCAAAAAGCACATATGATATGGCTTTGATTAAGGGAGTATTAATCCATATCAATCCGGATGAGCTGGATCAGGTATATGAAAAGCTGTATCAGTCCGCACAAAAATATATCTGTATTGCAGAGTATTATAATCCGATGCCAGTAGAGCTCTCCTATCGCGGAAACGATGGAAAGCTGTTTAAACGGGATTTTGCCGGGGAATTTATGGATAAATATCCGGATTGTAAATTGGTAGATTACGGTTTTCAGTATCACAGGGATCCTCATTTTCCAGATGATGATATCACCTGGTTTCTGCTGGAAAAATAAGGGGGAATCAGGATGTGGGAGCAGGGCGCAAAAATATATAAAATTGCAGAGGAGTTGTTTCCAATCTGCCGCAGCATTACCGGCAATGGAGTAAGGGAAACCCTTCAGATCCTAAAAAAATATGTGCCGCAGCTGCAGGTAGAGGAAATTCCAAGTGGTACGAAGGTTTTTGATTGGGAGGTTCCCAGGGAATGGGATATTTCAGAGGGGTATATTGAAAACAGCTGCAAAGAGCGGATCGTAGATTTTCAGGATAATAACCTTCATATAATGGGGTATTCGCTGCCAGTGGATCAGTATGTATCGCTGGAGGAATTGAAACAATACATTTATACGGAAAAGGAGCAGCCGGAGGTGATTCCTTATGTGACATCCTATTACAGGGAACGGTTTGGCTTTTGTATGAGTGAGAATCAGAAGAAAAGCCTTCCGGAGGACACCTACCATATGGTAATAAAAAGCCAGCTGAAGCAGGGAAGCCTGACTTATGGAGAAATTGTGATTCCCGGAGCGTGTCAGGAGGAGGTATTTATTTCTACTTACATATGCCATCCCTCTATGGCAAATAACGAATGTTCCGGCCCGGCCCTTGCAATCTGCCTTGCGGACTGGCTGATGCATCGGAAGGAGCGGTATTTTACCTACCGAATCGTTTTCGTGCCGGAGACCATTGGTTCCATCTGCTATCTCTGCAGACACAAGGATGAATTAAAGAAACGTGTCAGGGCAGGATTTAACCTGTCCTGTGTGGGAGATAACAGAAATTACTCTATGATTGAATCACGTTATGGGAACACCCTGTCAGATCGTGTGCTGAAAAAGGTGCTGCAGGAGCATTGCGGGAATTTTTCCACCTATTCCTTCCTGGAACGGGGTTCTGACGAACGGCAGTACAACGCGCCGGGAATTGACCTGCCTGTGGTGGGCTTCTGCCGGTCAAAATACGGGGAATATCCGGAATATCATACCTCGGCAGACAATATGGAGCTTGTTTCTCCGGAAGGGTTCCAGGGGAGCTTTGCGGTTATGACAAAGGTAGTGGAAGTGTTGGAATATAACAGGCGCTACCGGGTCAATGTATTTTGTGAGCCACAGCTGGGGAAACGGGGGCTGTATCCTACCGTAAGCCAAAAAGGATCTTATGATATGGTATATGACATGAAGAACCTGATTGCCTATGCGGATGGGACAAACGACCTGCTTGCAATTAGTGACAGGATAGGATGTCCAATGGGAAGGCTGATTGAAATCGTAAAAAAATTAACAGAGCATGGCCTCCTGAATATAGAAGAAGATGGTGTTGAACATGGACAATCATAAAACAGTTTATAATGTGCTTGCGTTTATAGAGGATGCGGCAGAACAATATGCAGATAAGGCAGCCTTTCAAGCAGAGAATGGGCAAATTACATATGGCCAGCTGCTGGAACAGGTAAACAGGATGGGATATCGGCTTTCTGTCCGGCTCTCTGCTGTCCGAAAGCCGATTGTGGTACTGATGGAAAAATGTGTGGAATGCCTGGTGGCATTTTTTGCAGTTGCAGCCAGCGGAAATTTTTATGTGTGCATAGATTCCAAAATGGCACCGGAGCGGATTGGGAAAATATTGGAGAACCTGTGTCCGGCAGGAATTGTAAAAAGGCAGGCGGAGCCATCCGCTGTAGAGGAGGGATATCAGGACATTCCTGTATTTTTTTATGAAGAGCTTGTGTCGGGCCAGACGGATCTTGGGGAAATGAAGGCCGCGCTGCAAAAGATTCGGGAGCAGATGATTGATACAGATCCCCTGTATGTATTATATACATCAGGTTCTACCGGTATTCCCAAAGGAAGTGTAATCAGCCATCGGTCGGTGATCGCCTATGCAGATTGGGTTACCAGGACATTTCATATAAATCACAGATCGATTTTTGGAAGCCAGACGCCTTTTTATTTCAGTATGTCAGTATTGGATATTTATGCAACAGTACGAAATGCAGCAACCTTGCAGATTATTCCCAAGAAATTGTTTTCCTTTCCAATCAAGCTGTTGGAATACCTGAACGAGAAAAGGGTGAATACCATTTATTGGGTTCCATCTGCGCTGTCTATTGTCGCGGACTGGAGAGCATTGGACTATGTAGAGGTTCCAGAATTACATACCATCTTATTTGCAGGGGAAGTGATGCCCACAAGGCAGCTGAATATCTGGCGCAGCCATATTCCCAATGCGTTATATGCAAACCTTTTCGGGCCTACGGAAATCACAGATATCGGTTTGTATCATATTTTGGACCGGGAGTATAAAAATGAGGAACCAATACCCATCGGGAAGAGCTGCCGGAATATGGATGCTTTTGCCATCAACGAACATGGAAAATTAGCCGAAATAGGAGAAACAGGGGAGCTTTATTTTCGGGGGTCTTTTGTGGGGTACGGATATTATAACAATATGGAGAAAACAAGGGAAGCATTCGTGCAAAATCCTTTGAATCCATTTTATCCTGAGATTGTGTATCGCACAGGGGATCTGGTCCGACAAAACAAGAACGGGGAGTTTCTGTATCTGGGGCGGAGGGATTTTCAGATCAAGCATATGGGATATCGCATTGAGCTTGGGGAGATTGAAGCTGCTGTAAATGCATTTGAAAAGATCGAACGGGCGGCGTGTATTTTTCATTCCGAAAAAGACCATATTGTATTATTTTACCAGGGGAAGGCACAGGAGAAGGAGATACTGGGATTTTTGAAAGAATTTCTTCCCTCCTATATGCTGCCCAATGAAATGATCCGGCTTCGCTCCATGCCGCTCAATGCCAATGGGAAAACAGACCGGAACTTGTTAAAAGAAAACTATTTGGAGGAAAAAGCAAAATGAGACAGGTACAAATAGAGGATATTATCCGAATACTCAAAGAGATACAGCCTCTGGGGGAATATGCAGAGGATACCCTGCTGTTTGAGGAAGGATATATCGATTCTCTGACAATTTTTGATAAGCTTTTGCCAAGATTGGAGGAAGCCTATGAGCTGGAAATGGAACCGACAGATCTGCTCCCAGAGCATTTTGAAAGTCCGGGGGCAATTCGGACATTTATTACGAAGAAGAGGCTGACAGCATGATGGAACCCTATATTTCTTATAAAGAAATTCCGAATACAATCGGACTAAAACCGGGAGAACGGGTATATCTTTCATCAGACCTTATGGCCCTTGCATTCACGGCAAAAAAGAATGGGGAGAGCTTTTGTATAGATGAATTTGTGGATGCATTTCAGAAGCAGATTACGTCAGATGGAACCTTGATCATACCTACCTTTCATTTTGATTTCAGCAATAAAGGAAAATATGATTATTGCGGGACGCCTTCATGCACCGGGGCGCTGGGAAATGCAGCTCTGAAGAGAGCAGATTTCCGAAGGACAAAACATCCGATGCATTCCTTTGCAGTCTGGGGAAAAGACCAGGAACTGCTTTGTGCCATGCAGAACCAAAATTCCTTTGGAATGGATTCCCCCTTTGGCTATATGCAGGAGAAGAATGTAACTCAGGTTATGCTTGGAACTGATTACCAGCGCAGTATGACGTTTGTCCACTATGTAGAGCATATGGCAGAGGTGCCATATCGGTTTTATAAGGAATTTACCGGGGAATACGTGGATGCAGACGGCATCGCCGCAATACGAACCTATCAGTATCCCGCCAGGCGTCTTGAGCTGGGAAGTGTGGAAAGGTTTAACCGTATTGGGAAACAGCTGGAAGAACAGGGAATTGCTCAAAGGTATGTAATAAACAAGATTTCGGTAACAAAGGTATCCTTGAGGGAGAGCTATCCTGTGATATATGAGGATGCAAAATACAATATGTGCAGAAATCTTTATGATTTTGAGATAGACCGGGAACAGATCTGGGAACAGGATTGAAAGATATGGAGGAACAATATGGAGCAGGGAACACAGAGCAATTCCAAGGCGTGGGCAAAGGTTTATGAGACAACAGATTTTGGAAATCGATATCCGACAGACGGCCTGGTCAGCCTGTATTATCATTTTATAAAAGAGAGACAGAATGGATTGGCATTTCCGGTGAAGGTGCTGGATTTTGCCTGCAGCCATGGGGCAAATGCCAGGTTTTTTCGGGATATGGGATTTGAAGTGTATGGGATTGATATCTCAGAAGAAGCGATCGAGTATTGTGTGAAAGAACAGGGATTTGACTATGAGAAATTCATTGCATGTGATGTTTTGGCAGAGGATGTATCATTGGAAGAGCTGTTTGGAAAATTTGACTTAATTATTGCCTCAGAGTGCCTTTACTATTTTTCGAATCAAGATCTGCAAAGGCTCTTAGGAAAGTTTTATGCCTGTATGAATGAAGGGGCAATTTTTTACGCAAATATGCATACCTGGAATCATCAGCTGTATCGGAATTACCAGAATACGAGGCCAAACGAGGAAGGCCTGATTGAGGTGCGGGCTTCCGGAACGGCAGCTCTTCCTTTGTGGGTAAAAATTGTTGCGGATAAGGAAGAGATGAGAAAGCTTTTTGGGTGCTTTCAAGAGATTGCAACTGTATGTTCTGTACTGGAGCTGGAGTCGGAAAATGAGACATTGCATTTTATTGGGAGGAAGCAGCAGCTTGTGGCGGGCAGAAGGGAAGAAGGGTGGTAGAAATGGAAAATGGAATCAGGGGAAGTATCGCAATTATTACGGCCCGTGGGGGCAGCAAGCGCATCCCCAGAAAAAATATCCGGGATTTCTGCGGCAGGCCGATCATTGCCTATTCCATTGAGGCGGCGGTTACCTCCGGTGTCTTTCAGGAGGTCATGGTATCTACCGAGGATCCGGAGATTACAGAAATCGCTAGGAGGTGCGGGGCGGTTGTCCCCTTTTTGCGGAGCAGGGAGACGGCCAATGATTACGCCGCAACGGCAGACGTGCTGATGGAGGTGCTTGGGGAGTACCGGCAGAGGGGCAGAACGTTCGCATATGGCTGCTGTATCTACCCCACTGCCCCGTTTGTCACTGCAGAAAAACTGAAACAAGCAATGGCGCTTTTGCAGGAGGCAGATACCCAGGCAGTAGTTCCGGTAACTGCATTTTCCTTTCCGCCCATGCGGGGAATGTATCTTAGGGAGGGCTGGCTTGCCTACCATCACCCGGAGTGTGCTGCCATGCGGTCCCAGGATCTGGAAACCATGTATCATG
>CAJUQB010000065.1 GCA_910588285.1 uncultured Lachnospiraceae bacterium
GTGCTAACAATTTGGGGCAATATAAATTTATTTATTCGACCCCAACATCATCATACCATACAAAAAGGATACAGGAGAATGAGAGCATGGAACACATGGAATACTGGGACATCTATGACAGGGACAAGAGGCCTACGGGACGCACCATGAAGCGCAATGACTGGTGTCTTGGCGAGGGAGAATACCATCTGACTGTTCTGGGGGTGCTGGCAAGGCCTGACGGCCGTTTTCTGATTACAAAGCGTGTTATGACCAAGGCATGGGCGCCGGGCTGCTGGGAGGTGCCCGGAGGAGCCGCCATGGCCGGGGAGGATTCCCTGACAGCGGTGAAGCGGGAGATCCGGGAGGAGACCGGGCTTGATGTCACCGGCTGGGAGGGCGGCTGCCTCTTTACTTACCAGAGGGAGAATCCGGGAGAGGGGGACAATTATTTTGTAGATGTCTACCGCTTTGTGTCGGATTTTTCCCTGGAGGATGTGAGGATTCAGGAGGCAGAGGCAGACGGCAGCAGGCTGGCAGATGCAGGGGAGATTCGGGAATTGGCAGAGAGAGGGATTTTTCTGCATTATGACAGTATAAAAAAAGCATTTGAATTGTAACCGCCCAGTGCGGAGAATCCGGCTATGCCGGATTCTTTTTGGAAGGGAGAGCAGCTTATGGCAGGACAGAAGGAGCATGTAAATGAGCTTTTGGTCCAAAGCTTTAAGGAGCTGGCCTGCAGCCGGCCCATTGAGAAGATTACGATTAAGGAGATTACGGACCGGGCGGGGGTGATCCGCCCTACCTTTTACAATCACTTTCAGGATAAATACGAGCTGCTGGAGCAGATTATTGTCCGTGAGGTGTTGGAGCCCACCGGACCGCTGATTCAGGCGGGCATGATTGATGAGGCCATGCTTCTGATGCTGGCAGCAGTGGAGCGTGACAAAGAATTTTACATACGGGCCAGCCGCCTGGAGGGCCAGAATTCCTTTGAGGAGATTGTGAGGGCCTGTATCCGCCGTGTGCTGCTGGGGCTGATTCAGGAGCATGCCGTATTCCAGACACCCAAAAACCGATGGCAGACACCGGAAAATGTATCCGAATACTATGCCCAGTCCATGTGCTATATTGTGATGACCTGGATCCGCAGCAATATGGCTGTGCCCCCCAAGGAGGTGGTGGAGATTTACAACTACATTATTACCCACTCCATGAAGGACGTGCTGGAGGGGCGGTAGGGGAAGCTACATCTTCCGATTCCTGTATGGGCAAAATGACAGATTGCCGGAAATGTATAAATTGGACAAACAAAACAAAAGGATTGAATCTTTTCAGATTTGATCTTTTTGTTTATACTTTGTAATGAGCTCAAGCAAAAAAGAACGGAAAAGCGGGAGCTTGAAATATGTAAAGGAAAGAAGATGAGAGCGTATGGTGAAATTCGGTAAAGGTGTTGTAAAGCTGCGGATCCCTATTTTGATTCTGGCGTTTGTGCTGCTGATCCCCTCCGCAGCGGGATATCTGAATACCCGTGTCAATTATGATATCCTTTCGTATCTGCCAAAGGATATCGAGACAATGAAGGGGCAGGAGATACTGGTGGATGATTTTGGCGTAGGAGCCTTTTCCCTGTGCGTGGTGGAGGGCATGGAATACAAGGATGTGGCTGCATGGAAGGCCAGCATGGAGGAGGTAGAGCATGTCAAGAGCGTGATCTGGTATGATTCCCTGGCAGACCTGTCGATTCCGGTGGAATTTCTGCCCCAGGATGTCCAAGACATGTTTAACAATGGCCAGGACACCATGCTGGCAGTGCTGTTTGACACCTCCATGTCCTCGGATGAGACCATGGAGGCCATTGGACAGATCCGGGAGCTGACCAGGGAACACTGCTATGTCAGCGGTATGTCCGCAGTGGTGACAGATATCAAAAATCTGTCCGACAAGGAGGTTCCCGTCTACGTGCTGATTGCAGTGGCCCTGTGCCTTCTGGTGCTGGCATTGACCATGGATTCCTTCCTGGCGCCTGTATTTTTTCTGCTCAGCATCGGAATGGCAATTGTATACAATCTGGGAAGCAATGTGTTCCTGGGGGAGATTTCCTACATTACCAAGGCTTTGAGCGCCGTATTGCAGCTGGGAGTGACGATGGACTATTCCATTTTCCTGTGGCACAGCTACCAGGAGAACCAGGAACGGTTCCCGGGGGATAAGAACCGCGCCATGGCTCATGCCATTGGAAATACGGTGACCTCTGTTGTGGGAAGCTCCATCACCACAGTGGCAGGCTTTGTGGCCCTCTGCTTTATGAGCTTTACCCTGGGCAGAGATCTTGGGATTGTCATGGCAAAGGGCGTTGTCTTTGGCGTAATTGGATGTGTGACCATCCTGCCCTCCATGCTTCTTGTTTTTGACAGGGCGGTTCAGAAGACAAAGCACAAAACACTGCTTCCCGATCTTGGGCGGATTTCCGGATTTGTGACAAAGCGGTTTCCGATATTTGCGGCAGTATTCCTGATGCTCCTGGCTCCGGCCATTTATGGCTACACTCACACAAAGGTGTACTATGACCTGGCCGGCACCCTGCCCAAGGACCTTGACAGCATTATGGCGAATACGAGGCTGGAGGAGGAATTTGATATGAGCTCCACCCACATGCTGCTGGTGGACAGTGCCATGGAGCCAAAGGATACGGCTGCCATGCTTGAGGAGATCAACCAGGTGGAGGGCGTGAAGCAGACCCTGGGTCTTGCGTCCATTCTGGGGCCTGCGCTTCCCAAGGAAATGGTTCCGGATTCCGTCAGGGAGGTTCTGGAAAATGAGGAGTATCAGCTGATGCTGATCAATTCCCAGTACAAGGTGGCTTCTGATGCAGTCAACGATCAGGTGGATGCGATCCATGCCATTGTAAAGAAGTACGACCCCAGGGGAATGCTGATTGGCGAGGCGCCCTGTACCAAGGACCTGATTACCATCACGGATAAGGATTTCCAGGTGGTCAGCGCCATTTCCATTGGCGCAATCCTTCTGATCATTGCACTGGTATTCAAATCCGTGACACTGCCCCTGATCCTGGTGGCTGTCATTGAATTTGCCATCTTTATCAATATGGGGATTCCGGCCTATACCGGCACCCAGCTGCCCTTTATCGCATCCATTGTCATCGGTACGATTCAGCTGGGGGCTACCGTGGATTATGCCATTTTGATGACCAACCGGTACAAGAAGGAACGCTGCCGGGGGGCTGGCCCGAAGGACGCAGTCCGGACAGCCCATGAGGTAGCCATCCAGTCCGTATTTGTAAGTGCCCTGAGCTTTTTTGCAGCGACCTTTGGGGTGGGGCTGTACTCCAATATTGATATGATCAGCGCCCTGTGCATCCTGATGGCAAGAGGCGCAATCATCAGCATGTTTGTGGTAGTATTTATCCTGCCGGCCATGTTCCTGTGCTTTGACCGGGTAATCGTAGCAACCAGCGCAGGCTTTCTTCCCAGAGAGAAGAGAGAGAAAAAGCAGGCAAAAACCGGAACCAGCATGGAGCTTCATGCAGAGCGGTAGAGCGGGAAATAATAGATAGATAGATAGAAACAGGAGGAGTCAAAAATGAAGCTGAATGAGTTAAAGAGAAAATTTCATGACAGATATGTGATCCGCGTCATAGCCGGCGTGCTGACCATTGTGCTGCTGGGAAGCAGCATGGGGATATACTCATACAACGTCCAGGCACAGCAGGGGACAGAAGCCCCGGGAAAGGCAGAGCTTCCCGGGGATGAGGAGGCGGTTCTGACCGAGGTGTTGTCCGGCCAGGCGGCATCTGGCGGCCGGGATGCAGGCAGGGAGGAGACGGTATATGTGGTGGCAGATGCCGCTGGCAAGACAAAGGAGGTGATTGTCAGCGAGTGGCTGAAAAACCCGGAGAGAAAGGATGTGCTGGAGGATGCTACGGACCTTAAGGATATCAAAAATGTAAAGGGAGACGAGACCTTTTCCCAGGGTGCAGACGGGACCCTGACCTGGCAGGCAGAGGGAAAGGATATCTATTATCAGGGAACCACGGATAAGGAGCTGCCGGTGGAGGTGAATATCAGCTATCGGCTGGATGGGAAGGAGATGGAGTCCCAGGAGCTGGCCGGCAAGAGCGGCAAGGTAGTAATACGCATGGATTATACCAACCGGGAGACTGTACAGGCGGAGATTAACGGGCAGAAGGAGGACATTTCCATCCCCTTTACCGCAGTCAGCGGAATGGTGCTTTCCGACAAGTTCCGCAATGTGGAGGTTACCAACGGAAAAGTGATTTCTGACGGGAAGAATCAGATTGTGGTTGGGGTGGCAATGCCGGGCCTTGCAGAGAGCCTTCAGGTGGACCGTGAGGAGCTGGCTCCGGAGCTGGAGATTCCATCTTATATTGAGGTGACGGCAGATGTGGAGGATTTTTCCCTGAATATGACGATGACCATGATTATGAGCGACATTCTCACAGAGCTGGATCTGGGGGATGGGCTGGACCTGTCCGACCTGGGGGAGGATATTGACACCCTGTCGGATGCCTCCCTTCAGCTGGTGGACGGAAGCGCCAGGCTGAAGGACGGAACAGGAACCCTGTCGGAGAAATCCGGAGAGCTCCAGTCCGGCGTAAACCGCCTGTCCGAGGGAATCGGCGCATATGTGGGCGGAGTGGGCCAGGTGGCAGGAGGGATCGCATCCCTGAAGGAGAAGTCCGGGGCCCTGGGAAGCGGGGCCATGGAATTGGAGAGCGGCATGAATGCCATTGCAGGAAAATTCACGGAAGAGGGAGGGCTGCTGGACGGAAGCGCCAGCCTGAAGGACGGAGCGGCTCAGGTAAGCCAGGGCGCGGATCAGCTGTATGCAGGCATCCAGGGAATGCAGCAGGCCATTGGAGGTCCCTTGAGCGGGGAGCAGATAACAGAGCTGCAGCAGCAGGCCCAGGCGGCAGTGGACGCCTCCTTTGCCAATGGCGGCGGGGCCCAGATCATGGGGCAGTTTGCAGCAGATCCCCAGGTGACGGCCATGAAAAATACGCTGGTAGGGGCATTGTGTGCACAAAACAACATCACAGACGATGCCGGGAGAGCTATGATAGAGGCTCAGGTGAATGCTCAGATGGAAGGTCTTTTGTCCGGAGTGGTATCTGCCTGCCAGCAGTCTGCCCGGCAGGCAGCCGGGGAGGCCGTGGTATCCGGCGCCCAGGGAGCCAAGGATCAGATTGCGGCGCAGCTTGAGGCAGCGGACCTTGCGGAGAACGTGGGGACTCTGGCAGCCGGGGCGAAGCAGGTCAGCGACGGTGCGGCCCGGCTGTCCGCAGGAACCCATACCCTCTATGAGGAGGGCATCCAAAAGCTGCAAAGCGGCATTCAGGGACTGGCAGGCAGTGTGCCGGCCCTGCTGGAGGGGATCAATACCCTCTATGAGGGGGGAAATACCCTGGTGGAGAAATCCGGAGAATTGACCGACGGGGCAGGAACCCTCAGCAAGGGAACCGGAGCATTGATCGGAGGAATCAAGGAGCTGGATCAGGGCGCAGGGACCCTGCAGGACGGCATGGAGGAGTTCAATCAGGATGGCATCCAGAAGCTTACGGAGCTCTACCATGGCGATGTACAGAGCCTTCTGGCGCGCATGGATGCAGTGAAGGAGGCAGGGAGCTCCTACCGTACCTTCACAAGGCTTCCCGGCCAGATGAAGGGAACCGTGAAATTCGTGATCCGCACAGAGGCGATCCAGTGACAAAGTTTTTGTTACAAAAAAAATACCAGGATTCTAAAAAAAGTACAAACTGCCATATTTGTATGTTTTATACTAAGTGTAACACAGCGTGAAGGCGCAAAAGGATGAAGGAGGAAACGAAGATGGCAGAGATCCATGAGATTAGCGAATTTTTACAGAAGGGCCGTGCAAAGAATGTTAAGGCGCTTGTGCAGGAGGCAATTGACGAAGGAAAGGATCCAAAGGAGATCTTAAACGACGGCCTTCTGGCTGGTATGATGGTAATCGGCGAGAAGTTCAAGAACAACGAAGTGTTCGTGCCTGAGGTTCTGGTGGCGGCAAGAGCGCTGAATGCCGGACTTGCAATCTTAGAGCCCAAGCTGATTGAGGTGGGGAATGAGCCTGTTGGCAAGGTCGTAATCGGAACGGTAAAGGGCGATCTGCATGACATCGGCAAGAACCTGGTGGCCATGATGATGAAGGGCGTTGGTTTTGAAGTAATTGACGTAGGTGTGGACGTAGAGCCTGCTGCCTTCATTGATAAGGCAGAGGAGACCGGCGCTAACATCATCTGTATGTCTGCGCTGCTGACCACAACCATGCCCAGTATGCAGGCAGTGATCGATGAGCTGAGCAGCCGCGGCCTGCGGGACAAGTACATCGTTATGGTAGGCGGGGCTCCTGTAAACCAGAGCTTTGCAGATCAGATCGGCGCTGACTACTATACGCCGGATGCAGCAACTGCAGCTGAGACTGCCAAGGCAGCTGTTACAAAATAGTACATTCTGAAATCTAAAATTTTTACCAAGAAGCCATAGTATTTCAAGAGAAATACTATGGCTTTTGCTGTATACTGGTAATAAATATTGGTAAGCGTGTAAGCTTGCCGGAGAAATCCGGCTGTGTTATACTAGAGCAGAACAGGAGAGGGAATATGCAAAAATTTGAAATCAAGGTGATACGGGACAATAGGACATGCATCGTTTTGGCAGAGGAGGGAAAAAATCTGCTGGAGCAGCTTCGGGAGGCGGGGATCTATATCAGCGCAGCCTGCGGCGGGAAGGGAAAATGCGGAAAGTGCAAGGTGCGGATGACTATGGGCGCCACAGAGGCCACAGAGGCGGACTGCCGCTTTCTGGAGGAAGCGGAGCTTGCCGCAGGCTGGCGTCTGGCCTGTCTCTCTTATCCGGCTGCAGACTGTACCCTTGAGATTGTTTCGGACGACGAGTCGGAATTTGAGGTGGTGGCAGAGCACAGGGAGGAGCAGCAGGAGCATGGGGCGGCAGCGGGAGCATGCGCCATTGCCGTTGATATCGGCACCACCACCCTGGCGATTCAGCTGGTGGAGCGGGAGAGCAAGAGGCTGCTCCACACCGTAACCGGGATTAACCATCAGCGTGCCTACGGCGCAGACGTGATTTCCCGGATACAGACCTCCAATGACGGGAAGGGTGCGGAGCTTACGGAGAGCATCCGCCAGGACCTGCTGCGGGGCATCGGCAGGCTGCTTCTGGAATATCCGGTGGAGCCGGAGCAGATTGGGGCTGTGGCCATTGCCGGCAACACCACCATGGGCCATCTGCTGATGGGGTATCCCTGCGAGACCCTGGGGGTCTATCCCTTTACGCCGGTGAATATTGAAACCATATCGCTGCCCTTTGAGGATCTGTTCCAAGAGCAGCTGACCCAGGCAGGAGAACAGGAGATCTGCCGCAGGATCCGGGCAGAGGTGACCCTGCTCCCCGGGATCTCCACCTATGTGGGGGCCGATATTTCCGCCGGTCTGCTCAGCTGCGGCTTTGACCGTCTGGAGGAGCCCTGTATCCTCATTGACCTGGGCACCAATGGCGAGATGGCTATTGGCAATAAGGACCGCATCCTTGTGACCTCCACAGCGGCGGGCCCTGCCTTTGAGGGGGGGAATATCTCCTGCGGCATGGGAAGCGTGCCGGGAGCCATCTGCAAGGTGCGGATTCAGGACAATGGGGCAGAGGTGGCTACCATTGGAGACAAGCCGCCGGTGGGCCTGTGCGGAACCGGCGTTATTGAGACCGTGTGCGAGCTTCTGGAGCAGGAGCTGATCGATGAGACCGGGATGCTGGAGGAGGATTATTTTGACGACGGATATGAGCTGGCCAGGACCCCGGAGGGAGAGCCCATTGTATTTACCCAGAAGGATGTCAGGGAGATTCAGCTGGCCAAGTCAGCGGTGCGGGCGGGCGTAGAGACCCTGATGCGCCGCTACGGCGTGACGCCGGGAGAGGTCTGCCACGTATACCTGGCAGGGGGCTTTGGCTATAAGATTGACCTTGCAAAAACCATTGCCATTGGCATGCTTCCGGAGGAATTTGCGGAAAAGACCACGGCTGTGGGGAACAGCTCCCTGGGAGGGGCGGTAGAATACCTGGCAGGGCCAGAGGCCGGCAGGCGGCTTATGCAGATTGTGGAGCGCTCCACAGAGATCGAGCTGTCCTCGGATAAGGATTTTAACCAGTTCTACACGGATTACATGTTTTTTGAGTAAGGGGAAGCCATGGCAGTTTTGGAAGAGATCATAACAGCGATTGAGCAGGGGAGGCGAAGGCAGCTGAAAATGCTCATTGAGGAGGCTGTGGAGGAGGGGATTTCGCCGGAGCAGATCCTGAATGAGGGATTCCTGCCGGCGATGGACAATGTCAGCAGAAAATATCACAATGAGCAGTTCTTTGTGCCGGAGGTGATTCTTGCGTCCCAGGCCATGAATGTGGGAACCGCCATCCTGGAGGAGTATTTGGGCGGGCAGCAGCCTCCGTCCATAGGCCGTGTGGTGATTGGCACCGTGAAGGGGGATCTGCACAATATCGGGAAAAATATTGTGGTGATGATGCTCCGGGGGGCCGGATTTGAGGTGATTGACCTGGGCTATGATGTGTCTGTGGACGCCTTTCTGGATACGGCCCAGGCCTGCGAAGCGGATATTATCTGCATGTCTGCCATGCTGACTACCACCATGGCGGAGATGAAAAAGGTGATCGGCAGGCTGGTGAACCGGCGGCTTCGGGACCGCTATATTGTTATGGTGGGGGGAGCCCCGGTGACTGCGGCCTATGCCATGGCCATTGGTGCGGATATTTACACAGAGGATGCCGGGAGCGCGGCGCTGATGGCCAAGGAGGCCATGCGGAAGAAGGGGAAGCTATGAGGAAGAAGCCATGCGGAAGAAGGGGAAGCTATGAAGATACTGCTGACGGCGATTAATGCAAAATATATCCATTCCAATCTGGCGGTGTACAGTCTCTATGCCTATGCCAAAAGGCTGTGCCAGCATCTGGCAGTGGCGGAGTATACCATCAACCATTCCCTGGATTTTGTGATGCAGGAGATTTTCAGGCAGAGACCGGATGTGCTCTGCTTTTCCTGTTATATCTGGAATATCACCTTTGTGGAGGAGCTGAGCCGGGAGCTTCACAAGCTGCTGCCGGGGATGCCCATTTGGGTGGGCGGACCGGAGGTATCCTACGAATGCGATGCATTTTTGCAGAGGAATCCTCAGATCACAGGCATTCTTCGGGGGGAGGGGGAGCAGAGCTTCTATGGGCTGTGCTGCCACTATGCGGAAGGGTCTGTGGAGCTTTCCGGCATTCCGGGCCTGGTATACCGGCAGGAGGGGCTGTCTGCAGCAGCAGAGCTGGTGCAGACGCCGGATGCAGAGCCTCTGCCCATGGACAGCCTGCCCTTCTGCTATGAGGATCTGGCGGGACTGAAGAACCGGATTGTGTACTATGAGACAAGCCGGGGCTGCCCCTTTCGGTGCAGCTATTGCCTGTCCTCCCTGGAGAAAAGCCTGCGCCTGCGCAGTATGTCCCTGGTGGAGCGGGAACTGCAGTTTTTCCTGGATCACCGTGTTCCCCAGGTGAAGCTTGTGGACCGTACCTTTAACTGCAGCCATGCCCATGCCATGGCAATCTGGCAGTATCTTGCGGATCATGACAATGGCGTGACGAATTTTCATTTTGAGATTTCCGCAGATCTGCTGAATGAGGAGGAGCTTGGGCTCCTGGGACAGATGCGCCCCGGCCTGGTGCAGCTGGAGATTGGCGTCCAGAGTACCAATCCGGATACCCTGGCAGAGATTCGGCGTACCACGGATCTCTGCCGGCTGGAAGAAAATGCGGCGAGGATTCGGTCCTTTGGGAATATTCACCAGCACCTGGATCTGATTGCAGGGCTGCCTATGGAGGGGTATGACAGCTTCCGGGTATCCTTTGATCAGGTCTATGGGATGCATCCCCAGCAGCTGCAGCTGGGCTTCCTGAAGGTGCTGAAAGGCTCCTGGCTCTATGAAAACAGGGAACGCTACGGCATCCTGTTCCGCCACAGGCCCCCCTATGAGGTGCTGGCCACCCGATGGCTGTCCTATGAGGAGCTGCTGAGGATCAAGCTGGTGGAGGAAATGCTGGAGGTCTATGGAAACAGCGGCCAGTATGAGGTTACCCTGAAGCTTCTGGAGCAGGAATTTGAAAGCCCCTTTGACATATTCCTGAAGGTAGGGTATTATTATCAGGAGAAGGGGCTGCTGTGGAAACAGCATTCCCGGCTGGGACGGTGCGAGATCCTGCTGAGGTTCCTGGAACAGGAATGCAGCTGGGCCGACCTGTCCCTGTATCAGGAGGCGCTGACCTTTGACCTGTACTACCGGGAGAACATGAAGAGCCGTCCGCCCTGGGCCCCGGATCCGGCCCTGTGGAGAGCGCAGGCCAGGAGCGTGCAGCGGAAGGGAGAGAATGCCCATCTGGAGCCCTTTTCTTATGATTTTTTCGGGTTTTTGCAGGGACAGAGCGCCCGGCCCAAGAAGCAGGAGGGATGGCAGCTTTACCGTTTTTCTTATGAGGAGCGGGATCCGCTGACCCGTCAGGCCAGGGTGGAGCCGGTAATGGGGCAGTTTACAGAGGGAAGAGGGGAGACGTCATGTTGACAGAGTATGTGGCCGTAGATCTGGAGATGACCGGATTGCGGCTTGCCAGGGACCGGATCCTGGAGATCGGCGCAGTCCATATGAGGGAGAGACAGGAGGCAGGCCGGTATCATGTGCTGGTGAACCCCCGGATTGAGATTCCGGAGGAGATCCAGAGGCTCACCGGCATCACCCAGGAGATGGCAGCCCAGGGAATGGAGGCAGCAGAGGCAATCGACGGATTCCTGGAATTTTGCGGCGGCCTCCCGCTGGTGGGGCACAACATATCCTTTGATTATGGGTTCCTGAAGCAGGGAGCGGTCAATGGGGGGATGGAGCTGGAAGCGCCTGTGGCAGATACCCTGAAAATTGCCAGAAAGCTTCTTCCGGCAGAACAGAAGAAAAGCCTGGAGGCCCTGTGCGGGCAGTATGATATTCCGCTGAAGAAGCATCACCGGGCCCTGGAGGATGCGGCGGCCACGGCACAGCTGCTGGAGCTGCTTCAGGAGACATATGGAGATACTTGTCCGGAGCTGTTCACACCAGGGCCTCTGGAGATTAAGGTAAAAAAGCAGTCGCCCATTACGCCGCGGCAAAAGAAATATCTGAAGGAGCTGGCAGCTTACCACAAAATAGACCTGCCTATGGTGGATGGATACAGCAAGAGCCAGGCGTCCAGGCTGACGGATCAGCTGATCGCCCGGTATGGCAGGATGCTATAGCGTTCCGGAGGGGTCCTGGGGCTCGTCAAAGGGCAGCTCTGTCAGCCGGGAGTCCAAAAAGGAGAGATCGTATTCTTCCTCGGAGGGCAGCTCCCTGGCCGGAGACAGCGGTTCCTCTGTGGAGATTACATCCCGGTAGAGGTCCATGGAGTCCAGAGCCTTTAGAATCGGTTCCTTTTGCAGGGAGCGCAGCAGCTTGGCATACTGCTTCAGCTGGGCAAAGCCGGTCTGGTTCTTGTTTTCCAGACAGATTGTGCCAAGAAGGGTATAGGTGCCCTTAATGTCGCTGCCGAAGGCTACGGCAGTGTGAAGCACCTGTTCTGCCTCTTTCCTGTAGTTCAGCTCATAGAGGCGGCTGCCCCATTCCTGCAGCAGGCAGACCAGCTGGGTAAAATGTTCGTCGTATTCCATCAGGAGCGGAAGGTTGGGCGCGCCGTATTTCAGCTTCAGAGCCGTGTTGGTTTGGCCGGACAGGTTCAGGATCTTCTCCTTGGACAACGCCGCCAGCTCCTCCTCGCACCGGGTCAGAGCCGCATCCTCGGGGCAGCGCCCAAATGGAAGGTCCTCCAGGGGAAGCTGAAGATAGGGGAGCTGGGAGATATCCTGCCGGCGGGTGGCATTTGCCAGCTCCTCCTGCTCCCAGAAGCGCTTTTGCTCCGCCTCCTGCTTCCGGTCCACAGACAGGCGCTTGATGGTATACCAGATAATGAATATGAGGAAGCATGTAAAAATCGGAAATTTCATGTACTACCATCCTTTCAAATGCTGTGCGCGATATGTTGAATATGAAACGCACATATAATTTGCTGTATATTATTTCGTTCAAATCAAAAAGAAATGAGGTGAAGGGTATGAATTATCGCAACTCGAAACGCAAACGAACGATTACAGCTGTGATTGTAATCATTCTGGTGGCAGCTATGCTGCTGTCAGTGCTGGTTTCAGCCTTTGTCTGAGCGCAGGATGCTTCTGTTCATAATATACATAATATACAGAAACAGATGAAATCTGTCAATGATATTGGTTGAATTACATCTTGAAAAACACTATATTTATGATAAAATAGTGACTAGACATAAGATATTTTACAGGATAATTTACAGGCGAAATGGGAATAGCTGATTCAGAGACGGATCAGGATAGAGAGGTATTGAGATGAAGAAGTGGAAATTGTTTCTGCCTATGGGATTATTTGCAGTCGTTTTGACAGCAGCGGGGGCGCTGTCCTTTTCAACCAGGGCCCAGATGCCGGAGGACAACCGAATTCCGGACCGTGTGTATTTCGGTGAGATTGACGGCAGCGGGCTGACCAGGGAGGAAGCAGTGGCAGAGATTGAGGCACATGTGGAGCAGCTGGGGCAGACCCCTGTGACGCTGAAGGCCGGTGAGAACGCAGTGGAGACCACGGCCGGGGAGTTGGGGCTTACCTGGAGCAATCCGGAGATTGTGGAGGAGGCGGAGGGCCTTGGCAAGTCGGGGAACCTGATTATGCGCTACAAGGTCATGAAGGATCTGGAGCATGAGGACAAGGTATACGAGATCGGTTATTCGGTGGACGAAGAGAAGATTGCAGCTGTCATTGAACAGCATATGGGCGATTTTGAGACAAAGGCCAAGGATGGCGATCTGAAGCGTGAGAACGGGGAATTTGTCTATGTGCCGGGAAGCCAGGGAGTTACAGTCAACGTGGAGGCTTCCGTGGCTTCTGTGGAGCAGTTCATGAATACCCAGTGGCGCGAGGCAGCCGGAACCGGTGCGGAGATCGAGCTGGTGGCAGAGGTGGTTCCCTATCGGGGGACTCCGGAGGAGATGGGACGGGTGAAGGATGTCCTGGGGTCCTATCACACGAATTTTTCCACATCAGCGGCCGGGCGGTGCCAGAATCTGACCAATGGAGCGGAGAAGATCAATGGCGCGGTTGTATTTCCCGGCGAAGAGTTTTCCGTTTATGAGTATACGAATCCCTTTACCGCAGAGAACGGATATGAGCTGGCCGGCTCCTATGAGAATGGCCGTACCGTATCCTCCTACGGCGGCGGGATCTGCCAGGTATCTACCACGCTGTACAATGCGGTGATCCTTGCGGAGCTGGATATCACCATGCGGTATCCCCATTCCATGATTGTAACCTATGTGGAGCCTTCCCAGGATGCGGCCATTGCCGGAACCTACAAGGATCTGCGGTTTGTGAATAACACGGACAGTCCCATCTATATCGAGGGATATACAGAAGGGAAGGAGATCTACTTTACCATCTATGGCCATGAGACCAGGGATGCCAACCGGGAGGTCAGCTATGTGAGCGAGACCACCGGCAGCAACGATCCGGGCACAAAGTTCGTGGCGGTTGACGCGCCCATCGGAACCATCAACCGGGTGCAGGGAGCCCATGAAGGGAAAACGGCGAAGCTCTGGAAGGTTGTGAAGGTCAACGGCAAGGAGATCAGCCGGGAGGAATTCAATACCAGCAGCTACAGCGCGTCTCCTGCAATCTATGAGGTGGGGGTATCCTCCTACAATTTGATCGCAGTGGAGAATATGAATGCAGCCATTGCCACCCAGGATGAGGCGACCATCCGGGCAGCGGCAGCCAGCTGGGCTGATAACGGACTGGGAGGATTCGGGGTACAGGATCCCATTAACGACGTGACCACGCAGCCGGGCGTGACCCCACAGCCAGATACGGGGACAAGTGTGCCGGATCCGGGAACCACAGTACCGGATCCTGGAACCGCAGTACCGGATCCCGGGACCGGGACAGGAGATGCCGGAACACAGCCGGATCCTGGAGCGGATCCAATTGATTAAGCAGACATTCGGAGGCTGTCTCTGCAGAGAGACAGCCTTATGCTATTTCCAAATAGAATTATGAAAGCGAGAAATCATATGAAGGTTGGTAAAGTACCTGAGAATGTATTAAAGCGTTCTGTATTTAAGCAGCTCCATACCAAAAGGCCGGAGGTTTTGCTTGGAGCCGGGATTGGCGAGGACTGTGCAGCTGTTAAATTAAATCAAGATGAAATTTTTGTCCTGTCTACGGATCCAATCACAGGCGCCACCCAGGATATCGGCAGTCTTGCCATTCATATAACCATGAACGATCTGGCTTCCGCGGGGGCGGAGCCTGTGGGCGTACTGCTGACGATTCTGCTGCCGGAGGGAACCCAGGAGCAGGAGCTTCGCGATATCATGGGGCAGCTGGAGGAGGGCTGTGCTCAGGCAGGCGTACAGATTATGGGGGGCCATACGGAGGTGACCCGTGTGGTGAACCAGCCTCTGATCACTGTGTGCGGCGTGGGCAAGGCCAAGGAAGGGCAGCTGGTATCTACAGCCGGTGCGCGGCCGGGAAATGATATTGTGATTACCAAATGGATCGGCCTGGAGGGAACCTCCATTCTCGCCAAGGAGAAGAGGCAGGAGCTGCTGGAGCGCTACCCGGCCCATATGATTGAGACGGCCAGGGGCTTTGACCGATATCTGTCAGTGCTGCCGGAGGCTGCTGTTGCAGTAAAATGTGGGGTTACTGCCATGCATGATGTGACGGAGGGGGGGATCTTCGGCGCACTGTGGGAGCTGGCGGAGAGCTCCGGGATTGGGCTGGAGATTGATCTGAAGAAGATACCCATCCGCCAGGAGACCGTGGAGGTCTGCGAGTTCTTCGGAATCAATCCCTATCAGCTGATATCCAGCGGCAGCATGCTGATAGCCGCAGAGGATGGGAGCCTGCTGGTACAGGAGCTTCAGAAGCAGGGGATTCATGCTGTCCTTGTGGGGAAGGCCACCAAGGGCAACGATCGCATCCTGCTCAATGAGGAGGAGCGAAGATTCCTGGAACCGCCAAGAGCAGATGAATTATATAAAGTAGTTTAAATTTTCGTCCTGGAGAGACAGGACAGAGATGAGCAGGGAGGATGCAGAGATGGAAATGAGGGAAAAGATCTTAACCTTTATAGAGAAGAACAGCCGGGTGGAGCTGAAGGAGCTGGCAGTGATCCTGGGTGTGGAGGAAGCCATTGTGGCCAATGAGCTGGCAGCCATGGAGGAGGAGCATATCATCTGCGGCTACCACACGCTGATCGACTGGGAGAAGACCGGTGTGGAGAAGGTGAATGCCCTGATTGAGGTCCGGGTGACACCACAGCGCGGACGAGGCTTTGATGCGGTGGCCGAGCGTATTTACAATTATCCGGAGGTCAATGCAGTCTATTTGATTTCCGGGGGCTATGACCTGCTGGTGACACTGGAGGGGAAGACGCTGCGGGAGGTGGCGCAGTTTGTGTCAGATAAGCTCTCCACCCTGGAGGCAGTGCTTTCCACCAAGACCAATTTCATATTAAAAAAATACAAGGATCACGGTACGGTGATCAAGGAGAGCAAAAAGGATGAAAGGATGCTGGTGACGCTATGAGGAATCCATTGTCAGAACGGATTGTAGAGATTGCGCCCTCCGGCATACGGAAGTTTTTTGATATTGTCAGTGAGATGAAGGACGCCATTTCTCTGGGTGTGGGGGAGCCGGATTTTGATACCCCCTGGCATATTCGGGACGAGGGCATCTATTCCCTGGAGCGGGGGAGGACCTTCTACACCTCCAATTCCGGCCTGAAGGAGCTGCGGGAGGAGATTGCCAGGTATCTGCACCGCAGATACGCCATGGAATATGATCCCTATTCCGAGATCCTGGTTACCGTGGGAGGCAGCGAGGCCATTGACATTACCATGCGGGCTATGCTGGATCCGGGAGATGAGGTGCTGATTCCGCAGCCCAGCTTTGTTTCCTATGAGCCATGTGCGGTTCTGGCAGGCGGCGTGCCGGTGAGGATCAATCTGAAGGAAGAGAATGAATTCCGTCTGACGGCACAGGAGCTGGAGGCAGCCATTACCCCTAAGACAAAGCTTCTGGTACTGCCCTTCCCCAACAATCCCACCGGCGCGGTGATGGAGAGGAAGGATCTGGAGGCTGTGGCAGAGGTGGTGAAACGCCATGACCTGTTTGTCTTAAGCGATGAGATATACGGCGACCTGACGTATCTGAACCAGCATGTGTCCATTGCGTCCCTGCCAAAGATGAAGGAACGAACCGTGCTGATCAACGGATTTTCCAAGGCATATGCCATGACCGGCTGGCGTCTGGGCTATGCCTGCGCCCCGAAGATCATCCTGGAGCAGATGCTGAAGATTCACCAGTTTGCCATTATGTGTGCCCCCACCACCAGCCAGTATGCGGCTGTGGAGGCTGTGAAGAACGGGGATGAGGACATTGCCATGATGCGGGAGGAATACAATGGCAGGAGGCGGTTCCTGATGCACCGCTTCCGGGAGATGGGGCTTTCGTGCTTTGAGCCCTATGGGGCCTTTTATGTGTTCCCAAGCATTCGGGAATTTGGCATGACGTCGGATGAATTTGCCAACCGGCTGCTTCGGGAGGAGAAGGTGGCTGTGGTTCCGGGAACCGCCTTTGGAGCCTGCGGCGAGGGATATCTTAGAATCTCCTATGCCTATTCTCTGGAGACGCTGAAGGGGGCTCTGGAGCGGGTGGAGCATTTTATTACAGGACTGCGCGGGGGACAGTAGGATGGCAAAGCTGAATGTTGTGTTGTTTGAGCCGGAGATCCCGGCCAATACCGGAAATATCGGCCGCACCTGTGTGGCCACAGGAACCCGCCTGCATCTGATCGAGCCGCTGGGATTTTCCCTCAGTGAGAAGGCCATCCGCCGGGCAGGTATGGATTACTGGAAGGAGCTGGAGGTATTCCGCTATGTGAATTACCGGGAATTCCTGGAGAAAAATCCCGGTGCACGGATCTATATGGCCACCACCAAGGGACAGCATGTATATACAGAGGTCTCCTATGAGCCGGACTGCTACCTGATGTTCGGGAAGGAGAGCGGCGGTATTCCGGAGGAGATCCTGGTGCAGCATCCCGGGGATTGTGTGCGGATTCCCATGCTGGGGGAGACACGCTCTCTGAATCTGTCCAATTCGGTGGCCATTGTGCTGTATGAGGCGCTGCGCCAGAACGCATTTTCCCATATGAAGCTTCAGGGGGAGCTGCACCGTTTGTGCTGGGAGGAGGAATAGGCCATGAATTTTATTGAAGCCAGGAAGCTGGTACATGAATATATACGCAGGGATGAGGAGGGCAATGTGGAGAGCATCCAGACTGCCCTGGACCAGGTGGATCTTGAGATCAGCCAAGGAGAATTTGTTGCGGTTCTGGGGCATAATGGCTCCGGAAAGTCCACCTTTGCCAAGCATCTGAATGTGCTGCTAAGCCCTACGGAGGGAAGCCTGTGGGTGGATGGCAAGGATGTGACGGACGGGGACAAGCTCTGGGAGATCCGGAAGAATGCCGGGATGGTATTCCAGAACCCGGATAACCAGATTGTGGCCAGCGTGGTGGAGGAGGATGTGGGCTTTGGCCCGGAAAACATCGGCGTTCCCACCCGGGAGATCTGGAGCCGGGTAGACAAAAGCCTGCGGGATGTGGGCATGACGGAATACCGCAGCCATTCGCCCAACAAGCTGTCCGGCGGCCAGAAGCAGCGTGTGGCCATTGCAGGGGTGATGGCCATGGAGCCCAAATGCATTGTTATGGACGAGCCTACGGCCATGCTGGACCCCAATGGGCGCAGGGAGGTGCTGGAGGCAGCCAGGAGGCTGAACCGGGAAAAGGGAGTGACCCTGATCTGGATTACCCATTACATGGAGGAAGTGGTGGAGGCCGACCGGGTCTATGTGATGGACAGCGGCCGGGTGGTGATGCATGGGACGCCCAGAGAGATCTTTTCGGAGGTGGATACCCTGAAGCAGTACCGGCTGGATGTGCCCCAGATGACCCTTTTGGCCCATGAGCTGCGGCAGGCAGGGGTGAGGATTCCCAGAGGGATTTTAACGAGACAGGAATTGGTGGAAGCATTATGTCGATCATATTAGATAAAGTTCATTTCACATACAGTCCGGGGAATGCTTATGAGAAGCATGCCATCCGGAATATCAGCCTGAAGATCGAGGATGGCCAGTTTATCGGCATTATCGGCCATACCGGCTCCGGCAAATCAACGCTGATTCAGCATCTGAACGGCCTGATCCGGGCCCAGAGCGGCGCCATCTACTATAACGGCGAGGATATTTACGACAAGGATTATGATATGAAGAAGCTGCGCCAGAAGGTAGGGCTTGTATTTCAGTATCCGGAGCACCAGCTGTTTGAGACTACGATTTTTAAGGACGTGTGCTTTGGCCCCAGGAATCAGGGGCTGAATACAAAGGAGGCGGAGCTTCGGGCCTTTGAGGCCCTTCGGATCGTGGGGCTTCCCCAGGAGCTGTGGTATCAGTCGCCCTTCGAGCTGTCCGGCGGCCAGAAGCGCCGGGTGGCCATTGCCGGGGTTCTTGCCATGAAGCCGGAGGTTATGATTCTGGATGAGCCAACGGCGGGCCTGGATCCAAAAGGGCGGGACGAGATCCTGGAGCAGCTGGTGAGAATGCACCAGGAGCTGCATATTACGATTATTCTGGTATCCCACAGTATGGAGGATGTGGCCAATTATGTGGAGCGGCTGATCGTGATGAACCGGGGAGAGGTGATGCTGGACGGTACGCCCCGCCAGGTGTTTGCCTATTATAAGGAGCTGGAGGCAGTGGGGCTTGCAGCGCCTCAGGTCACGTATCTGATGCATGAGCTGCGGCGGAAGGGCCTCGGGGTGGATGTGGACGCCACAACGCTGATGGAGGCCAAAGCGTCGATTCTGCAGGCTCTTAAGGAGCGGAAGCCAAAAACCCCGCTGTAAGCCGGGGCATCCAGCTTGAAAAATACAGTCAGGAGCAGAGAGTATGTTGAGAGAGATTACATTGGGACAATATTATCCGGCAGATTCGGCAATTCACAGGCTTGACCCCAGGGTGAAGCTCTTTGCCACGCTGCTGTATGTGATTTCCCTGTTTACCTTCCGGAGTATTGCGGGATTTGTGGTTACCACCATATTTCTGGCAGCGGTCATTGTGATTTCCAAGGTGCCCTTTGGTTTTATGGTGAAGGGGCTGCGGATGATTGTGATTATTTTGCTGATTACGGCGCTGTTCAACCTGTTTCTCACGCCGGGAAGGACCCTGGCGGAGTTCTGGATTTTTCGTATTACAGAGGAAGGGCTTGTCAGTGCGGTGAAGATGGCTGTCCGGCTGGTGTACCTGATTCTGGGGACATCCCTGATGACCCTGACCACCACGCCGAATCAGCTGACGGACGGGATGGAGCGGGGGCTGCGGTTCCTGAAGGCCCTCCGGATCCCGGTGCATGAGATTGCCATGATGATGTCCATTGCCCTGCGTTTTATTCCCATTCTGGTGGAGGAGACGGACAAGATTATGAAGGCACAGATTGCCAGAGGGGCAGATTTTGAATCCGGCAATCTCATCAAGAAGGCCAAGGCCATGGTGCCCCTTCTGGTGCCGCTGTTTATCTCGGCCTTCCGGCGGGCCAATGATCTGGCCATGGCCATGGAGGCCAGGTGCTATCACGGAGGTGAGGGCAGGACGAAGATGAAGCCCCTGCGCTACCGCAAGCAGGACGGGATCGCTTATGCGGTGGTGATCGGATATTTTGCAGTGATGATTGCGGTGCGGGTGCTTGTGTGACATGAGACTTCCGGCTGAATCCGGGAAGCTCGGACAGGAGGGCGTATGAAGCGTGTGATGCTTGTTGTGGCATATGAAGGGACAGAATACATGGGGTGGCAGGTACAGCCGGGACGGGTTACGGTGGAGCATGTCCTGAATCAGGCTCTTTCCGGGCTCCTGGGGGAGGAGATTCGGGTGATTGGGGCAAGCCGCACGGATTCCGGGGTTCATTCCCTGGGGAATGTGGCGGTGTTTGACACCAATGCCAGGATGCCGGCAGATAAGATTTCTTATGCCTTGAACCAGCGGCTGCCGGAGGATATTGTGGTGCAGCAGTCCCGGGAGGTGGCGGGAGATTTTCATCCCCGGAAATGCAAAAGCACGAAGACCTATGAGTACCGGATTTTGAACCGCAGGTTTCCGATGCCGACATTTCGCCGGGATACCTATTTTTATTACCGGCCCCTGGATGTGGCGGCGATGCAGGAGGCGGCGTCCTATTTGGTTGGACGCCATGATTTTAAGAGCTTTTGTTCCATCCATACCCAGGCCAGGGACACGGTGCGGGAAATCTATGACTGTCAGGTGATCGCGGATGAAGGGGCAGTGCCGGAGGGGCGGCTGGTGACAATCCGGGTGCAGGGGAGCGGATTCCTGTATCATATGGTGCGGATTATCGCCGGGACGCTGATTCAGGTTGGTCTTGGGGAAGTGGAGCCGGCCAGGCTGAAGGATATATTGGAGGCCAGAGACAGGGAGGCCGCAGGGCCGACAGCGCCGGCCTGCGGGCTTACGATGATGGGGATTGCGTTTGAGGAAAAAAGTTGATGGCGGTTTTGAAATCTATTGCTTCAAAACCGCCATTTTTCAAATATAGTTCATCCTATTCTCCAAACACAGCCCGATAATCTGCCTGGAACTTCTCAATCCCCTGTGCAGTCAGCGGATGCATGGTCATCTGCTCGATTACCTTGTAAGGAACCGTGGCAATGTCAGCGCCTGCCAGCGCGCAGTCGGTTACATGGATGGGATTGCGGACGGAGGCAGCGATGATCTCGGTCTCATAGCCATAGATGCTGAAAATCTCGGCAATGGTTTCGATCAGGTCGATGCCCGGCTGGCTGATATCATCCAGTCTTCCCAGGAAGGGAGATACATAGGTGGCGCCGGCTTCCGCAGCAAGGAGCGCCTGGTTGGCACTGAAGACTAACGTAACATTGGTCTTGATGCCCTCAGCAGCCAGAACCTTAACCGCCTTTAAGCCCTCTACCGTCATGGGGATCTTTACTACCATATTGGGATGAATGGCAGCGATCTCGCGGCCTTCCTTGATCATGCCCTCTGCGTCAACCGTGGTGGCCTTTACCTCGCCGCTGATGGGCCCGTCCACGATGGAGGCGATCTCCTTGATAACCTCATTGAAATCGCGGCCCTCCTTGGCAATCAGGGAAGGGTTGGTGGTGACGCCGCAGATCACGCCCATGTCGTTGGCCTTGCGGATATCGTCTACATTTGCTGTGTCGATAAAGAATTTCATTTTTCTACCTCCATAGAATCTTTTCCAGACAATCTGTCTGCTCCTTCATTGCTCGTCCCTATTGTAGCATTTTCCGGGGGGAGTTTCAATATCGTTTTCTAATCGTATTTACGATTCGTATTTTTTACACCTTTGATACATTTTATCAAATACTTGCGTACATCTTCCTGGTATGATATACAGACAAACTATAAAATTTAGCCCGCAAAAAATACAAAATAAATAAAAAAGGAGAAGAATATGACTGATCAATGCTTTTATCATTCCTATGACCGCAAGGAGCATCTTCATTTTGAGTCCAAGGCTGTGCATGGCGCCCTGGGGTATGAGCCGATTACAGGGGCCGTCAGCTTTCCGATCTTCCAGACTGCCACCTTTCGCCATGAATCCTTTGATGTATCTACCGGATATTATTATTCCAGGCTTGAGAATCCCACCCGGCAGGAGCTGGAGCGCACCATGGCCATTCTGGAGGGCGGAACAGAGGGCTTTGCCTTTTCCAGCGGCCAGGCCGCCAATATGTCCCTGTTCGGACTGCTGAATAAGGGCGACCATGTGGTGCTGTCCGACGATATTTACGGCGGAACCTACCGAATCTGCCAGGATATTTTTTCACGCCTGGGCTGTGAATTTACATATGTGGATATGGCAGAGCTTGAGCATCTGAAGGCAGCGGTGGGACCTAAGACCAGGATGATTTTTGTGGAAACGCCAACCAACCCCATGATGAAGGTGGCGGATCTTTCGGCGATCTCTGCCATTGCCAAAGAAAACGGCAGCCTCCTGGTGGTGGATAATACGTTCTTGACGCCTTATTTCCAGAGGCCCCTGGCCCTGGGGGCAGATATTGTGGTACACAGCGGCACCAAGTATCTAAGCGGGCATAATGATGTGATTGCAGGCATTGTGGTGGTGGCCGGCCAGGAGTTGGCAGAGCATTTTACCATGCAGATTAAATCCCGTGGAAACGGTCTGGCCCCCTTTGATTCCTGGCTGGTGCTGCGGGGTCTGAAAACACTGGCCCTGCGGATGGAAAAGCACAATGAGAATGCGGCATGGGTGGCAGCCTGGCTGCGGGGGCATCCCAAGGTAAAAAGGGTATACTATGCCGGCTTTGAGGATCACCGCGGATATGGGGTCAGCCTGCGCCAGACCACAGGCTTTGGCGGGATGGTCTCTCTGGAGCTGGACAGTGCAGAGACCGTGAAGCAGCTGCTGTCCCGGGTGAAAATGATCCTGTTTGCGGAGAGCCTTGGGGGGACGGAGACGCTGGTAACCTATCCTCTGACCCAGACCCATGAGTCCATTCCGGCGGATATCCGGGAAAAGCTGGGGATTCATGAACGCTTTGTGCGCATTTCGGTGGGCATTGAGAATTCGGAGGATATCATCCGCGACCTGGAACAGGCATTGGCATAGGGGAGCGTGTATGCCGCAGGGCAGGATAGGAGAGAGCATGGGAATTCATTTTACAAAAATGCAGGCGTATGGAAATGATTATGTTTATGTGGATGCGTTTCGTCAGAGGATCCAAAACCCGGGAGAATTGGCAAAAAGGATTTCCAACCGTCACCTTGGTGTGGGCTCGGACGGCCTGGTGCTGATCTGCCCTTCCGGGGACTGCGACTTTCGGATGCGCATTTTCAATCCGGACGGAACCGAGGCCCAGATGTGCGGAAATGCCCTGCGGAGCGCAGGGATGCTGGTATATGAAAAGGGAATGATTAAAAAGGAGCTTCTCACCGTGGAGACTCTGGGAGGCAGGCAGAGGGTACAGCTGGAGGTGGAGGAGGGCCGGGTGGCAAATATCCGGGCAGCCATCGGCAGGCCCCAGCTTTTGGCGGCAAAGGTGCCGGTGCGGACAGAGCTGGGGCAGTTTTTGAACCAGCCCCTGAAAATCCTGGATACGACCTTTCTGATTTCCTCTATTTCCTGGGGAAATCCCCATACCGTGGTTCCCGTGGAGCATGTGGAGGATTTTCCGGTGGAGAAATACGGGCCGGCCCTTGAGAGGGCGGAGTGCTTTCCGGAACGGACGAATGTGACATTTGTGGAGGTATTGGAGGAAGGGCGTTTGAAAATTCGGGAATGGGAGCGGGGAACAGGTGAAACCCTGGGCTGCGGGACCGGCTGCTGCGCAGCCCTGGTGGTGATGCATCTGCTGGGACGCTGTGAAAGGAGCGTTATGGTGGAGCAGCCGGGAGGCGTCCTTGCAGCATTCTGGGACGATCAGGGAGTGGTCCATATGCGGGGGCCTTCCCATGTGGTGTATGAAGGAGAATATTTTGATGAAGCTTAGAGAATTGTTGTCAGAGATTCCCCACAGGCTGATATCCGGGGAGGAAGAGACAGAGATCACATCCATTGTATATGATTCCAGAAAGGTAAAGCCGGGGAGCCTCTTTGTCTGCCTGACGGGCTTTTTGACGGATGGCCACGAGTACATCCGGCAGGCATTGGAGCAGGGAGCCGTGGCGGTTATGGCAGAGCGGGAGGTGGAGCCAGGAGCCTTCCCTGTGACAAAAGAGGAGAAGCCAGGAGCCTTCCCTGTGATAAAGGAAGAGAAGCCGGGAGAGGAACCGGCGGGAGGAGTGGCAGCAGTCATACAGGTGCCGGACACCCGGGAGGCCCTGGCCTACCTGGCGGCAGCCTGGTTTGGCCATCCGGCCAGGGAGCTGTGCATCATTGGAATCACCGGAACCAAGGGAAAGACCACCACAGCCCACATGCTTCGGAGCATACTGGAGGAGCAGGGGGAGCAGGCAGGGATGATCGGCACCCTGGGAGCCTATATCGGAAGGGAGCATATTCCCACAGACAATACCACGCCAGAGCCCTGGGAGCTTCACCGCCTGTTTGCCCGGATGAGACAGAAGGGCTGCAGATATGTGGTGATGGAGGTCTCCTCCCAGGCGCTGAAGCAGAAACGCACAGCAGGAATTCTGTTTGCATATGGCGTTTTCTTAAATATTTCCCCGGATCACATTGGGGCCGGGGAGCATGAGGATTTTGCAGAGTATCTGGCCTGCAAAGGTTTGCTGTTCTCCCAGACAAAGCAGGCAGTGGCCAGCATTGACGACATGCATTGGCAGGATGTTACGGGAGCCATGGAAAGGGTCGTCACAGTTTCCACCCAAAAGAGGGCGGATTATCAGGGAACGGCGATCAGGAACTGCTGGAAGCCCGGCTTTTTGGGAGTGGAATTCCAGGTGACAGAAAAGGGAGCCCCGAAGGGAAAGCTGCGCCTCAACATGCCGGGACAGTTTAATGTGGAGAATGCGCTGGCAGCCATTGCTGTGGCCAGCGGCCTTGGGATATCCTGGGAGGTGATGGCAGCAGCACTGGGGAAGGTGTATGTAAAGGGGCGGACACAGCTTCTGAAGGGCACAGCGCATTTTTCCACCTTCCTGATTGACTATGCCCACAATGCCCTGAGCATGGAAAATCTGCTGGAGACACTGAGGGGCTATCATCCGGGGCGGTTGGTCTGCATGTTTGGCGGAGGCGGGAATAAGCCAAAGCAGCGGCGTTATGATATGGGCAGGATTGCCGGGAAATACGCGGACCTGAGTATCATTACCATGGATAATCCCAGGTTTGAGGACATGGAGGAGATTAATAAGGATATTATCGCGGGCCTCAAAGTACATGACGGAGCCTATAAGGTGATTTCAGACCGGAAGCAGGCAATCCATTATCTCATTGACAACAGCGGACGGGAGGATCTTGTGGTTTTTGTGGGGAAGGGGCATGAGACGTACCAGGAGATTCGGGGGAAGCGGTATTATTTTTCGGAGGAGGAGATTGTGGAGGGGTATTTGCAGACAAAGTAAATGGGATAAAGTTGTCCGCGAGGGACGCAAGGGGCGGATTTCTGGGGATTTTCCCAGAAAAAATAGTTGACAAGGGGGAATTCCTGTACTATAATAGGCGAGTATGGCGAGTTAGAAATGCAAGCCTTCCCGGCGAAGCGTTTTTGCTTTGATGTACAAGGAAAAATGTAAATGGTGGGAAAAGGATATACCGGGTGAAACACAAGCTCTGCGGAGTAGAATCGGACGGCATCCGGATATCAGAGTATCATCGAAAATTTCAAGGAGGGAAACATCAATGAAAACTTTTATGGCCAGCCCGGCAACGATTGACAGAAAATGGTATGTAGTTGATGCTGAGGGAAAGACCTTAGGGCGTCTTGCATCCGAGGTAGCGAAGGTATTGAGAGGAAAGAATAAGCCGATCTTTACCCCCCACATTGACACCGGCGACTATGTAATCGTTGTCAACGCAGAGAAGATCAAGGTAACCGGAAAGAAGATGAATCAGAAGATCTACTATCATCATTCCGATTACGTAGGTGGAATGAAAGAGACTACCTTAAAGGAAATGTTGGCAAAGAAACCGGAGCGTGTAGTGGAGCTTGCAGTGAAGGGCATGCTTCCCAAGGGTCCTTTGGGACGTCAGATGTACAAGAAATTGTTTGTATACGCAGGACCGGAACATAAGCATGCGGCACAGAAGCCGGAAGCTTTGACATTTTAGTTGACATTTGGATTAAGGAGGTAAAATAAAATGGCTGATGCAAAGTACTACGGAACAGGAAGAAGAAAAAAATCAATCGCCAGAGTATATTTGGTACCTGGAACCGGTAAGATTACGATCAATAAAAGAGATATCGACGAGTACCTTGGTCTTGAGACCCTGAAGGTAATCGTTCGCCAGCCCCTGGTTGCAACAGAGACCGTGGATAAGTTTGACGTGCGTGTAAATGTGCGCGGCGGCGGTTACACTGGCCAGGCAGGCGCAATCCGTCACGGAATTGCCCGTGCACTGCTTCAGGTGGATGCAGACTATAGACCGACGCTGAAGTCCAACGGTTACCTGACACGTGACCCGAGAATGAAGGAGAGGAAGAAGTACGGCCTCAAAGCGGCTCGTCGCGCTCCGCAGTTCAGCAAGCGTTAAATTTTATCAAAATGGCTCAAAAAGCCCGGAAAATCAAGGTTTTCCGGGCTTTTGCTTTTGATAGGGTTTGATGCAGTTTGACGCAAAAAAGCCATTTTTCACCAAATTTATAGTGGTTCCCAATAGGATAACCGGGCAAAAAGAGGGCAAAATGAGGGTCAAGTGGTTACAAAATAGGATAACCACAGCTCTGTTTTTGGGGTATTTCAGAGGTGATTTTTACTCCCTCTCTCCCCTCGATTTATACGAGAACAGTTTGGCATAGTTTGACCGAATTTGAATAATTGAATATGATTCTAATGCAGGCACTCAGTATTTTTTGCTGGGTGCTTTTTGCATTTCCAGGAAACTGTATTCCGGGATCAGAAAAAGCCGTCACTTTTCAATTTATGAAGTGGCGGC
>CAJUQB010000066.1 GCA_910588285.1 uncultured Lachnospiraceae bacterium
ACCGGGAGGGCAAAACGGACATCATACCTGTACCAGCCGAATTTGGCATTTTTATTGTGTTTTTCCTTGCGATTTTCCTCAAATGCCGGATTGGATGCTATCTGGATCAGCTCCGGTATTGCAGTGGCGGCATTTGCCTTAGCTTTTGCATTAGCCCCCATAAGGCTTTTACGGCTCTCTGATTCCGTGTATTCTTCCGGAAGTTCATTTCCGATATAAATACGCTCTGCACTTTCTTCAATTTCGTAGTAGTCACCGACATATCCCTCAAGATATTGCTTTACATCATCCCAGTCGATCTGCCGTTTGCCCTTGAAACGTATATCGTTAATCAAGACCAGCTTTTTACCGTCCGCATCGGTTATGATATTTACATTCCTGTTTTCAATCATCTCTTTTGTTTCCTTTCTTCTTTCCCCTTGATTTGTAAACATTAAATTGATTTTTGCATTGTGGGCTGCAAAATTCATTCCCCTTCCGGCTTGCGATAAAGGCTTTTTTACAGTGCTTGCACATACGCATATCACTGTCCTTATCCGTGAGCATGAAAGAAAAGCACATCTGCACCATGACGAACAAGGAGTGGAAATCCCATACGATGACAGGCGAATCCTTTTCAAGAGCAATCCGATAAGTCGGCGCTATGCCGCCGAAAGCGGAAATGCCCTGACGGTACAGGTTACGAGTATCTTCGTCAATTGAATCGTAATCGAGGTAATAAAGGAAACTTGTCATAAAGGTAAATGCAAGGTCAGTAAACTCTTTTACAATCCAGTCATACCTTTCCGAATATTCCTTCTGAAATCCCATCGTCACAGCTTGCGGTGCATTCCCCATCGCCATCGTGATCGCAATGCCCTCACGGTCAGCCACAGACCAGCCCGATTCTACACCGCTTTTTCTTAAATCCAGTCTGTCAAAAGGGTAGAAATAAGAAAGATAGTCCTCTGTAGACAGTGTTTCTGCTTTTATAAAGTGGTTTTTAGGCAGATACACGGATTCATAGATTATAAAATCCGCTGTTGTCGGCAGGGCGGTCATAAAGCCGAGAAAACCGTACTTCTTCACAAAATTAAGGACAGATTCTTTCAGTTCTTCTTCCGGGACTTTGTGCATGGCGGCAAGCCCGACATTTAAGGCATCAATAACAAGCTACCCTGCTTCCTGCATGGGACGGTACATCTCCGGCTTGGCATCTTTGGAGACAGTTATGTAAAAAACACCATTATCATCTGTCTTGTATTCATAGCCATTGTATCTGATCCACGGTGCGCTGGTATGTTCAAATAAATTTTTCTTTGCTGTCTGTCCTTTTCTTCCGCACATCATTTTCAAGAAAATATTTTTCATCAAGGGTCATCGGCAGGCTGTTCTCTTTCCTGTATGCGAGTACGCCTCTATAAAGTTTCCGTATCTTTTTCAGTGCGGTATTTCTGATTCCACGGATATTCCTGTCTGACTGTCCAATGCTCTCCGCATACTCCGATGCGGAATAATCATGCAGGAACAGGTAATAGAGCATATTTTTGAGATGGGGCTTCAGTTCCTTCAATATTTCCGATAAATCCGCATCCGTGACAAGTTCGTGCAGCGTTTCCGGGCGGTCAAATATAAAATCAAGGAAATCGCCGCAAGCATGAGCTTTCTTAAAACCATATCATAGGAAGGTTTGCCGGATAGATACGTTTCATCTGCTCCCCATTCAAGGGGGATAACGGAACGACCTTTTTCATGATCCCTTTCCTTCCGTTCCCTGTTAGCATCCAGTTTATCCCACCATTTAATGACTTCCCAGAAATCTTCTTCTGTCCTTGCGCTCTCCTCAATGCGCCGGAGGGCAAGCGCACGGGCTTCACGGTGCAGCATATCTCCGTCAGCTTCGGTTATTAAGTTTTGTTCCCTGAACGCTTGAAACTCAGCGTATTTCAGCATTTATGGTCAGTCCTTTGCAAAAAAATAAAATTTTGTAGCAGTTTTTTCAAAAACACTTCCGTTTTTATAGCCGTTTTTCTCCCATTAGTGAAAGAGTAATTCTTTTTAACTAAATAACGATTACAAGAAAGGAGAGAGTTTATGGAATACGGATAGGATATAAAACCGATTACGGAAAACGGAAGCACAGGAATATTATAAGGGATATGCGTGTAATACGCAAGAAAGGATTGTATGTCAGAAATATTAAAAGTGAATAATGATGCAGCAGAATCCAGCCCTGTTCCGGCTGGATTTTTTTACAGAAGAATCGGCGGGACGCTTTTCAAGGTCAGGGTGTATACAGGCTCGGGATATGCCGACACGCTGGATAAAAAAATTCCCCGTTTAATTTTGAATGAAATGGTGACAGGAGCAGAAAGTTATGTTAAGATGGATTCACCACAGATGAGCCAGCCGCCGGAAAGGAGTTCGGAATGAACAACAGGACGGCTGGTGACAACAGAATAACAGCTCTTTATGAGCGGCTCTCAAGGGACGATGATCTTGCGGGGGACAGCAACAGCATAGTCAACCAGAAGAAAATGCTGGAGGACTATGCAAAAAATAACGGGTACACGAACACGGTGCATTTTACAGATGACGGATTTTCCGGCGGCAGTTTTGAAAGACCGGGATGGAAGCAGATGTTAAGCCGGATTGAAAACGGCGACATTGCTACAGTTATAGTAAAGGACATGAGCCGTGTCGGGAGGGATTACCTTCAGGTAGGGTTTTATACCGAGGTATTCTTCCGTGAAAAGGGTGTCCGTTTTATTGCTGTCTCCAACGGTGTTGACAGTACCAACAACACCAGCAGTGAATTCGCCCCTTTTTTGAATATCATGAATGAATGGTATCTGCGTGACTGTAGCAGGAAGATTACCGCTGTTCTGCGGGCAAAGGGAAAAGAGGGAAAACCGATCACGAGCAATCCGCCATATGGGTATATAAAAAGCCCGGAGGATAAAAATATCTGGCTTGTGGATGAGGAAGCGGCGGAGGTTGTGAGAAAGATTTTCCGGCTGTCCATAGAGGGCATGGGGCCGTGGCAGATCGCAAAACGGCTTACGGAAGAAAAGGTTGAAAAACCGTCCTATTATCAGGCAACAAGACAGCGGGGAAACTATAAGACCATGTGCGATTTTGAAACCCCTTATAACTGGACGGGTGGATCGGTTGCACGGATACTGGAAAGACCGGAGTATATGGGAGATACTGTGAATTTCCGCAGCCATAAGGAATCCTATAAGGACAAAAAAGCAGTTAAAAACAGTAGTGATGAAATCCTTGTTTTTCAGGACACCCATGAGGCGGTTATAGACCGCAGGACGTGAAACTTGATCAATGTGATGAAAGGAGTATCTTTGAAACATATGTATCAAACTGTGCAATATTAGCAAAGGAAACTGGTGTGGGTTTTTCTTTTAATCCATATGAAAAAAGAAATCAGATAAAGAAAAAATTATGTGTATCTCCTTGGCAGCATGTGTTTATTGGAGCTGACGGAGAAGTAAAATTCTGTTGTGAACAGAATTTTGTCATCGGTAATCTTTTACATGAATCATTTGATGAAATTTGGAGTGGAGAAAAAGCAACGGAATTTCGCAATTGCATGATTGAGGGTAGCTATCATTCTATATGTAGAAATTGCTGCTTACCTTGGGGGATAACATATGAATAAGATATCTTTTATTCATACTCATTATTTTCCCACCAAACTTCTAAAATCAGTAGATATTGATACGAGTGTTGTGGCATTAGAAGTATATCCAGATTTGCTATCAAAGTATTATGGAGATTATGATATTTTTGATTCCTTGGAAGAGTGTATTTCTTGGCATAATGAGCAGTATTCAGAAGGAACAGTAAAGTTTACAATTGAAAATGTCACTTTACTTAAGGAGATTAAGTCTCTAAAAAGAGCGAAAGAGTTAGGTTTGATTGCGGTTCAGTTGTTTCATTCACAGACAAATGCATATTTTGATAAAAAAAGAGGGTTAACTGTATTAGGACATCAACTGTTACAGGGGTTAATTGAAAATGACTTAATTCTTGATTTAAGTCATTTAAATGATGATGAAATCAGGTATGTATTAAGTGAATATTCTGGCAAGATAATGGTCTCTCATTGTGTATGTAGCGACCTTATCGAGACTATTCATCCCCGTACAAATGCAATATCGAGTGAAACTATTAAGGTATTGTCTGAACACGGATGCTTGTTTGGGATTCCCTTTATAAATAATCTGGTGACAAAAATTTCGCATGATACCTATGAGAGTGATTCTGGGATAATGCAGGATATATTTTCTCAAATATTTTGTTGAGAATGTAGGCTCGGAAAATGTTGCACTTGGACCTGATTATATGGATACAGAACATTTTTCAAAAGTATTTAAACAGAATATAAAAATTCCGGATATATTATATGAAGAATCAGGTTATCAAGAATTGGTATGTGGATTGAGAGAAAGCAATATTTCTGAAAAAGATATCATGTCGATTATGAGTGGAAATGTAAAAAGAATCATCGGGTTATCATAAATATATGATTTATGAATTGTATTGGTTTTCAAGGTGTAGTGGCCTGTTTTGTATTTGTACATTTTGCATAATTAAAAGTAAAGGTTTACAAACACACTTGACAATCTCTCTCTAATGCGATGTTTCGACAATATGTATAGGTCTTGCTGCAAGTTTTGGAGCCTTTTTATTGGCAGGAGGTACAAAAGGAAAACGTCTTGCTTTGCCTAATGCAGAAATTATGATACATCAGCCTGCTATTCATGGAAATGGGATTCAAGGGCAGGCAACTGATATAAAAATTACATCTGACCACATACAAAAAAACAAAAAGCGATTAAATATCATGATTTTTTATAAATAAAGCATTTTATTCTAAAAAAGAAAAGTACAGACCAAAATCGAATTTTTGTTCTGTACTTTTTTATCCCTTATCGGACGGCAGTCCGTCCGCCGAAGCGTCAGATATTGATCCTCGCATACCGCCCCTTTAGAAGCGCCACCAGTTCTGCGTATTTTTCCCGGCTAAGCAATATCTCTCCCTCATAGTCTTTAAAGCGAATCGTATAAATTTTTGCATCATTGTCCGCCCGAACCGCCGCCACCTGGGACAGATTGACGATAAAGGATTGATAACAGCGGTAGAACCCACAGCCCTCCAGCATCTCCTCCAGTTGATTCATGGTGTATCCCCGCAGGGAGATCTCCTGCCCGTCAGTGGTGACGATGCGGTTCTTCCGGTTACTGCGTTCAATAAAGAGAATATCGCTGAGCCGGGTCAACTGATAACCGTTGTGGGTCTTGATCATGATGCTGCGGTTAGACACCTCCCGCTTTGCCTGCTGGAGGTCGAACACATAGCACAGCCGGTTAACCAGCGATTGGAGCGCCAAGGGATCAAAGGGTGTCAGCAAGTACCCGGCGCATTGGCAGCGGAAAGCATTGAACGCCCATTCCTCCGAGCCGGAATAGACCACCACCTGGATATGGGGATGGCTCTGCCCCAAAACGGCAGACAAATATTCCCCCACACCGGTGATGCGGGGATCGGCTGGCTGATGGTTGGCAAATATGACGTCCACATCATTGGACTGGACAAACGTGACGGCCTCTGTAGAATTCTGCGCCGTCCCGACCACCCGGAAGCATTGGAAAGCGTGCAGCATGACTGCCAGTTCGCCCCGCAGCCGCTGGTCGCTGTCCACCAACAGGACTTTCATTTCCACGATCCGACCCTCCCCACTTTTTATTCTGTCTGACCAACAGCCCGGAACGCCTGCTCCAATGCCTTAGAATCGCCCTCATAGAAGTCCAGCAGCAGCGCAAAGGGCCCGTTAGGGACTGGGCTCATGATGCTTCCGGCTCCGTAGAAGTCAATGAACCCCTCTGCCTTCAAACTCTTGTAAGAGGACTCCTCCATGCTGCCCTCCTTCAGGTTGTCCACATCCCACCAATAAAATTCAGCGCCGTTGGAAACCTTCACAGCGATGGTACATAAGCCATCCGCCGACAGGGTGGTCAGGTTGGTTGTTTTTATGAGTCCCTGCCCCTCCAGCTCCGCCAGAACCTCATCCATGGTCATATCCCAGATGGGGGCATCGGGATCCTCCCCCTCGCCTATGAGCTGAGCGGGTGGGACGAACTCCGGCGATGCCGCCACATAGGCCAGCACCGCACTGAAGCCCAACACCAGCAGGATGGAAAAAAAGATGGTAAAGCGTTTCATCGGCTAACCTCCTCTCCCGCCAGAGCGCAGCCCTGGAGCTGCAAATAGGCGCGGTAAGTGGGACTGGTTCCCAGCAGCTCCTTATGGGTACCCGCCGCTTCCAGGGAACCGTCGTTGAGAACAATGATATGATCCGCTTCCATGACCGATCGCATGTCGTGGGCAACCACTACGATGGTCCGGCCCTTCATGTGTTCCCGGACGGTACGGAAGATGGTCATGTCGCTCTTGTGGTCCAGACTGGCCCCGGCTTCATCCATCAGCAGATAATCCGGGTCAGACATCAGCGCCCGGGCGATAGCCACCCGCTGGCGCTGCCCGCCGGAGAGCAGCGCCCCGCCCATGCCCACATCGGAATCATATCCCCGGGGCAGCTGGCGGATAAAACCGTCCGCGTCCGCCAGCCTTGCGGCTCCGGCAATGGCTTCATCCGATATCTTCCCCGTTTCACCATAGGCTATATTATCACGGACAGAACCTGAGAACAAGGGGTTATGCTGGAGAACACAGCCAAACCGACGGCGCAGCTGTGCCAGCTTCACCTCATCCGCAGCGATTTTCCCCAGCCATACCCGGCCGCTGTCCGGCGGGTAGATGCCCTGGAGCAGCTTGAGCAGTGTGGACTTGCCGGAACCGTTGCTGCCAATAATGACGGTGGTTTTTCCAGCGGGGATGGTAAGGCTCAGATCGTGAAGTACCGGCTGCTGTGGAACATACCCGAAGCTGACCCGGTCCAGTACGATATCCTGCTCCGGCTGGTTCTCCGGCAGGTCGTACCCGGCATCCGGGTTCTCCTCCGGCCCCTCCTGGAGAACGCCCACGTACTGCATAGCGCCCTGTGTGCCCTTGAGGGTCTGGTAGTGAGTCAGGACCTCAGCCTGATACTGGTCCACCCTTCCCTTATAGGTGGTAAAGTCATTGATCCCCGTATCCGGCATTTGGCCCTTGCGGATCATGTCGGAACCGAACAGGGCGATGGCAATATTGCCGATGGAGGTATACAGCGTATTGGAGAACACCTGCAAAACCTCCATAAAGGCGTAATAGACATCCGCCCGGTACCGTTCGTCAATGGCCCGCAGTCCTGCCTCTGTTTCCATATCCTCTATAGCCTGTGCTTTGACGTGCTTGGCGGCGGAAATATGCTCGGAGAAGAACTCCGTCATGGTATTCAGGCTCTCGTACCGCCGCAGCATCATACGGTACTGCAGCTGGCCCACCAGGGCGAACACGCCAATGGCCAGAGGAACCAGCAGCAGCATATAGGCGGAGAGCTTCGCATTGAACCGCACCATCTCCACGCAGCAGCGGACAAAGCCATAAACGGAAGCCACCGTGGAGAAGACCATATGGATCACCGCGCTGGCCTGGGTAATATCATTGACCACCCCGGAGATCAGGGACGAGGGCTGGCGGCGCTCCACCTCCCGCATGGGCAGGTGGAGAATCTTGTCCCACAGCAGTTTCCTGGCCCGAAGGGTGACCTTCTGGCTGCCGTACTCGCCGCAGATATTGCTTCCCATGGAGATGGCGGCATTGAGAACGGTCAGCAGGGCATAGCCGATAATAACACCGTTGTAAAGCTCGCCCTTATTGATCCGGATAACATACTTGGAGATTGCCAGGAAGACCTCGGTGTTTATGAGACTGAACACCAGGGAGGCAATAAAGAGCCACCAGGGGATAGGGAAGCGGGTATAGAATATGATATAGGATCGGAAAGAAAATTTTTCCTTTTTCTGCTCCCTACCCTTGCCGTTGTGCATCATATCAGCGCTCCTCCTCTCCGTTTTCCATCATTTCCCGGCAGAATGGATCGGAAGCCAGGACTTCATCCCGTTCCCCGGAGGACTGCACCCTGCCGTCCCGGAGGACGATCAGATAGTCCGCGTTGCGTATAGTCTGAGCGTCATGCGCCACATAGACCACGGTCTTTCCCGCCATAACCTGCCGGATGCTGGCCCAGACACCCGCCTTGCCGTCGATGTCCATAGCGGCGGTAGCCTCATCCAACAGCAGGCAGTCCGGCTTTTTCAACAGGGCGTGGGCCACGGAAAACCGCTGCCGCTGCCCGCCGGAGAGGCTGGCACCGCTCTCGCCCACCGGGGCATCGTATCCCATAGGCTGGCGGCGGACATAGTCCAGGATGCCCACGGCGGCGCAGGCCTCGTCCAGCTCCTCATCCGATGGGATCCGGCCCAGGCCGTGGAGCAGATTGTTCCGGATGGTTCCGGCGTACATGACACTCTCCTGGGTCACGTATCCCAAAGCGCGGCGAAAGCTTGCCAGGGAATACTCCGACGTGTCCTTTCCTCCAATCTGTACCGACCCGCCGTCCAGGGGATAGAGACGGTCGATCAGGTTCAGGAGCGTCGTCTTCCCTGACCCGGATGGCCCGACGACGGCAGTGATCCGTCCTGCGGGAATATCCAGGTCCAACCCCTGGAACAGCGGCTTGTCACCAAAGGAGAAATCTACCTTTTCAAAATGGATTCCTCCGGCGGGGGAGCCCATAGCATCTCCCACACCCAAGTCCTCGGAATGCTCTGCCATAATTTGGCTCACCCGGTCCACCGCTCCCTGGGCGCACTTGAAGGAGGTCCAGTAGCCGCAGTAACCGCTGAGGATGCTGGTGAGCTGGACGGCGAAGCCGTAATAGGCAATCCATTCTGTCAGGCTCAGTGCGCCGGAGGCATAGTAACCCCTGCCTACCAGGATAATAACGATAGTTTGCAGCACCCCGGCAATAGCCTGGATAGGCACCGCCAGGCCGGTAATCCAGATGTTCATCCCGGCGGCGCGGTAGCTTGCCTTCATCCGCTCTTCCCCGATACCGGATTCCTTTGTTTCGGTGCCCATGGACTTGATGAGCATCAGGTTATTGGTCCGCTCCGCTATGGAGGCCGTCAGCTCGGCATTGCGGCGGTTCATGAGATCCTGCACGCCGAACTGCAGCCTGCCTAGAATAAAGCTGATAAGGATATTCACCGGCAGCGCCACCACCAGGGACCACATCAAAGCCCCATCATAGCTGGAAACCTTCCGGAGGATGACGAAGCTGGCATAGGCGGTGGTGAATATGGGGATGAACACCTTCATAACCAGGTTGCTGATGCTGGAAATATCGGTAGTGATACGGCTGAGCAGTTCCTTAGGGTTATTGTTTTCATAGAACCACAGGGGCAGGCTCACTGTCTTGCGCCAGACCATCCGGCGCAGATTCCGGTCCATGCGGGCCACACAGAGGTTATTAATGATTCCGGAAACAGAACCCAGAACCAAGGAAAGGATCTGATAGAAAAAGTAAGGCAGCACCACAGCGGTCAGACCCACGTTTCCGGCAAAGAGGGCGGCGCTGTACTCAGTAGTGCTGACGCCCACATTGGCAATGACGGCGCTGGCTGCCAGATAGCCGATGATCCATAGGTAGGGCAAATCCGCTTTGCCCAGCATGGAGAAGAAGCGGCGGAAGCTGCCGTAATTTTTTCGAAAAATTGCGTTTGTTTCCATTGGTTTCTCCTTCCTCGTATATGCTTTTCAGAGAAATGCCCCTGCCCCATCCCACAAAGGACAGGGTAGGGGCGTCCATATGTCCTTACTTCCCGGAAAGCCCTTGAAAATCAGCCATGACGGCATCCTTCTGGGCGTACCCATCCCCAAAGGCGATGGCGAAGCTGCCATTATGGGCAGCGGTCTCCAGGACGGCAGCGCCGCCCATATAGACAACCGTGCCGCCATTCATAGCAAGGTTCTGGAAACAGTTGGTATACGCTTCGGAGGGCGCGGCGGCGTCCCACCACATCAGCCACAGCCCGTCATAATCCTGGGCCTTGTCAGCAAAGGGGGCAAAGGGGATCTCCCCGCCGGTGTTGTCCGTGAGATAGCCCTCGGTAGTGAGCATGTCCACCGGAGCGGCATCCTTGGAAATATAGCCCTTAGCAGTCAGGTATTCCACCATTTCATCATATGTACAGGTTTCCGGGTCAACGGCCTTTGCGCCGCCGCAGGCGGCTAGACCGAACAAGAGAACCAGCGCCAACAGGGCGCAGAGGGTACGTTTTGCAGCGTATTTCATGGAATAAGTCCTCCCTTTTATAAGTAAATGTATCATATCACATCCGCGGCCCCTGGAAAAGGGTGCGTGTCGATTTTGTCCGAAAAGACGATTGATCTGTCCGTATTACGCATACATGTGCTGGGCGATCACATCCTTCACCGCCTGGGGCTGCATCACTCCCACATGGCTGTCAACCAGCTTTCCGTCCTTATAGAAGTGGATGGTGGGGACGGCGGTAATGCCGTACTCCTCTGCAATTTCCGGGTTCTCGGTGGTGTTGAGTTTGACAATGTTCAGGAATGGGATCTCCGCCTCAATGTCCTCCAGGATTTTGGAAAACAGCTTGCAGGGGACGCAGGTGGTGCCATAAAAATCGGCAATCACGAAATCTTCGCTGATCAGCTCCTTGAAATTGCTCTTGTCCGCGTTTTGAATCGCCATGATGGGTTCCTCCTTTAATAAAATTTTCTAATGTATTCTTTCAGTACCGTATAGGCGTGTCCGGCGTACTCATTGAAGAGAAAGCTGTCATAGGGGTTGGCTTCCCGGGCGTTCTCCTCGGAGACGTGCCAGGATCTGACATAGTCCGCGATAGATTCCCCATACTCCGCTTCCCTCGCCCGGAAGCCGTCCTTTTCGGCGTACCGGCAGCCCAGCAGATAGCGGCAGAGCTTGTCCCAACCGTCGTATTGCAGCATGGCCACCAGCTCGTGGTAGCTCTTCACCGGAATGCGGCCCTGGAACTGCTCCGGGGTCATCTTTTCCAGGACCATGCCCTCCTGGCGGCACAGCGTCCGGCAGCGGTCCAGCTCCCGGTTGATGGCTTCCGCCCAGTCCTCCCGGTCCAAGACAAATTCCGAGCCGCTGATGACCTCCCGCATAAGGTGGTTCAGCGCATCGTAGGAATCCTCCTGGAACGCAGCCGCCTTCTGCTGCTCCAGCAGATACGCCCGGTACGCCGCCACGGTGTGTACACCCTCCAGCCCCAGCTTCTCCACCATTTCATCCCCGGGTTCCGGTACCACGCGGTTCATCACACCCGTCAGCGTAAGGGAGACTTTGCCCTCCGGCAGGATGGTCTCCCTGGTTTCGCCCACCTTCATGCCGATGGATATATCCTCCAGATCTTTGTGGAACATGCTGCTCCCGGCTACGAACCGGACCTTCTCCTTCTGGAATCGGGGGCAGTCCGATGCCAGCCGGCACACCACCTGATCTCCGGGAGAAACCGTTGTACCGGCCTCCCAACGGATATACGGGTTGGTCAGCCGCCGCAGTTCTGCTTCCAACGCCGCCCCGTCCAGCACGAAGGGCTTTAACAGGGACTTCACATCTACTTCCCGGTAGTCCTTTACCCGCAATACTCTTGATTTCATGCTACACCTCCAGTTTTTTCAGATATTCCACCGCGCTGTGCAAAGCCACGTTGCCCTCTCCCACCGCTTTCGCGTACTGATAGGGCCGTCCCGTGCAGTCCCCGGCGGCAAAGCATCCCGGCAGATTGGTTCGCTGCTGCCGATCCGTCTGGATATGCCCGTCCTCCGCCTTCAGTCCCGGCAGCAGCACCGCCGGAGCCACGCAGGAGCGCAGGCAGAAAATCCCGTCCGCCGCCACCGTCTCCCCGCCACAGGCGATGCCCGCGGCGCGATCCTCTCCCAGGATTTCCGTGGGATAGCCCACGGTATGCCGCACGTTGTCCCGGCGGATGCCGCAGTCCTTATAACTGGTGCAGAGGAACACTTCCTCAGCAAGGCTCGCCAGAAACTCGATTTCCTCCTCCAGGCCCGGGTCCGTGCAGACCACGGCGATTCGCTTGCCCCTGTACAGCTCCCCGTCGCAGGTAGCGCAATAGCTGACGCCCTTTCCCAGCAGGCGGCTCTCGCCGGGGATTTCCCGGCTGTTGGATACGCCGGCGGCCAGGATAACGGTTTTGCCGTCATACATTTTGTCGTTGACCACGGCGGTATAATATCCCCCCATGTCATAAATCGAATTGACCCGTTCTTCCCGGATTTCGATACCCAGCCCGTCAATCTGGCGCAGGAAGGCATCGCACATTTCCGGCCCAGTGACTGCCGGAAGCCCCGGATAATTCATGACGCGCTCGGCTTTGGCAATCTTAGGACTTAGCACTCTGGAGCCAAACCAGAGGAAATCCAGGTTCCGTGCTTTTGCGCTCAGTGCGGCGGAAATACCAGCAGGTCCGCTGCCAATAATAAGCAGATCGTACATATGACACACCCCTCCCAGAATTTTTCTGAGTGCAACCATATCATTTTTTTCGGGAAAATCAATACCATTTGCTTATTTCGCCCCGAAAACAGTTTATTCTGTACCAATGCGGATACCCTGCCTTTTTTTGCCGGAACCGGCATGAAAGGGACGGAACTTTAGCGAATGAGACAGAATTGTCGGAGAAATGGACAGAATGAACCAGCCACCTTGCGGCGGCTGTAAAAACATTTATAATGATAACACCCAAACAGAAAAAAGAAGCTTTCACTTTAAGGAGGCCATTATGGAAAAGAACAGTATCCTTTCAGATTTTATTGTCCTCAACCGACAGCGTATCGATGAACTGGAAGCAAACCTCTGGCAAATGGAGCACAAAAAATCCGGTTTCTGGCTGGCGCGGGAGGTAACCCGGTTTCTGTTTCCGGACACCTGCTACCGCTTTGCTGCCGGCGACGACCCGGAACCTATCCCGGAGCTGACCTATGAAACCTTTGCCGCTGCCGTGTCTGCCGCGAGATGCTTTCCACCATGCCGGATGACCTGGCATCCCTGGCAGACTCTGTGCAAGAGTCGGCGGCACGGGGGAGCGTCTGCATCCTCGGCTCCCGCCAGCAGGTGGACGCCTGCGCCGGGTGGCTGGACAATATAATGGTGCTTTGATATGGGAAAGATAGGTTATTCAACGAGACATTTCAAAAAAATGGCGGAAGTTTGCTTCGCGATCCTGGCCGGAAACATGCTGCTGGGATTTGCCGTGGCAGCGTTCATCCTGCCCAGCGGTGTGATTATGGGCGGCGCTACCGGCGTTGGGATTGTCCTTGGTAAGGTAATCCCGCTGGACACCGCAGGAATCGTTTTAGGTGTGAACCTTATGGCATTGGCGTTAGGCTGGGCGGTGCTGGGGTGGCGGTTCGTTCTGGCCACCATTGCCAGCTCGCTGCTCTACCCCTTTTTTCTGGGTGCGGCACAGCGGATACCAGGCATTGACCGGCTGACAGAAGACCCGCTGCTGGCGGCTCTGTTGGGCGGCGGGCTGGTAGGGATCTCCGTAGGGCTGGTTATGCGGGTAGGATCCTCCACCGGCGGAACGGACGTGGTCAATCTTGTGCTGCATAAATGGATCCATATCCCGGTTTCCGTGGCGGTCTATCTGACAGACATTGTCATCATGGGTGCGCAGGCCCTGTTTTCCGATCCGGAGCAAATCTTATACGGCGTTGTCCTGCTGGTAGCGGAAACGATCGTGCTGGACCGGATGATGCTCCTGGGGCAGTCCCAGATACAGATTTTTGTAGTTTCCGGCAAATATGAGGAAATCCGGCAGAAATGCCTGACGGATCTGCAGGCGGGAACCACCATGGTTCAGATTGAGACCGGCAGAACCAGGACGCCCCAGCGCGGCGTACTGTGCGTAATCCCGCCTCGGAAGCTGTATGCCGCACAGTTGCTGGTCCAATCCATTGACCCTAATGCGTTTCTGACCATCACACAGATCAAAGAGGTTCGGGGGCAGGGCTTTTCCCGGGAACGAATTTATGTGGAATCCCCCGACCGGCACAATTAACCGTAACAGGAAGAAAAGAGGAAAAATTATGCTGACAGTTGAAAAGAAAAAGGCGTATCTCTCCATTTTAAGTGAGGAACTGGTTCCCGCAACGGGCTGCACGGAGCCGATTGCCCTGGCCTATGCCGCAGCCCGGCTCCGGGATATCCTGGGTGTCTGGCCGGAAAGGATACGGGCGGAGGTTTCCGGCAATATTATTAAAAACGTGAAAAGTGTTGTTGTCCCCAACTCTGGAGGGTTGAAGGGCATCCGTGCGGCTATAGCGGCGGGCATTGCAGCCGGTGACGCAAGGAGGATCCTACAAGTCATTTCCGATGTCCCGGCAAAGCGGCACGAAGCCATCGCGGCCTATTCTCAGGATACTTCTATTGAGATTGCCTGCGCCGATACTCCCCGGATGCTGGACATCCGGCTGACCGGCTGGGCCGGGGAGCATTCTGCATTTGTACACATTGCCAACAGCCACAGCAATATCGTCCGGGAGGAACGGGACGGCGAGGTTCTGCTGGAAAAGCCGGCCACAGATTCCGCCGAGGACAATCTGACGGATAAGAGCATGCTGAATGTGGCGGATATTCTGGAGTTTGCGGATACAGTGGATTTGGAGGATGCCATACCGCTGCTGCGCCGTCAGATCGACTGCAACACCGCCATCGCGGAGGAGGGGCTGCAAAATGACTGGGGCGCCAATATCGGCTCCATACTGCTGGCGGAGTATCCCCGGGACATCAAGACCGAAGCGAAAGCATGGGCCGCCGCCGGGAGCGACGCCCGGATGAGCGGATGTGAACTGCCAGTAGTGATCCTCTCCGGTTCCGGCAACCAGGGGATCACCGCTTCCGTGCCGGTAGTGCGGTACGCCAGGTATCTGGGGGTAAGTCAGGAGAAGCTGTACCGGGCGCTGCTAGTCAGCGATTTGGTCACGATCCATCAGAAAAGTGGCATAGGCCGTCTCTCGGCCTACTGCGGCGCGGTCAGCGCGGGCGTCGGGGCCGGAGCAGGAATCGCTTATCTGCTGGACGGCAGCTACGAAGCCATTGCGCACACGATCGTGAACGCTGTGGCGATTATCAGCGGTACCATATGCGATGGTGCAAAGCCGTCATGCGCCGCCAAAATCGCCGCCAGCGTGGATGCGGGGATCCTTGGCTATTCCATGTATAAAAATCATCAGGAATTCAAGAGTGGAGACGGCATCGTGACCAAAGGTGTGGATGACACCATTGCGAATGTCGGCATTTTAGCGCAGCAGGGAATGCGGCAGACAGATCAGACAATTTTGTCCATCATGACCGAACGTTGTAAATGATAGGAGACATCCCCCTCCTAAAAAAATCTACAGCTCCATCTCCAACAGGGCCATACCCAGGGCCTTGCCATGGCGGTCCAGGGCCAGGCTTCTGGTCACACCGCCCCCCAGGGCCTGATCCAGCACGAAATTCATAGCCTTAATCCCCGGAAGCTCAAAACGCACTACCTCTCCCTGGCAGATCTCTCCAAAATATTCCTTCACCCGCCGGGCCGTCACCTGCTCCAGCAGCAGCTCATAATCCGACTCCTGGTGGGGAATCAGGGAAATGTTGGAAATATTCCCCTTGTCACCTGTCCTTGCATGGGCAATTTCTTTTAGCTTCATCTTCAAATCCTCCTATACTTCCAGATATATTTCCTTTCGCCTCATCTTCGGAATCCTCCTATACTTCCAGATATGTAACAGCGGCCTCTATCCTATCCCGGGGAACAAAAATAGAACAGATGGATACAATCTCCTCCACCCGGCCCGACGCCCCGCCCCCTCCGGCAGGGCCATTGGTGTAAAGGGCCTCCACCTCATTTTGGATCAGCTCCGCATCCTCCCTGGAAGCGAAACGTCCGCTGACCCGAAGGCGCACCTCCGGTATTCCCGCCTCCATACTCTGCCCGGCTCCGCCAGGAGCTCCTGCAGCCTGGAGTATCCTCTGGGAAATATCCGTCCGAAACAGGGAATTATACCCGATATAGTCAATCCGAAGCTCCTCCGCCGGCGCCCCTGTAAGCTCCAGGCGTTTCTCAATAACCTCCGCCGCAAGCCGGGCCCGGGCAAGGGCATTGCTTCCTCCATAGGATATCTCCCCGGTTCCGATGTAGCAGTCCATGTAGCCCACGCTGACCTTCAGGGTATCCGGCCTGCCGTGGGAGCAGGCGCCCTGCACCAGCACCCGGTTCTCCCCTGCCGGTTCTACCCTGACCTCCGAAAAATCTGCCACGGCATCCGGCGTGAGATACGCCTTGGGATTGTGGATCTCGTATATCATCTGCTCCTTCACCGTATCTGCATTTACAAGGCCGCCGCTGCCCTCCACCTTGGTTACCACAAAAGTCCCGTCCTCCGATACCTCCACCAGGGGGAAGCCCAGCCGGTACAGGTTCGGCACCTCCTTATAGCCCGGATCTGCATAATAGCCGCCGGTCACCTGGCCGGCACATTCCAGCAGATGGCCGGCCAGCACGGCCTGGCCCATTTCCCTGGGATTGTCCTCTGCCGACCAGCCGAATTCGTACTGCAGGGGCCCAATGGTCAGGGCCGGATCCGACACACGCCCGGTGATCACAATATCTGCCTGCTGCTTTAAGGCCTCCACAATCCCCTCTGCCCCCATATAGGCATTGGCAGACAGGGGGGCAGACTTCAGCTCCCCAAGGGGCCTGCCGTTTTCCAGCACCTGGTTCTCCCGGTACCGATTCAGCTGTCCATATATATCGTCTCCGCATACATATGCGATCTTAAGGCCCGTGACCCCCAGCTCCACGGCAAGCTCCGCCGTGCGCTCTGCCGCGCTTTTGGGATTGGCCGCCCCCATATTGGTTATGACCTTCACTCCCATCTCCTTTGCCAGGGGCAGGATCCGCCTCATCCGGTAATCCAGCAGGCGGTTGTAGCCCTTTGTCCTGTCCTTTGCCTTATCCATCTGCCCGATGGAAATGGTGCGTTCTGCCAGGCACTCAAAAATAATATAATGAAGGTTCCCCTTTTCCATCAGCTCCACTGCCGGTTCGATCCGGTCGCCTGCATAGCCTGCGCCGCTGCCAATCCGAATTGTTTTCATGCGATCCACTCCTTTTGTTTGAATGAGTTCCTTGTTCTGGCTTCATTCTAAGATACGGCAGCTTATCCCGCAAGAAAAGAGAAGGATTTTTCCAAAATATTAGAAAAATCCTTCCCGCACCATCCGGGCGGATGTATTTTTCCTACCCTTTGCCGCCCAGCTTATTGTACAGCGTTGCCAGGGAAATTCCCAGCTCTGCCGCAATCCGCTTCTTGGCAGCCACATCAACGCCATATACTGCCATCATGTGCTCAATCTCCCTCCGCTCAAACTCCCGCACCCGCTCCTCTAGTGTTCCGGTAAGCTGATCTGCCTGGCTGCGGGACTGATCCAGGGATGTCACAATGGAAATACTGCCATTCACCTGCTCCCCCTCATAAATGGGATACACGCTGGCAAAATATTCCTGCCCCTGCTCCTGACGCAGAATCCCTTCCACCGGCTGGCCGGTCCGAAGCACCCTGGGGGCCATGGCCCCCTCCCGGTACTCCGTAATCTTACGGCCCTTGGCCTCCGCAAGGCTGACACCAATATAGTCCTCATAGGCCTGGTTAAAATACAGGATCCGGCTGCTCCTGTCACAGATCAGAATGCCCTGGCGGATCGCATGAAGGGCAGATAATGAATTCATGCTGTCACCCCCCTCAATCCATCCGCAGACACTTCTCTCCTCATCCCTGATACAGCCTTACTTCCCCTGCAAGCCCCACCGGCTCTGACACATGGAAGTCCAGCAAAACAAAGGGGTCGGGATATTTTGTCTGCTCCCGGTCCGGGGTGGAGGTCACGATTGCCCGAAGCTGATTGCTCCCCTCCTTCAGGGCCTCTGTCACGTCAAAGACATACGGCATACACAGGGCATCCCCGATGCGCGCCCCGTTGACGTACAGCTCCATACACTCATGTACCTCTGTAAATTCCAGATATGCCTTCTTGTGTGTCCCCTGTACCGAAAACTCCTTCTCGTAGATCACATGGCCGGAAAAATCAGGCACCAGATCCGAAACCGGCCCAAGCCCTTCCATGCTTCCCTCCTGGATTGCCTTGGGGAAATCCTTCTCTGTGGTCAGGGCATAGCTCCAGGCCCCGTGAGATATCACCTGCGGGCTGCAGGCAGACAGCATCTCTGACAGCATCTCATACCCGGGCAGTCCGTCGCCCTCCCGGTCAAAAATAATGCAGGAATTGTACGGCATCAGCTCAATCCTCACATAGCTCTGGCCCCCTTCCCTGCGGACAGGCAGCGCATAGTAAGCGTCCTCCATTCCGTCGTAATACACAGCCCCCCTGGTAAGAGGAAGGGCAATCTCCCCGCAGAAGGTGTCAAAGGCGTTCTCATTGTGGAACATGAACAGCTGCTGCTCCCCCTGATAATGGTAATACACCAGATCCCTCCAGGGCTTTTGCAAGGATACCTGCTCTGCCTGCTGCTCCCTAAGGTATGCTGCCAGCTCCTTCTCACATACAGCTGCCCCTTCCGGCTCCGCCGCCTGTCCCTTCCGGCCCCAGATCCTGTCTGGCTTCTTATTTATGTAGACAACCCTCTGGCCGGAATACTTTCCGATAAAATCAGCTGCCTTTGCGGGAATCCCCTGGCACTCCGGCACAACCAGCCAGGTAAATACCTGTCCGTTAATGGCAAAGCTCCTGCCGTCCGCTGCAATCTCTGCAGCCTCTGCCAGCATATCTGCCGTCACCACGTCAAACTCAATCTGGGCCTGCTGCAGCCTCCGTGTCACCTCCTGAAGCTCCATGGCCGGCCCGCCCCACTCACAGTCCCCGGGATAGAGCACTGCCACATTGGCCAGATGGGCGCCCCCCTGGAGCAGATGGCACATACGGTTGGCATACTTCATCAGCTTTGCAAAATATTTAAACTGGGGATTGTTCCCTCTGGCATAAAAATGGGGCGGACAGTCCTCATCGGGATACTCGCTCATGGAAAAGGCATGGGGCACCAGGTAATTGATTCCCCGGACCAGCAGATGATCCAGGATAAAGCGCATATTCCGCACCCCGGTCTCCCAGCCGGAGGCCCCGAACAGCTCGCACATGGTACGTCCCTTTTTCTTGGGATCCAGATGTCCGGCAGAAGCCCCCATCTTCGCCAACGCAAAATGGAAAAATCCCCCGTCGCGCTGGAAGGCGCCGCTTCTGGTGTAACCGTCGTCCCCCACAGTCACCTGGTCGGAAATCACATCAATCCCCGCCATATGCTGGCCCTCCATGGCCCGGAAGTAGTGGCCGATGCCGCTGCCCAGCCGCTGGTGGAGATTCCCGTCCTCCACAATATGGCCGATATATTCCACACCGTGAGCTGCGCACCATTCGCCCAGCTGGCAGCTGAAATTCTCCCGATACAGCTCTGTCACCAGGTTCATAAATTCATACCGCACCTGGGGGCACTGCTCCATTTCCAGGGTCTCATTCCACAGATAAGCCAGCTGCACCCTCCAGCTTTCCCCGTAGAGGGCCAAAAAGCGCTTCTTCAGCTCCTGGCTCCAGGGCAGAGGCATCTGCGGATTCCCGATCTGCATATGATCCGAAAAGCCATTCATATTGCCAATGGGCGGCTCGTCGGAGAAAAACCCAAGGATGGTCTTGCCAAATTCCTCCTTCAGATGGGCGTAATGCGGTTCATACACTGCCTCTATCTGGGTGCTTACGGATTCATAATCCATCATGTTGATATAATCCGGATTCCCTCCGTCCGTGCAGGTATCGTATATTACAAACAGCCGGTAATTATCCCTGGGAAACTCATATTCCAGAATGTCCCCCTGCACCTGATCCGTCAGGTCAATGGCCCCCTCCTCGCAGAGCTTCTTCCCCGGCCTTAAGGGGTAGGCCACCACGGCTACCAGCTGATTCCTGGCCCGTTCCTCCAGATCCATGGGCTTGCCGATATCCATAAAGCTGACAAGAGGCCGGGTCATAGCCTTGATATTCACGGAAACCTTTCCCTGCTTGCCCCATACATTTACCATATTATAATTCAGGTAATGCTTTTTCCGCTCCGGATACTTGTTCTTAATCAGGCCATTGGCATAGCCTGTGGGGAAATGGGCGTCATCCAGGATCCACAGCTTCATGTCCCGCTTCCTGCACTCCTCAATGATGAAAGCCATATCCTCCCACCACCTTGGTCCCATAAAATCCGGATAGGGACGTGACTCCAGACAGATTGCCCCAATCCCGCATTCATGAATCTTCTCAATCTCCTGGGCAATGACCTCCCTGGGCTCTCCCTTCATCCACAAAAAGGGCAGAATGTAATTGTGCTCCATAGAAAAACCTCCTTATATTTATGAAATGTCTATTTCGCTATATTTCCTGGGCCAGTATCCTTTTCAGGGCAGGATTCTCATTATCCTTCTGGTACAGCCCTGCGATCCTGATATGCTGAACCGAAAACCCCAGCTCTACTGCCGTCACCTGATAATGGTCCAGCAATTCCTCATCCGCCGGAAGAATGGTAAAGCCCCGGTTCATCTCCACCATTGCCAATACCGTATGTATATTCTCATGCTCAATGCAAAGCCTGCCCGGCATCTGCACATAAATGTTTGAGCCAATGGTCCCTGTCTGCACGGCAATCCTGCGGAAGACCTCTTTCCTGGCATCGGCTCTGGAAATTGTCCCCTTGCCGCACCATGGATGCTGGCAGCTGACAATTGCCTGATGCCGGCTGTCCTTCATCGGCAGGCATCCATATTCCTCCCATTTTTCCACATCATCAATAAAGGTAAAGAACAGATCCTGCTTTCCTGCGTCCAAAGCCTTCGTGTCCCCTACATGCTCAACTATCACAAGCTCCACATCCTCTGCCGATACCTGGGTATAAATCTGCTCCAGCACGGAAGCAGACACTGCCTTGCGCACCCCCCGGTAAATCCCCAGGCGAAGCTTTGGCATTTCCGCAATGGAGTATTCCTTCAGCTCCGCAATGGACTGCCGCATCATGAGCATATTGCGGGAAAGCTTATAGTAGGCCAATTGCCCGATCTCTGTCAGCCTCACCATCTTGGTGGTACGCTCAAACAGCAATACCCCAAGCTCCTTCTCCAGTTCTGAGATCCGCTTGGAAACCAGCTGCTGGGTTACAAACAATTCCTCTGCTGCCCTTGTAAAGCTCTTCTTCTCTGCGGCCTTAAGGAACAGCTCAATCTGCTTTAAGTCCATCCGCCCTCTCCGTCACATCCTCCATCCATTCCACCGCCAGTCCAAACCAACGGGCAACATGATCATCTTTCTGCCTGGTACCGCTGCCCCCATCCCACAAGCCATTGCCATGGCCGCCATAGGGGAAAATATGGGCCTCAAAGCGAACCCCGTAATCAGCCAGCTCCCTGGCAAAAACAAACAGCTTTCTGGGATCATCCTCATCACAGGTCTGCCACAGAAACATTGGCGGCATATCCGGCCTTACATGCTTTTCCGGTGAAAAGAACAGGGCTGCCTGCCTGTCCCTGTCCTGATAGCTGCTCTGCAGACGTGTTACCACCGGCTCCTTCTCCCGGCTGGTTTTCACAAGGCCATCTGCCGCAGGGTAGGACACCATGGAAAAAATACCATAGCTGATCACCGCCCCCTCCGGCCTGGAGCTCTCCCGCTCCACCGGATCTGCTGCCTCCCTGTCCCCATAATCAAAATGCACACTGGCCATGGTACACAGATGCCCTCCGGCGGAACTCCCCATCAAAAAAATCCGGTTACCGGGGACGCCAAGCTCACTCTGGCGGTATCGCAGGATGCGGATGGCACGCTGGATGTCCTGAAGGGATTCATACTGGGTATAGGGCTTGATCCGGTATATCAGAAGCGCCGCACTGTAGCCCTCCTGCAGCAGCCTGCGGATCACGGGATACCCCTCCACTTCCGCCGCAATGCAGCTATAGCTCCCACCGGGAACCACCAGCACCACACCCTTAGCCTCCCCCTTGCAGGGATAAAAATACAGGCCCGGCTCCTCCTGGTATCCGGGATTCTCCAGCTGATTCGGGACTCCCTCCTCCCAGAGCGGGATCCCCTCAAACCGGCTCAGATTCTCTTTGTACCTGCCGTACAGCAGCCGGATCCGTTCTTCTTCGGTCTCAAGCTGGCCGAACTGTTCGAAAAACCCCTCCGGATAATTCCAGTCCATATCCATCAAGGCTTTTGTATTATTCTCGTACATGTCTACTCTCCTATTTTATCATATCTTTTTTGTGATTTCATCCTTATTTTTTATTTCCGCAAGTAACAAGTCATACGATTGGCTGCTGCGGGATTTTCGACTTCTCCGCTTCTATCATCAAATGACCTGGCCGGGCCGGAAGCCCGACGTCACTGTACAGATTTATCTGATAATAAGCACTGCAGGCCAACCGTATCTCCGCTTGTTTCCGGCTATCCAGCCGGTCCCCGGAAAGAATTACCTGATTTCCCTGCACACGGGTTATTTCCGGCAGGATACTCTGCTGTTCCTGAAAAATTTCCAGTCCATGAATCTCCTGCTCCCGAAGGATCAGCCGTGTCCCACTGTCAGAAAAGGTAAGGACCAGGCTTCCCTTTTCCCATTCTCCTTTTAGGAGGCGTGGTCCTTCACAAACCACTGGTATGTTATATACTCTTTTTTCTGCCTGGAGGGCCAGTCTCTCTCCCACCAGCTTCTTATTTTTCGGGTGAATATCATAACGCATACCGCAGTCCGTAATTACTGCCATTCCAACATTTTCCACCTGATCTGCCACCTGCTGCTGACATTCCCGAATAATTGGATACTGACTGCCGCCCATAAACCGATATCCCTCAAAGGGTGCAAGCTGTACAAATAAAAAAGGGAACTGCTCCTGCCATAATTCCCGCCAGCATTTGATCAGCTGTCCGAATACTGACCTATACACTGCCTCCTTTGGCGCATCTGACTCTCCCTGATACCAGATCACTCCCCGCATTCCATATGGGGACACCTTTTTGAGCATATTTTCATACAGGCCGCCGGGGCGTCCCGGCCATTTTGGTCCCACCAGCGGCTTTGGAGCGCCATTCTCCATAGCCTGCCCGTACAGTTTCTGCAGCTCCGGAAGGCAGATTTCATGGTCCATTATCTCTCGATGTACAGGGTTACGGAGCAGATCGGTTCTATCACTGTCCGGACTGGCGGAAAATGCCGCCTCATAGGCTGCTGCTTTATACTGCGCCATGCCCACCCGGTATTCCTGTAGCCAAACGGCCCCTTCTGTATTTTCCAGATAGGCAGGATCCATCCAGGCGCTTGCCGTGGTTCCGCCCCAATTACATCCTATGATTCCGACCGGAACCTTCAGGCAGCCCTGAAGATGCTTTTCAAAATAATACGCCACTGCTGAAAAATACGGGAGATTTTCCGGATCAGCTTTTCTCCAGAATCCGTCATATGAATACTTCTTTTCCTCCAGTTCCTCTTGGTAGGACACCTGGGGATAATTGAAAAAACGCAGCAGTGGATTTTCACATTCCGGAAGCTCTTCTTTATAGTGCTGCTCAAATACCATCTGGAATTCCATATTTGACTGCCCGCCTGCTATCCATACCTCCCCTACGGCAACATGCTTCAGGATGATCCGTTCTTCTCCCGATGCAAACTCCATGGTCAGATCTTCGTCCAAATATAATGGGCCAATCTGCGCTTTCCAGCTTCCGTCAACACATACTCCCGTTTCCCATTGTTGTCCCTGGATCGTAACTCTTACAGTTTCTCCTGGCTTTCCCTTTCCCCAGACTGGTACTCTTTTATTTCTCTGGAGCACCATATAGTCACCAAAAATTAATGCTGTTTGCAATACCATTTTCACATTTCCTCCCCAATTTTTAAACAGGCCTGCCACACCGGCTCTATTTCCGATATGGCAGGCCTATACATTGCTGATAACAGCAAATCCCTTCGATTAATGTGCAGCAATCCACGCCTGAACCTGGTCATTGGCTTCATCAAGCAGCTCCTGTAATCCTGCGTCCTGGAGCTTTTTTATAAATTCCTCGTAATATCCATCCGTACCACTTCCGCACTTCAGGGCAGGCCCATACTCGTTGCGTGCAATGGATGATAGGGCACTGTATAAATCGCCAATTTCCGTGGTATCCAGTGTAAAGCCCATCAGCGGGGAATAGACTGCCTGCTCCATAGCCGCCAGAGCCTGTTCGTTGGCATCTGCATCTGCCCCCTCCCAGACCTTTAAAAGGAAGGAATTTCCAAATCCGGACAGCAATGCCGAACCGATGGCATATCCATTGCTGGTCTCATTCTTACCCTCGGGATATCCGATGATTCCGTCTCCTTTTTCTACATAATGCCGTCCTTCAATCCCATAGCCCAACAGGTTGAGCACCTCTGCATCGGAATACATCAGGTTCAGGAATTTCATGGCTGCTTCCGGCTCGTCACAGCTTGTTGGCAGTCCCCAGGTAAACATCTGAACATCGGAGGTCTGGATTCCCGTATCCATCAGCTTAACGTAAACAAAATCATGCATTGCCTGATACTGCTTAACCAATGTGTCATTGCCAAAATAGAAACTGGATGCATTCACGTCGCTATCTGCAAAGGGATCTGTCTGAGTGGCATTCACTGCAAGATCCTTATCCACATACCCTAGATCATACCAGCGTTTCGCATAATCTGCCGCCTTCTTAAATTCCTCTGTCTCATACCAGCTTTTCACCTCTAGGGTATCATCGTCAAAAAATACGGCTGTAAGTACACCGTCCGTACCCAGCGAATCATACATTCGTTTGTCTGTAATCGCAAAGCCTGCCTCAAATATATTCAAATTCTGGGCTCCTCCGCTGATCCCATTTTTTTCAGGAAATGCTTCTTTTATAGCCGCAAGAGCCTTCTCCACACCGTCCAGATCCTTAATGCTGTCCAGATCCAGATTGCAGGCCTCTGCTACCTCCCGCTTCACTGCATAATAAACAGACTTCTGCAAATTATAATAGGCCGGGACTGCGTATATAGTTCCATCCTTTGTCGTGGCGGAAAAAAGATTCTCCGGAACCGTTTCCTGTATTCCTGCCCCGTATTCTTCAAGCAGATCATTCAGCGGAAGCAGCATACCGTTATTGCGCATATTGGCAAAATGGCCGGACATGCCAGGCGTTGTCAATACAAGATCAAAATCCTCTCCGTTCATAACACCATTCACCATACTCCCATTTACCAAATAGGTTCCAACATCCATAATGTTCAAATGTACGGTAACGCCGATCTCTTCCTCCGTAATTTCGTTGATGGCTTCCTCCACCATGTCTTTCTCCTCCGGAACCCCATACAGGGTCCAGAAGGATACTGTGACATCCGTAAGATCCGCGTCCTCCTCCTGGCTACCCGCTGTCCCCGGATCTGCATTCTCCCCTGCATCCTCCGCCTCATTCCCCTGGGCATTTTCCTGGGGCTCTGCCCCCTCCTCCTGGGCTTTGCTTCCGCATCCAGCCGCAGTACTTGTACTCAGACATGCCGCCATAAGCAATGCAATCCATTTTTTCTTCATTATAAGTTCCTCCTCTGATCTGATGTTTGATATCTCCTGTCAGTGATATCTCTACTTTGGTATTTTAATCTTACCTGCGAATTGTCTTAGAGTAAAACAAAAAAATGGCTGGATTCACAACTATGATTTGTGAATCCAGCCTAATGTAAAGCCATTCGCATTTAACCTCAATCCGGAGGAACCCTCTTTTTCGCCTCCAGAATTTCCTCCTTCGTTGCTCCTAACTGCTTTTCGGCCTCTTCCTCGGTTCCGCCATGGTTCAAAAACTGCATCAGCATCTGCTGCCGTCCCTGTTCTAATCCATCCTTTCTTCCTCTCTCTAGTCCATCCTTTCTTCCTCTCTCTAGTCCATCCTTCATTCCTCTCTCTAGTATAAATGATTTCAAATACCTTTATGTTATTCCCGGATTGTGGTATACT
>CAJUQB010000067.1 GCA_910588285.1 uncultured Lachnospiraceae bacterium
AGTAAAAAAGCCAGATGCTTCTGTTGAATCATAAAGGTATTTAAAATCACTTATACTAGTCCATCTTCATAGCCCTGCTTACGCACATAGGATTCCCGGGCATTGGCATCTCGAATCTCCTTCTGCCGCTCCTCCCACAGCAAGCGCATCTGCCTTGTTAAGCTCATCTCCTTCAATTCTCTTACTGCTTCCTTCAATCCAAGGCTCTTTTCACTCAACATATCAAGCTCCTCCTCAGTGTTGGCATTGAAAAATGCAATCCAATTATCTATCGGATCCTTCCCACTCAATTTTTTGTTCAGTTCGATCACATGAACCTCCAGCAGGTTCGAAAACTCTCTGCCCTCATCATCCCGCATACGGTATATTGTGTGATATTTCTCACTGTCTGTCAGATTAAAATCAAGAATGCTGACATGAACACACCGTTTCAATTTCTCATAATTTTCCCCTGTCCTTAATTCTTCCACATACATTTTTGCAAGGTAAAATAAACTGCGCCTATCCCAATGGTCATAAATCTTTACCTGCATCTCAAAGTTGATCTTTGTACCGTCGTCTAATTCCACCAGGATATCAAGAATCCCCAGCTTCTGCTTTCGGTACCGCCTCTGTAAAAAGGTGTTCAGCAAACGAACGGACTTAATTCTCTCCACCGGAATATCCAGTATGTCACTAACCAAATATCTCCGTACCTTCTCGTTGGCCAAAAGTTTCTTAAAGCTAAAATCCAGCTTCGGCGAAATAATATGCATCCACTTTCCCCCTAATCCTCTGGCAGGAATGCAATATAACAAAACTGATCGCCGTTTTCTTTTATTATAACCTAATCCCGCCATTTTTCTCAACTATTTTTTCTCTGTGAATCTTTAAAGAATCTTTGGGAAATCCCCTGACATAAAAGATCATCGCGCAAGGGCGACAAGAACTCACATAAGATATGTCTAACATACCACAAATGATGGTATGCTGCAAGTATTATTTTCAATCAAATCTGTTCCTTCGGAATACTAATGGTTGCTATTCACGGCCCGAGGGGCCGCTCATAGCAACGATTCGGGGCGATATTCCGAATTTTGCTGCGCAAAAATCGCCCCTCACTCCTGAATCATGTTCTCACGGAATGCGCAGCTAGTGCGCATTCCTGACCCGTGAAAAGTAACTACTAATGTTACCGCTATTTTACTGGCCAGATGCCTTGCAGCAGGGTGCAAGGCACCGTGAAAAACAGCTTTCCCTCTACTTTTCAAAGGCCACCCTTCGCTCCTCCTTAAGGCAGTCCCTGCTGTTTCCGCCCACATAGAAGATAAAGGCTCCGTCCTCCAGGCAATACTCCATCTCGTCGTTGTAGAAGCCCATATCCTTCTTGGCCAGGGTCAGCGTTACCTCGCGGCTCTCCCCCGGCTTGAGGGTCACTTTCTCAAATGCCTTCAGCTCCTTCACAGGACGTACAATGGAGCCCACCACGTCGCGGAGATACAGCTGCACTGTCTCCTCTCCGGTACAGGAACCGGCATTCCTCACCTGCACGGTCACCCGGAAGGTATCTGCCTGCTCTTCTACCTTCAGATTCTCATAGACAAACTCCGTATAGCTAAGACCATACCCAAAAGGATACAGAGGCTCAAGGGGCGCATCCAGGTAGCGGGAGGTAAACTTACTCTTGCTGGCGGGACGGCCTGTATTGGGATGGTTGTAGTACCGGGGGCACTGGCCGGTCATTGCCGGGAAGGTGGCGCATAGCTTTCCGCTGGGATTGTAGTCCCCGAACAGTACGGCAGCCACTGCGTCACCGTGGGTAACTCCCAGCTGCCATGTCTCCACCAGGGCTGGTACATGTTCATGCTCCCACTGCAGGGCCAGGGGACGGCCGTTCATCAGCACCGCCACCACCGGCTTTCCGGTAGCCAGGGCAGCTGCCAGCAGCTCCTGCTGATGTCCCGGCAGGGTAATGTCTGCCCGGGAGGAGGCCTCGCCGCTCATGGCGTTGGTTTCTCCCACCACAGCCACAATCACATCTGCATCGGCAGCCACTGACCTAAGCTCTTCTGCCTGAAGCTCCGACTCCACGCCGCAGCAGGGCGCATAAGCCACCTGGGCGCCTGCCCGCTCCAGGCCGGCCTTCACGGTGATACAGTCGCTGCCCCGGCCGTCGGCAAACCAGGCCCCAAGGCAGTTGTCCCTGTCGTCGGCCAGCGCACCCACCAATGCAATCTTTGCCTCCTTCTTCAGGGGCAGGATATTATCATTTTTCAACAGGACGATGGAACGCTTTGCAGCATCGAGCGCTACTGCCCGATGCTCCGGGTTCAGCTCCCCGTCATAGAGCTCCATCCGCTCCTCCTCCGCGTAGGGATGGTCAAAGAGCCCCAGGGCCATCTTCACGCTGAGGATGCGGCGCACTGCCTCATCCAGCGCCTCCATGGATACCTCTTTGTTCTCTATCTGCTGTACCAGATGGCTGTTGTAGGCATTGGAACCCATATCCATATCCATACCGGCAGCAGTAGCCTTTCGGGAGGCATCCGCCAGATCCTCGGCAATCCCGTGGTTCACGCACTCCCGAATGGCATTGGCATCGCTGACCACAAAGCCCTCAAAGCCATAGCCCTCCTTCAGGACGCTCCGCAACAAATAGGAATTAACCGTACAGGGCACGCCATTGTAATCGTTAAAGGCAGCCATCACTGTCATGGCCCCCTCCTCCACCGCAGCCTTCACCGGCGGCAGATAGCCATTGTGAAGCATGGACCTGGCCATGGATACGGTGTTGTAATCCTGGCCTGCCTCCACAGCGCCGTAGGCAACAAAATGCTTCAGCGTCGCGGCAATCCGCTCCCGGTCTGCCGGATTCTTGCCCTGGTAGCCCCGCACCTTGGCCCTGGAATACACACTGCCCAGATAAGGATCCTCTCCGGCAGACTCGCTGATCCGGCCCCAGCGGGCATCCCTTGCAATATCCACCATGGGGGCAAAGGTCCAGTGAACGCCATGGGAACTGGCCTCCCGGGCTGCCACTGCGGCGGAAGCCTCAAATACCTGGGGATTCCAGCTGCAGGTCTCCGCCAGGGGGATGGGGAAGGTGGTGCGGAAGCCATGGATCACATCCAACCCGTAGATCAGCGGAATTCCCATACGTGACTCCTCCACCGCAATCCGCTGCAGCTCATTGGCCTTTTTGGGATTGTTCAGCAGGAAGGAACCCACCTTTCCTGCACGCACCTCATCCTCGTGGAAATCGCGCTCTGCCTGGGACATGATTTTCCCGAACTCTTCGTTGGTAATCCTGCCGTCTGTCACCATCTCAATCAGCTCCTCCATGGACACATCAAAGCCTCCCACAATGGAGGGGGACAGCTGGTTCATCTGGCCTACCTTTTCCTCCACTGTCATCTGGGCCAACAGCTCCTCAATCTTCTGTTTCTGCTCCTTGGTCAGGTTCATTCTCCCCATTTTCAGGTCCTCCTATCATTTTCTTACCATTTATTAAATCTTATTTTATTATTTATTTTAATATTTAAAAAGCTTTAATCTATAGCATTGCAACAGATCGCCGCATTTTATGGACATTTTCTCATCTCCATTTAAGATGCGGCCGGCGCTCCACTGCCCCTGCACAAAGGTTCCTTCTTCCATCCGAAGAAGCTCTGCCTTCATATTCTCCCCGGCCTTGGGCATAAATGTAAAGGAACACATCATCCCCATCAGAATAAATTCATTGGGCCCTGTCTCAAGAACAATGCCCGCCGCCAGCGGCTTCGCCGGCTGCCTGGGGCCATAGGCCACCTGCAGGTTATACTGTTCAAAGGAAAGCAGCGTCCCGTAATCTGTCTCCGAATGTCTCACGAAGGATTTCAGATGACCGGTTCCACGGTAAGAAAGCAGCAGAGGCTTTGCCTGCTCCACCAGGCCGTAGACAGCTTTCAGATACTCCTTGCTGCCGGTGATGTCCATGGCAGAAGGGTCAATATTCAGGGCTGCCATCACCTCCATTGGCGGCTTCTCGATATCCTCAGGATTCAGGGCCAGTTCCTCAATGCCAAAGGGCGAATAGCAGATGGCATTGTGCTTTCCGAAGGCATAGAGGCAATAGGAGGCTGTCACGGAATCCTTGCGCACCTCCGGCACCACCAGAGGATTCCCCTCATAGCCATACTCGTCCATCACCTGGGCCACATAGGGCACATAGATATCAGGAGCCAGGGCGAACAGGGAGGGTGCCGCACATTTCCAGATCCAATGCACCCCCGCCACCGGTCCCCCGCTGGGATAGGAGCCAGGATACCATGGATATTGACAGAGCCATGCATTGGCATAGCAGGGCAGCGGATATTCCTTTTGCCCGGCTCTGGTAATCGTCTCCACTGCTGCTGCATACGCATATGCCATAAAGGCTTCCTCCGCCTGCTCCCCAAATACCTCCCGCCAGGTTCCTGTCCTGCCGTATTCCGTAGCCAGAAGCTCCGGCACCTGACCCTCAAAGGCCTCATTGGCTTCGGAGCTGTAATCCCTGGCAGTTCCCAGAAGCCCGATCTCATTCTCCACCTGAATAAAAATCACCGTGGATTCTTCCTGATCCATTTCCCGAATATGAGCCATTACCCGGGAAAAGGCCTCTGCATCCTTCTCCACTGCTGCCTGGCACAGAGGGGAAATGGTATTGAGGGGCTCGCCGTTCACCTTCCTGGCCCGAAAATACTTCCTGCCATCCTCCTTCATCCACTGGGGCACATACATGGATTCGCCGTTTTTCCACAGGCCGAACCAGAGGAATACCAGGTGCATCTGGGCTTCCCTGGCCTGGCGGATCAGCCCGTCCACAAGAGTGAAGTCATACTCTCCCTCCCTGGGCTCTATGGTCTCCCAGCTTATGGGCAGCAGTACGGTATTCAGATTCATGCCCTGCAGGTTGGGCCACACCTGCCGCTCCATATATTCCAGGCTGCTGGAGCTGGAATTGTGGAGCTCCCCGGCCAGGGCAAAAAAAGGCTCTCCCTTGACATATAGGGTTGGGATCCCCCTGTCTGACTTGATCTGTGGTATCATCATCTTCTCCTCCTTGCATTTTCTATCATAATATATTAATATCATAACAAGATTACTTTTTCCTGTAAATCACGGAATTTTAATAAATAATATCAAAATCTTAAGGTGAAATAATGAGACGAACAGAAAATGAGGACATAACGCCCAATCGGCTGAATTTTGCCGGCCATTCCAAAAAATACCCCACCCTCCCCCTGGCCCTGGACGGCTTCGGCCTGCGGCATCACCAGGAGCCCATTGACCGTCCCCGGGGAATGGACTTCTGGCAGTGGATCCAGTGCCTGGAGGGACGGGGCACACTGTTTTTGGGGGACACCTCCTACACGGTCACGCCTGGCTGCGGCATGCTGATTCCTCCCGGCTGCGGCCACATTTACCAAAGCTGCGGCGGCAGCTGGTATGTAAACTTCCTCTGCTGCGGCGGCGCACTGATCACCGAGATTACCCGCCAGCTGGGGCTTGCTGCTGCCGGGGCGTATCAGCTCTCCCGTCCGGAGCGGATCCTGCAGTACGAAGAGGAGATCGCAGCAATATACCGGCAGAACGATATGGGCTGCCATCTGGAGCTGTCCAAGCTCCTCTATCAGCTGCTGACAGATCTGTCCCAGGACATCCGTCTGTCCCAGGCAGGCCAGTCTGCCCCTCAAAACAAAAAGCTCCACCAGGTAATCTGCTATATCCAGGAGCATTATTCCGAAAATATCGGCCTTCCGGAAATCGCTGCCTCGGCAGGCCTGTCCCGGGAATACCTCTGCCAGATTTTCAAGAAGCACACCGGCTCCACCCTGCTGGAGCACCTGACGGAAACACGCCTGTCAGAGGCCAAGGTACTGCTGCTGGCACACCCGGAAAAAACAATCGGGGAAGTCGCCCGCCTCTGCGGCTTCGACTCCCCCAGCTACTTTTGCTATGTATTTAAAAAAAATGAACATATGACGCCCCGGCAGTTCGCCCAGGGCCGTTAGGCAGTTTGTCCCGGACCGTCAGGCAGTTTGCCCAGGACCGTTAGGCTCCCCACACCATCCTGGCCAGCGCCACCAGAAGTGGCATGGTCACAATGGAGCAGAGGGTGCTTAAGCACACGCTTTTTACTGCCTGGGTATAATTCTGATTGTGGATCTGGGCAAAAATAGCCACATTGGAGCCCACCGGAGTAATGGCCACAATCAGCACTGCCAGCTTTAAGTTCATGTACTCTGCCGGCACCAGCCACAGAAGGGCCAGGGTCAGCAGCGGGATCACAAGCAGCCGCACAAGGGTGCTAAGATAGGCGGTCTTGTCCGTAAAGAGCTCCTTCAGCCTGGTCTGAGCCAGATAAGTGCCAAGGCTGATCATGGCCACCGGCGCATTCATGGCCGCAATGCTGCTCACCGTGCCGGTAAGCACCCCGGGCAGCTCTATTGGCAGCAGAAACAGGACAATCCCTGCCGCCAGGCTGATCAGCACCGGGTTCGTGAGAATCTTATTGACACTGATCTGCTTTCTGTCTCTGGTAATGACAAACACGCCGTAGGTCCACTGAAGAATATTCAAAAGAGCCACAAAGGCAGAGGTGTAAAAGACTGCCTCTGTCCCCAGAACTGCCGATACCAGGGGAATCCCCATAAAACCCGCATTGGAAAAGGCTGTGCCGAAATTCTCAATGGGGTGCTTTTTAAAAATCACATGGGACACCAGCATAGCCAGAAGCAATGCGGCCACAGACAGGCCAAAGGCCCATAATAGCCCTGTCAGCCGTTCCCTGGAAAACTCCGTCATATATGCATTCAGCACCACACAGGGCATAATCACATAGATCAGCACATTTCCCAGATCCTTGCTGCCTGCCTTGGTGAGCTTGTCTGTGCGATACAGCCAGGCGCCAATCATCATAAACAAAAACATGATAACAATCTGACGAAGCAGTATTGCTGCAATTTCCATAATCTTTTCCCCTATTTCTTTTTCTTACCGATGTATTTTTTCACGTAATCCAGCACCATCTGGTTCTGGTAGAACTTCCTGCCGCTGTCCTTGATGCGGAAGCCCTTCACACGCTTTAAGGCGGAACGGTAGATCCCGCCCATATTCCGGATGTGCTCCTCCATACTTTCCTTGGAAAACCGAAGACGCTCATCGTTCCATGGGCCGGCAGCCGCCTGGGCCTTCTCTGCCACCGTACTGACAAACTGCTCCATATGCCGGTTCAGGCTCTCCTCCATGGCGATCACGTTCCGCTCCAGATTGGTCAAAGCCGAGATCGTCAGGGTGATATCAGCCGCCACCAGCGCCATGAAAAATAATGCAAAAAATTCCATCAAAGTTGGTGAAATCCAGGACGTAATCCCCTCCGTAAAGGGCGCGACCCCATAGAATACCAGGAGCCCGGCCACCCCAAAGCCCAGGGAGGCCGGAAAGCAGACACGCCCATTGATGTTCAGGGGAATATCGCTGTAATCCCACCAGTAAGCATGAAACAGCTTCTCCAGCGCCCAGGAGGTAATGTACTCCAGCACAATGCTTCCCAGGAAGGCCACCAGAAATACCTGCCACCACGCAAATGCCATCTGACGCCGCTCCAATGCATCGGAAATAGCCGTGATGGATACTGCCCCCACACCGTAAATGGGGCAGACAGGGCCGTACAAAAAGCCCCGGTTCTCCCATTTCCGCCCTTTGATGGTACAAAAGATACTCTCATAGACCCAGCCCATAAAGCTGTAAATCACAAAATATACAAAATATTTACTGAGCCACATAGCCCTTCCTCCGCATGAAAATTGTCTCCGCCGCCGAACAGTATTTATCCACCAGGCATAAGATCCAGGCCTCCCGGCTTCTGGGCAGCCTCCGCAATGTCAGCGGCCACATATGGGTCAGGATCATCTGCTGCTCCCGCTTCCCGATCCTGAAATATTTCCTGGCATTGGCACAGGAGGTATCCGGGTGATGGTAACCGTGCAGCCGGTGGCTTTTGTCATTCTCATGCCAGTCGTAGAGATAAAAATCATGGAGGAAGGCCCCCCCGATCAAAGTCCGCTCATCTGCCCCCAGGCGCCACCTGCGATTTACAAGATAGCAAAGCCGCGTTACCGTTTCCACGTGGCGGTAGGTGGTAATCGAGCCGTGCTGAATATATTTTTTCATTTCCTGCACCCGGGGGCTGCTGCGGTAGCAGGCCAGCAGCCTATCCAGGTGCTTTCTTTCTGTCTCTGTCAATTTCAAGCTTATAATTTCTCCTCATACCAGAACCAGTCAAAGGCTGCCTGATTCTCACTTTCTGTGCGGTTGGATGTGGCAAACATCCCAAGCAGGGTGCCTACCATGCCCCCCACCTTTTCCGGGTTGATGAGTTTGCCGTCCACCTCCCCGCCAAGGGGAAGCTCCCGCACCTCGTTCTCTCCATAGGAAAATACATAGCGCTCTCCCACTGCCCGCAGACGGATCACGACCGATTCCTTGTCCCAGGGCACCTCCGCCAGCACTGTTGTATAGGTTTTGCTGGTAAAATCCGGCAGATAGGGAGGCATATCAAAATGGCTGGTGGACAGCACCAACCGCAGTACCTGAGTTCCCGCCGGCTGCTGCTCACACTGCCATACCGTATCCGGCCGGAGGCTCTTCTCCCCGGCTACGGCCCGCTCCACCCGGATCTGATGGTTGCTGGCCTGCATCACGGCAAAGCCTGCTGCCTCCGCCCCCTTGGGCATAAACTTCATGCACAGGGATACATTGAAGTTAATCTGCCGCTGTCTGCGTCCCAGGAAGCTGACACAATCCCCTATTTTCTTGGGATAGCCAAAGCCCTTGATATCCTCCGCCATCGCGTGGGGCAGGCATTTCAGGTGCAGGCAGCTGTCGGAAATATGCCAGAAATCGTCGTAAGGCGTTCCCCAGAACACCCAGTAGGGCGCAAGCTCATCCTGTGCAAATTCATCCCGCTCCGTCTCCTTGGGATATTCTGTCCAAGGCAGGCTCTCATCCGCCGGATATTCCCACTCGATCTTTCCGGTACGCGGGCTGAAAACAGGCCAGTCACGCTCCCACAGCACCGGACAGATATAGGTCTCCCGGCCCAGGTTCTTGTGGATCCCCTCAATGGTGCGGGAGGCCAGCATCACTGCGTACCAGTTTCCCTTCGGCGTATCCACAAAATCCGCATGTCCCACATTTCCAATAGGATAGTCAAAGCCAAACTGGCGGTGGGTCATTACCGGGTTGGCCGGATTCCCCTCATACCAGCCCAGCACGGTCTTGCTGCGGGCAATAGTCACCGCATGGTAGTGCTCTGTGCCGCCCTCTGCAATCATCAGGTAATAGTATTCTCCGATCTTATAGATGTGGGGCGCCTCCGGGGAGCCTGCCCCCCGCAGGGCGCTGTCCCAGATTGCCACCGGCTCTCCCTTCAGCCGAAAGCTCTCAATATCATATTCCGCAGCCCAGATCCCCCGCTCCGTGGTTCCGTCCGGGTGCTTCACCACATCTCCGGTTCCCATGATATAGCATTTCCCATCCTCATCAAAGAAGAAGGAGGCGTCAATCCCCGGCACATCGGAAAGCCAGTGGGGCGCTGACCAGGGCCCCGCCGGATCCTTGGCCGTAACGATAAAATTCCCCTCATCGGCAAAATTGCAGTTAATAATATAGTAGGTTCCCTGATGGTAGCGGATGGTGGGCGCCATCACGCCTCCCGCATAGGTATTGGGATCCACATGGAAGTCATTCTCCATGGTCATGGCGTGACCGATCTGCTCCCAGTTGGCCAGATCCCTGCTGTGGAATATGGGAATCCCCGGATATACCTCAAAGCTGGAGCAGACCATATAAAAGTCCTCTCCCACGCGGCAAATGGACGGATCCGGATAAAATCCGGGTATGATTGGGTTTCTGATGACATGTTCCATTCTCTCATCCTCCTTAAATACAACAACTGAACTAATTATGCCACAGTCCGTCTCATTTGTCAAAATACAATCAGAGGATTGCTTCCACTGCTGCAAATCCCTGCTCCAGATCTGCAATGATATCATCAATATGCTCAATCCCAATGGAAAGACGGATGGTATTCGGTTTGATGCCCTGCTCCATAAGCTCCTCTTCCGTCAGCTGGGCGTGGGTGGTAGTAGCCGGATGGATCACCAGGCTCTTCACATCCGCCACATTGGCCAGCAGGGAGAAAATCTCCAGGCTGTCAATAAACCGATGGGCCTGTGCCTGGCCGCCCCGAATCTCAAAGGTGAAAATGGAGCCTCCGCCATTGGGAAAATACCGCTCATAGAGCCCATGGTTCGGGTGATCCGGCAGAGAAGGATGGTTCACCCGCTCCACCAGAGGGTGCTTTGCCAAAAATTCCACTACCTTTCCGGCATTCTGTGCATGACGCTCCATCCGCAGAGACAGTGTTTCCACCCCCTGCAGCAGCAGAAATGCATGAAAGGGGGAGATGGCAGCTCCCATATCCCGAAGAAGGATGGCTCGGATGTAGGTAACAAAAGCCGCCGGACCTGCCGCATCCACAAAGGATACCCCATGATAGCTGGGATTGGGCTCTGCGATAGCCTTGTAATTTCCGGAAGCCCTCCAATCAAAATTACCGGAATCCACAATCACACCCCCCAGGGTTGTGCCATGCCCTCCAATGAATTTGGTGGCGGAATGAACCACAATATCCGCACCATGCTCCATGGGCCGGATGAAATAGGGTGTCCCAAAGGTATTGTCAATCACCAGGGGCAGTCCGTGCCTGTGGGCAATGGCCCCAATGGCATCAATATCCGGAATGTCGCTGTTGGGGTTGCCCAGAGTCTCCAGATATATGGCTCTGGTATTCTCCCGGATGGCCCCCTCCACTGCCGCCAGGTCATGGACATCCACAAAGGTGGTCTCCACGCCAAAGCCGGAAAGGGTATGGGCCAGCAGATTGTAAGTTCCTCCATAAATGGTCTTCTGGGCCACAATATGATCCCCTGCCTGTGCCAGCGCCTGGATGGTGTAGGTAATGGCCGCAGCCCCGGAGGCCACCGCCAGGGCTGCCACACCGCCCTCCAGGGCTGCCAGCCGTTTCTCCAGCACCTCCTGGGTGGAATTGGTCAGCCTTCCGTAGATATTGCCGGGCTCTGTCAAATCAAATCGGGCCGCCGCGCGGGCACAATCTTGAAATACATACGAGGTTGTCTGGTAAATGGGCACAGCCCTGGCATCTGTAGCCGGATCCGGCTGTTCCTGCCCTACGTGCAGCTGTAATGTCTCAAATCTGTAATCACTCATGGATCTGTCCTCCTCATGGATTCCCTGGGACTGCATTCGTAATCAACAGCAAATCCTGTAATCCCAGTTATTTGATAGGTTTTGTACTGTGATTATGTTACCACTATATTCCTACTATGTCAATAGGAAAACTCTCTATACGATCTTAACCCCCAAGAGCAGGGCGAGCTCCGCTGCCTGCATGGCATCAATCTTCACACCCGCAAGCTCCCGAAAGCTGTCGGATACGCTGATGCCCCGAATCTCACATTTGGATAAATCCAGATTCTTGAGGCTGGTTTTGAAGAAATCCACCTCCTCCAGATTCACCCGGTCAAGCTGCAGCTGTTTCAAACGGCACTCCGGCATGGCGCTCATCTTCATGACACTGTCCGTAATCTGTACCTGCTCCAGCACAGCCATGGAAAAATTGCTGTAGCACAGGGAGCAGTCCTTCCAGACAGTCTGTTTCATATGGCTGCGGATAAACCGGGCCCCATCTCCTCTGGAGGAGGTGATGTTACACTCCCTCCAATAGCTGTTTTCAAAATCATTGTTGGAAAAATCGCAATGGTGCAGATTCACGTAGTAAAATCCGGCACCTGCAAAGGAACATCCCACAAATCGGCATGTTTCAAAGGTACAATGGATCAGATCCAGCTTGGAAAAATCCCGGTTTTCTATTACTTCGTTTTCAATCTGCAGATCCCGCAGCTCTGTCTCATCCCTCCGGGCCTGCTCCAATTCTTCCAATATATCCATTTTATCCCTCCTGCTTCGATAATCCTGTTGGCAGCCACAACGTAAACTCTATCGTCTCATCTGCGCTCTGGGCCTCTATCCTGCCTCCATGGCCCTCCACAATCTCCTTGGCTATGGCAAGGCCCAGGCCGGAGCCCCCGGTTGCGGATTGACGGGCGGAATCCAGCCGGAAAAACTGTTCAAAAATCCGCTCCAGCTTGTCCCCGGAGATAGTTTTCCCATGATTTTTCAGAGAAATCATCACCTCATCCCCGGTTTGCTTCATGGTCAGCAGCAGCCGGCTCCCCGGATAGCTGTAATTCACCCCATTGCGGATCAGGTTGTCAAACACCCGCTCCAGCTTGTCCGGGTCACAGAGAAGCTCCACCTGGGGCTGAATCGCAAGCTCCCAGGATAAGCCCTTCTCCGCCATAATCGGCTGAAACTCATAGGCAATCTGTTCCAGCATACGGCTTAAGCTGGTGCGTTCCAGCTCCAGATTCATGGTGGTCAGGTTAAACCGGGTGATCTCAAAGAATTCATTGATCAGCTCCTCCAGACGCTCCGCCTTCTCCAGGGCCACCCCCGTATAACGCGCCCGCATCCGTTCCGAAATCTGGGGCTCCTCCTGCAAAAGGGTCAGGTAGCCGATGACACTGGTCAGAGGCGTCTTCAGGTCATGGGCCAGATAAACCACCAGATCATTCTTCCGCTGCTCTGCCTCCCTGGCCGCCCGGGCATTCCGAAGGGACTGCTCCCTGGCCAGATTCAATTCATTCTGAACATTGACCAGCTCAGGCGGCAGCTCAATGGGCCGTTCCGCTGGAGCTGACAGACTTTTGGCTGCATCCACCACCTCGTTCAGATACCCCACTGCCCGGCGGATTGCCCGCCGTGTAAACAAAATGCTGAAGCCCAGCATAACCAGCAGCATAATAAAAGGCGCCAGCGCCTGGATGGACTTCAGCATCCAATAGAGGTAACTATCCCCATACCAGGTGACTCCGGCGCACACGAATTCCGCCAGCACATACCCACCGGTCAGGACCAGCAGCACCCCCAGCAGGGACAGCATATAGCGATAAAACACTCTGCGGGAAATCTCATTGAGCTCCCCTCGATTCCTGTACTTATTCAATGGTATAGCCAACCCCCCATACGGTTTTGATATATTTTGGCCTGCGGGCCGGCTCCTGCAGCTTCTCCCTCAGGCGGGCAATGTGAGCCATAACGGTATTGTTGCTGTCCAGATACTTCTCCCCCCAGACTGCCTCAAACAGCTCCTCGGAAGAAACCACCTTCCCCTGGCGCTGGCAGAGATACAGCAGAATCGAGAACTCACGGGGGGTCAGGGACAGCTCCCTGCCGTTTAAGGTGCATTTGTGGTTGCTGCTGGCAATGGACAGTCCCCGGATGTCGATCTGGTCGCCCTCTTCCTCCCTTGTATGGGTATCTGCCGGATTGTACCGGGTGTAGCGGCGCAGCTGGGATTTGACACGGGTAATCAGCTCCAGGGGATGAAAGGGCTTGGTCACATAATCGTCCGCACCCATGGTCAGCCCGGTGATTTTGTCCATGGCATCCACCTTGGCAGTCAGCATGATAATGGGAAAGAAATGCTCCTGGCGGATCCTCTGGCACAGGGCAAAGCCATCCATGTCCGGCAGCATCACATCCAGAATCGCCAGGCTTACCTCCTCCTGCTCCACACATTGCAGGGCATCTGCTGCATTGTAATATTTATAGACCTGGTAGCCCTCGTTTTTCAGGCAGACCTCCACCAGATCGGCAATGGCCTCCTCGTCGTCTACCACCATAATTTTCTCCGGCATCTTCACCCCTCCATCTGCATCGGCGTGCCCACTTCAATCAGGTTCCCGTCCGGATCATAGAACCGGACCACCTGCTGGCCCCAGCTGTGGGTCATGAACCGGTTGACATATTGGATGGGTTCTCCTGTTTCCTCTCCGTAACGCTCCAGGCGTTCTACAAATTCCTCGATCTGCTTCTCCTCAAAGTAGAGCTCAGAGGCATTATTTTGGGGGAGGATTTCCCTTCCCGTAAAATCCCTCCAGATCCCGGCGTCCTGGAGCACAAGCCCCTCCGTCAGGATCACATTTCCGTCATTGTCCAGGATCACGTCCAGGCCGAACAGGGTCTTGTAAAAGGCAATTGAGCGCTCTATGTTGTTTACAGTAATCAGTACATTTTTCAGTTTCATGGAAGGCTCCTTTCTGCTTGAGATGCCCAGATCCCAAAATCTCTCTCTGACAGTATAGCACATCTTCCCGGGTAAATCCAAATATTCCCTTATAATATATGAAAAATGATATAAAACTTATATTCAAGGGCTTCTCAAAAACGGTCAACGGGCGTATGATGGTAATTGACCAGAATGGTCAGCGAGGTGGATTTTATGAATGATAAATTTTACGCTTTGTCCGAGGAGAAGCAGCGGCGCATCCTGAACGCAGGCTTTTTGGTATTTTCCCAAAATTCCTATAAAAAAAGCCCCATGCAGGAAATTGCGGATCATGCCGGGATCAGCAAATCCCTTCTCTTTCATTATTTTTACAACAAACAGGAGTTGTATCTGTTCCTGTGGGAGCAGGCATGCCATATTACCAGCCGCTCCCTGGCCGCATACCGCTGTTATGAGGGGAACGACCTGTTTGAAATGATGGAGCGGGGCATGAAGGCCAAGCTTGCAGTCATGCGGAAGTACCCAAATATGACTACCTTTGTGGTAAAGGCTTTCTATGAAACGGACCCAACGCTCCATGCTGCCATACAGGAAAGCTATCAACAGCATTTTGACGCCAGGGCTTCTGATGCGCTGATGCAGCTGAACCCCGATGATTTTATCCCAGGCCTGGATCTTGCCATGATGCACCGGGAGATGTATCTGGCCTCTGTGGGATATCTCTGGGAGGTATTTCAAAAGGACGGCAATGTGGATGCCGATCAGCTGGAGCAGGATTTTTCTGAAATGCTTTCCTTCTGGAAAAACGTTTATCTGAGAAAGGAGCAATAACCTATATGGATGCCATCAAAACTACTGCTCTCACAAAATGTTACGGCAAATCCAGAGGCATCATAGATCTGGGGCTGACCGTAGCACAGGGAGATTTCTTTGGCTTCATTGGCCCCAATGGCGCCGGTAAGAGCACGACAATCCGTACATTGATTGGCCTGATCGCCCCCACCGCCGGAACGGCGGAAATTTTTGGAAGAAATGTGCTTAAGGATAAGAATGAGATTCTGAAGGATATCGGATACATGCCCTCTGAGGCGGCCTTCTACCACAACCGCAGGGTGGGAGAGATCCTGAAGCTGTCCGCGTCCCTTCGGAAGAAGGACTGCTCCGGGGAGGCTGCACTGCTCTGTGAACGTCTTGCACTGGACACGGAGAAGAAAATCAGCCAGCTCTCCCTGGGCAACCGGAAAAAGGTCTCCATTGTCTGTGCCCTGCAGCATTGGCCCAGGCTCTGTATTCTGGACGAGCCCACCAGCGGACTGGATCCCCTGATGCAGCGGGAATTTTATGAGATCTTAAAGGAGCGTCATCAAAAGGGCGCCACGATCTTCCTGTCCTCCCATGTGCTTTCCGAGGTACAGCAGTACTGCAAGCATGCCGCCGTAATCCGGGAGGGCCGCCTTCTGGCCTGCGACAGCATCGAGGCCCTGGGGCACGCGGAGGCAAAACGCGTTGTCCTTCGGGGCGCCTCCGGGGCTGACCTGGCCAGACAGCTTGCACATGTATTTCCGGCTGTGGCTGCTGATGCCGGCGCATCATGCCAGGCTGCAGACCGGATTACATCCCATCAGATCCGCGATCTGCAGGCGCAGGCGCATACCGTCAGCTTTCTGTACAGCGGCAGCCCCGGGCCTCTGCTTGCCGCCCTGGCGGCGCTCCCGCTTACAGATGTCAGTATCATCGAACCGGATCTGACAGAGATTTTTATGCATTATTATAACAAGGAGGGACAATCCCATGATATTGTTGAGACATGAGCTTCGCCAGGGACGGACTGCCCTGGCCATATGGACTGCTGTGATTGCAGGCATGATGGGCGTCTGCATCCTGATATATCCTGAAATGGCGGAACAGATGGGCGCTGTCAGCAGCATGTTTGCGGACATGGGAAGCTTTTCCGCGGCCTTTGGTATGGATCGGATTAACTTCGGGGAATTTCTTGGATTCTTCGGTGTGGAATGCGGCAATATCCTTGGCCTTGGCGGCGCATTTTATGCTGCCCTTCTGGGCATCTCCTCCCTGGCAAAGGAGGAGCGGGATCAGACCGCAGAATTCCTCCTGACACATCCTGTCAGCCGCAGCCGAATTGTTACAGAGAAGCTCCTGGCCATCCTGCTTCAGCTTTTGATCCTGAACCTTTTTGCAGCGGGCGTTTCGGCCGGTACGATCCTGCTGATCCAGGAGAAGCCTGCTGTGGATACGCTGCTGCTTCTGTTCCTTGCCTATTTCCTCCTGCAGGTGGAAACCGCAGCCCTCTGCTTTGGCATCTCCGCCTTCCTGAACCGGGGCGGGCTGGGCATTGGCCTTGGCATTGCCGCGCTGCTGTATTTTATGAATCTGATCGCCAACCTTACCGAACAGGCCGCCTTCCTGAAATACATCACGCCCTTTGGCTATACCGAGGGAGCGGATATTATCACAGAGGGCAGCATTGCCATCCCCTATCTGTCTGTGGGAATGGCAATGGCAGCAGTTGGTGTGGCTGCGGCTTTTTATTGGTATACCAGGAAGGATATCAAATAAGCGCTTTTCATTTGGTCAGGGGCTGTAAGAAGCCCCTTTCCTCATATTTCCCAGTCTCTGCTTCCAGAGCAAGATAAGTGATTGGTGACATTTTTTACCCAGACAAGTTCCCCGCTGCATCCGCCTGATAGACTGTCTTCAAATTTGCAGACACATAAAAATAACGGAAACGCTGTATCTATCAACGTTTCCGCACTTTTGAAAAGAGCGCGAGACGGGACTCGAACCCAAAAGCGCCTGAAAAAGCCCATAAAATCAAGGAGGAATGCACGTTGTCTTCAACGTGTCTTCAAATGAAGACTTCTTGAACAGCATATATAAGCCAATACAATTATCACAAAAACAAGGTATCGCCACAGATATCTTGTTTTTTGTTATGTGAAATTTTAATCACTTATACGAAAACACCAGAAAACACAGTATTTACAGACCTTAGCCACACTTCAAAGCAACCAATTTACTACTATTTTACTACTTTTAAAGGGCCTTGTGTATATGACTATCAGAATATGGGCAACTGAAAAGTTAAGCCAAAACGTTCCATCCTGTCAACCCTTTACCGCAGGCACTTACGCAGTAAGTGGGGATTGACAGGAAGCAACAGCATAAAATTATGTAAGGGGATAATGCCAGTCTTTTGGAATTATCCCCTTAACTACTCTCAATTTTTTTGTTCATCATTATTTTTAAAACATTCTATGATATTGAGCAATGCAGAAACCTGTTTTTGCGACAGCCCTTTTACCGAGATCGTAGAGGTTTCTTTCATACCCAAAAGATAATCCGTAGAAACGCCATAATTTCTAGCCAATTCCACGATATATTGTGTTGAAGGAACAGACAAACCCATTTCCCAAGCATTTACCCCTGAACGCGAGATTCCCAATCGGCGGGCAATTTCCGCTTGTGTCATTCCAGTACCTTCTCTCAAGGATTTAATTCTGTCGGCTAGTGAAAATAATTCTTTAGACATTTCCTTTCCCCTTTCATATGATATAAGTGGATATTATATTAATCAAATAGATATTTCATTATCATTTTGATATTAAAATTTGACATTTTAAGGTAAATGCTGTATTCTATTGTTACAGAACAAATAGCAAGTTTTGGAAAGTAATAAAAAGGAGATGGATGGTTATGAAGAAAAATATGGTAGTAGCAATGCTCACAACATTGGCAATTGGAGTATCCGTTTTTACAGGTTGCGGTGACACCAACAAGGTGGCAAATACCGGCACACAGGCAGGTATGGATTCCATAAATAAGGTGGTGACAGACACAACCATTATAGGGGACGTAGAACCGAATACATCTGAAGAAGCAGTTAAGCCGCCCGTAGCTGACACCGGGATAGAGTCAGCAGAGAAAAAAACAGAAGATGCCACGAAGAATGAGGCAACAAAGCCTGTCGAGAAAAAGGCCGAGGATAAAAAGGCTACGAATACCCAAAAGCCGGAGGAATCAAAAACAAGCCAAAATAATAATCCTACCCAAACAACACAGATGCCTGCAAGAAACGAAGGGGTGGAAAATACTGGGGAAACATCAGAAATTGTCCAAAATACGCAAAAGCCTGTTGACGGCTTAGCAAAGCCCACAAACCCCAATCCGGCCCCGGAACCTGTACATGAGCATTCCTGGAAAGCACATACCGCAACAAAGCAGGAGTGGGTTCCCAACATTGTAAAGGTAGACGATTACCGAAAGAAACCGGTAGTTGTTGGGTATCAATACGAATGTGAATGTGGGGCAACATTCTCTTCCAGGGAAGAGGGAATCGCCCATTCAACAGCACATATTGAAGAAGGTGCAAGCGAGGTAATGTACACTTGTGGTGACGTCTATGAGGAACAGGAAGTATTGGTTGGTTCCCATGAGGAAGACCATGGATACTATAAGGATGTTACCTATACCGATTACGAGTACTGTGACTGCGGCGCAACAAGATAGGTACAAAATCAGGAGGGAGGAGTTGTCCCTCCTCCGTTTTTCGCAGTAGCATATTAATAATAAGCACGATTGAAGCTGTATATGACACTTAAAAATAGATAGGCGAAAACTAGCAGAGGATAGGTAGAGAGTGATGATGAAGAAAAGAACTGTATTTGCAATTTTGATAACACTAACCATAACCGCAGGCATTTTTGCTGGATGCGGAAATTCAGCGGATGCCGTTCCGGCAAGCAATATGACAAATGAAACCGGTTCCGCCCTTGAAGATGATGAAGCCTTAAAGGATCATGCCGCTGAAAAGAAGCAGGCAGATTCAGACCAGGAAGACACAAAAACCCCACCGGCAGTTGAAAAGACCACAGACGAAAAAGAAGCCAAAACAAAGACCGAATCCAAGGATACCGCGCCCGCCGAAGCACCGGCAAAGCCTGCCGATACTGGGGCAAAGTCCGAGGGGAATGGCAATACAGGAAATACCCAGGCAAAGCCTTCTGACGGAAATTCTGGAAATACCAGTTCCAAGCCTTCTGGTGGAAATTCTGGTAACAGCAGTTCTGGGAACACTGGTTCTGGTAACAGTGGTTCCGCTCCTACAGCAAAGCCTGAAGTGCCCGCCCATGAGCATACATGGCACGAGCATACCGCAACCAAGCAGGAATGGGTTCCGAATGTCGTAGTGGTAGATGATTACCAGACCCAGCAGGTCGTAGTAGGTTTCTATTTTGAATGTAATTGTGGGGCAACCTTTCAGCCGAATGACCCTACCTTTGATGAACATTTGATGAACCATGTTCTTGCTGGTGAGCCGTCCAATACATGGACGGTTGATAAATATGAGGAGCAACAGGTAAAGGTTGGCTCCCATGAGGAAGACCATGGCCATTACGAGACTGTGAGCTATGTGGATTACTACTACTGTGATTGTGGCGCAACGAAGTAGCAGATAAAGATGATGCCCGGGGACAAAAGTTCCCAGGCATTTTTTTGAAGGTGATTAAATTTATGATTATTAAAAAACGTACCTTGGGATTTTGGTGTCATTTCTGTAATACGAGATATTCGAACGAACTGGAATAGTAAGAAGACGGACAATTTTTTAATATAGGCTTACATGTCTGGTATGTGGAAAACTGTTCGCTCTCCGACAAAAAACATTCTACCTATCAATGAATATACAAACAAAAAGGGAGGGAAACCCCTCTCTTTTTTGTTTACCACATATTTTCTTATAATTCATTAAATTCTTTTATTTTTTTCGGCCGGTCCATACGGCCCGGCCTATCCGTGGGGCTTTGCCCCAAGCCCCCATTCATTCGTGAATAAAAAGATCACTGACTGTCTTTCCGTATTATTTATCCTCTCTATGTGGATATTACCATTTTTCAAGAAAGTCTGTCAAGTGAATTTATTCTTAAGAATTCTTAATTTTTTATTAACCACATTGTTCTGGTTCCCGGGAAATGAACAAAAATTTATTTTATTTTTTATGGCGATGCAAATAAATTGGCAATCCCTACTGGTATTATCACCTCGACGGTGGTAATCACCACCCCCTTGTAGTTGCAAATACAAGGGTAGTAATCGTTATGTCAGAAGACATCAACGAAGGCACTTGCAAGTATCGCTACCATGCTGGCCAGCATCAATATTAAGAAAGGAATTTGGGTGCACCCATAAAGGTTAATCTTTATGGATACAACGTTGACATTAGAACAGGAATTGAAACGTGACCGCCTTGTTGACAGGGAGCTCAACTCCCTACAATATGATTCCCTGGAGATTCTTATGGATAATATTGAATATTTGCGGAAAAAGCGTTTCCAGACTTTCCACTTATGCACACAGGAATATGTAGCGGAGCAAGCAGGCATCAGTCTATCTACATATACGAACTACCGGACGAATGCCAGTGACAATATCAAATTAAAAACGCTCCTTCGTATCCTGGAAATTTTAGGATGTGGCTACACGGAAATTCCCAACCTGCTAACCCGGCGGTTAGAGGAACCATAACAGGTAACTGCTAACCGCTAAGACCCATAGCAACTCTTTAAAACCATTTCAAACAGAAAGGATGAATAAACATGGCTGAAAACAATGGCAAGTTAAACAATGACAAGTTAAACAATTCTAATTCCACAGAGAAAAAGCCTCTCTATGCTGATGTAAGCCTGAAGGAACTGTTTGCAAAAGCAGAGGTTCAGAACGCACTGGCAAAGTGCCTTAACATTCCGAAACTCGTAGTTATTAAAAAAGTGCGGAATCCCTATACATCTCCCGACACCGGGGTTACCACCCAGAAAGTAGAAGCGGTAAGCGGAACGTCTCTCGCAGATATGGTTACAGCAAATTTTACGCTGGTGGGAGTAAAAATAGACCCGGTGACAGCAATCAACGAAACATACCGGATTCTGGAATGTACCTTGGGTCTGAATGCCAATATGAACGGCAAGAATTTTAACGGTTATGCGGCAACAGGGCTTAAACTGCTGGTAACAAAATTAGAAAAAACGGAGGGAGAGTAAAATGAGAAAATTAAGGCTTATAGCCAGTGAGAAGGCCGTCCCGGATATGAAAACCGTTTGGATGCTTTTGGCTGGAATATGTATCATTTCGTTGTTGATTCCCTGGGATAGCGTAACCGCTATCCCGGCCCTGCACAGGCTGCGTACCCTCATATTTGCTGCGGATATCTGCATATTAACCGCTTTGATAATGAAGATGTTTTTATTCTCACAATATTCGCCGGTCAAATCCCTGGCACTCCGCAGCAAGCTGGTACAATTCACACGGTTATTTATCAATTCAAAAGAAAACGGGCTTTCCATCTATTCTGTGGAATGGAGGTATGCCGCTAAGGGCCAGAATTATCACATTGACCTTTCCCCCAACGGATTAATAAAAGATACTACGGAAATCGGCGTGAAACTATCCGAATATCTGCGTAAGCCCCTGCTCAAATACTGGAAATCAGACGGCATCGCACATTATATATTCGGCATTCCACCAAAACGCTACGATGGGATGAACCTGATCGGTGAGGGCATATCAGAAGTAACAGGCGAATACAAGCCAAAGATAAGCTATAAACCAATTCCCATTTACGATAATCTGGCATGGGATTTCACGAGCGAAGCATTACATATTCTATTGATCGCCCCAAGCGGGGCCGGTAAAAGCTGGTTTCTGAAATATCTTGGGGGCATGGTCTTAAAGCGTCAGCAACGGTTATACGTGATAGATGCCAAAAACTCTGATTTTGGGAGACTGTTCCGGCATTCCGGTGTCCGTGTCGCTACGAACACGGAAGAAATTCTCAAAATGCTTTCCGCCCTTGTAAAGGAAATGGAGTACCGCTATTTCCGGTATTTTGCGTCCGGCAGTGCGGATATTGACGCAGATTTTTCAACGCTTGGCTTAGTGGGCCATATCCTTATTTTTGACGAGATACTTTCTGCCCTGAACAATGCCGGCAAAAAAGAGGCGGCGGAAATGGAACGGTTACTTAAGCAGATCGCCTTAAAGGGCAGGGCCGCAGGCTTTTCGATGGTCGTCACCGCACAGAAATTGAACGCAACCGATTTATCCAAAGCCATTACGGAGCAGTGCCAAACACGTATTATCCTGGGAAGTGTAGTTTCAGAGGAAACCTTTCACCAGGCAACCGGATTCTACAAGAAAGATCTTGCAACCGACTACAATGGCGGCATCGGGAAAGGGTACGCGGTCACGCCCAAATCAGAAGGGCTGGCCCCTGTCAAAACTCCTTTGATGCCTGGGAACTCAAAATGTGTCGCATTATTTAAAGAATTAAGGGATAGGGGGACTCCATGTGGATACGGTGAATAAGACATTATATGTAATCGGGCTGGATAACGGTGAGACCTGTATTATCAGCACGGACAAAAAGCAGATGGCGCGGTGGTATGCGCTGGATTATCTGAAGGAAAAGCCCCAATTAACTACGAAGGGCTACAAGGCCCTTGTCTCTGACGGGTTTTATTTCAGCCCTGCCTTCCGCAAGAGGAAAGCATGAGATACCGCCTTTTATTGCGCATATATGGGATGGCGGGAGATTGCATACTGCATTCCTGGAAATTGCGTATGGTGGGAGGACGGCGCTGGGGGTGGCCTGCCACTCCCAGCATGGCGGACACCTGCAAATACGCAATTCCTGGGAAAGCAGGTATGCAGTCCCCTGCCCCCAAAGGGCTGTGCGCAATAAAAGGCGGGAGGGCAACATTGCCTACTTGACATACGGCAATGTTGCGACGTAAAGCACCTAAAAAAGACACATTCCAATGGAGACGTTAGCATGAAAATTGATTTTCCATCAGAAGAATATATAGAGGAATACAACCGGAAGACAACGGACTTTGGGAACGACCTGATAGAAATAACGGCTTACCATAGGCCAAAGAGAAAATATATTGGGCCAAGGCGGAGCGTATCCGCAAAAGAGCCTATCCTGTCCGACGAGGAACAGGAAAGGCGGACAAAAAACCAGATATACGCCATTAGAAGACGGATAAAAGGTTATGCGCTTGCCAACAGCTTCAAATGGTTTGTTACCTTGACGTTCGCTCCCCAAAAAATAAACAGCTTTGATTATGACACAGCAAAAACAACTCTCTTAAAATGGTGCCGGCTGATGCGGGACAGGTACAAAAGGTTTGACTACCTGGTAATACCGGAATTACACAAGTCGGGGGCTGTCCATTTCCACGGATTACTCGGGGACATACCCGCTGACTTTGTAAAAGCGGTGAACCCCAGAACAGGAACCCCGCTCATAAGGCATAACAGGCAGGTATATAACCTGGCAGACTGGAAGTATGGGTATAGCGACTGTGAGGAAATAGAAAGCCCAAAGAGGGCCGCATCCTATATTACAAAGTATGTAACCACTGCCCTGCTGACGGATAAAAAGATGTATAAAAAGAAAAGATATTTTAATTCACAAGGGTTAATAAAGCCTAACGTGATCTTCAGCATGGAAGACAACACAGAACTGGATAGATTTACACCAAACTTTGGCGTGGTGGAAACCGGCAGTGATGGAAAAAATATAATAGATGTGGGTATCTACAAGTTAAATATGGATAAAGAGACTGGATCATTCACCCAAGAGGATACCGAATATCTGATCACGGCGAAAGAGAAATCGCCTGTATATGAGCGGTCGGAAGAATAGGAAGATTTGATAAATATGGTAAATAATAGCTAGTATCTACATGAAAAATTTTTTAAGCAGATGCGTAAGTAAGATATTTCCGACAGATATTTTGCTAAGGTAAAACACTGTGCCTGTATGTAAAAAAGATATATTGCGGTAATATTCCCGTTACTTGAAAAGGGAATATTACCAGAAAGGAGAGGTATCTGCTATGGCAGGAAGATACAATGACCAAAAACTGAATCAAAGTAATATCTTGTCTGCACTTACCGATCATGATATAATCTGTACAGACAACGTGCTTGAAGCAATCATGAACGCACGAAAGGAAAAACTGTTATCAAAAATGCACCCCTATAAAATCACCGAGCCCAGGTCCGAGGGTGGACGATGGCAGACATATTATAGAGATGCAAATGGGGAAAGAAAAATCATCCGCGCACAGACAAAGGATGCGCTGTTGGAAAAGCTGATCCCGATTTATTTTCAAGAATCGCACCTTGACAAATTCATTTTCTCTGATTTGTTTTTAGAATGGCTGGAATACAAGAAAACAGTCACCGATAGCCCTAACACGATCAAACGGCATAAACAACATTATAACCGTTATTTTGAACAATCAGAACTACATAACATGCCAGTCCGCCGGATAGATACGTTGTTATTGGAATCCGAATGCAACCGCCTTGTAAAGGAATACCGCATGTCAAGGAAAGAATGGAACAATGTAAAAACCATTCTGATCGGCTGTTTTGAATATGCGGTACGGAAAAAATACATTGCAGACAATCCAATGGATGATGTAAAAATCCTGGTAAAGTACCGGCAGGTTGTCAAAAAAACCGGCAAAACCGAAACATATAATACAGAAGAATTGGAAAACCTGAACCAGTATCTTGATAAAATGTATGCAGAAACAGAAGATACGGTTTTCTTAGCCGTCAAAATAAATTTCCTGTTAGGCCTGCGGGTTGGTGAACTGGTTGCCCTGAAATGGGAGGACTGCAACGAACAGTCACACCTCCATGTTGTCCGTGAGGAAGTCAGAAACCAGGAAACAAACCTTTATGATGTGGTGGAGCATACAAAAACCAACTGCGACCGTTATGTGGTACTTGTCCCCAAAGCAATCTCCATTCTGAAGAAAATACCAAAACAGGGGAACTATATCTTTATGAGGGACGGAGAACGGATTACATCCAGGCAGATCGCCTATGTTCTGGAAAAATATGCACAACGCCAGGGGACGGCTACAAAAAGCACACATAAAATGCGAAAGACCTACGCCAGCAACCTGAACGCGAACGGCGTACCCTTGGATTGTATCAGGGAGATGCTGGGCCATAGCAGTCTGTCAACCACCCTTGGATATGTGTACAACCCGCTTACAGAATCAGAGACATATAACCTCATAACGAAGGCTTTATAGACTGTCTTCAACTGTCTTCAAATTTGCAGACACATAAAAATAACGGAAACGCTGTATTTTCAACGTTTCCGCACTTTTTCAAAGAGCGCGAGACGGGACTCGAACCCGCGGCCCCGACCTTGGCAAGGTCGTGCTCCACCAACTGAGCCACTCGCGCATATGATATAAAACCTCTCATGGAAATACTATGTATTGCCAAAGCGGGCGATGGGAATCGAACCCACGTATCCAGCTTGGAAGGCTGGTGTTCTACCATTGAACTACGCCCGCAGATGCCCAGTTCCGGAATCGAACCAGAGACACGAGGATTTTCAGTCCTCTGCTCTACCAACTGAGCTAACTGGGCCCATGCATTTCGGCAACGATAATAGTCTACCTGATTTTTATTCAAATGTCAAGACATAAAATGGATTTTTCTAAATTTTTCTATCCGGGCGTTACTGTTCACTCCCCCCTCTAAATCATTGTGAAAAGTGCTGAAAATTATTTT
>CAJUQB010000068.1:0-16096 GCA_910588285.1 uncultured Lachnospiraceae bacterium
TGCTTGAAAGAGGAGGAGGCAAATCATATGTTTCGCTTGAGTGAATGCATTTATCAGGATGGAAGAGAAGAAGGAAGAGAAGAAGGAAGAGAAGAAGGGATAGAGATGTTTATCCTTGATAACATGGAAGAATGTATTTCCAGGGAACGGATTATTGAAAAGCTGCAGCGGCGCTTCCGGTTAAGTCAGGAAGAGGCGGAAGCATATTTTGAAAGATATGCATTGACAGAAATATAATGATGTTGGGGTAACAGAGGGCTTTTTTTCATTGTGTCTGGCAAATTGCACAAATTGTATTCCTCTTTTATTCCGGTTCCGAACCTAAGAGCCTCTAAATGTTCTGGGGAAAGCTGTCATAACCGGACACAACCGCCCTCTATGCGCCCTCCATGGCGCAGATCGGGCTTTCGCCGGCATCCGTGCCGCCGAATTGCTGTTTCATGGGCAGAACATTAAGACGCTCTAAGCTTCTCCACAGTCACAAATCAGAATACAATTTGTGCAATTTGCCAATATCAGTTCCGAAAAGCCCTATGTGACCCCAACATCATATAATTTTAGGTTGTGAAACCCTCCGGAATCTGCTATAGTAATTAAAACGACAGCAGATATAGAATGAGCAGACAAGGAGGAATCCCCATGATTTCAAATCACAGATTACAGGCAGCATTGATGGAGATTAAGGAGATTGCCAGGGTAGACCTGATCTTGTACACGGAGAAGGGGAAGCTGGCAACTGGCACTTGTGAGCCACAGAGCGATATGGCGGAGGCGGTAGTACAGTTTGCCCAGTCTATGGCGGAGAGCCAGATGGTGGGCTGGTATCATTTTTTTAAGGTATTTGTGGAGGAGCAGCTGGAGTATGTGCTGCTGGTGCAGGCCAAGGGCGAGGAGTCCTATGTGATCGGCAGGCTTGCGGTATGCCAGATCCGGAATCTCTTAAGCTCCTACCGGGAACAGTTTGACCGGAACAATTTTATGCAGAATGTTGTTTTGGGCAACATGCTGGTAGTAGATATGTACAATAAGGCAAAGAAGCTTCATATTGAGCAGGCCCCCAGGGTGGTGTATATCATTGATGTGGACGGACGGAAGGACGGCCTTGTGATGGAGCTGGTGAAGAACCTGTTTGCTTCCAATGCCAGGGATTTTGTCACAGAGGTGGATGAACGGAGCATTATTCTGATCAAGGATGTGCGGGATAAGGACAAGGAGGAGGATCTGGAGCTTTTGGCCCGTATGATCGTGGATAATCTTCATTCAGAAGCCATGATACCGGTGCGGGTGGGCTTCGGCAACCGGGTGGATGAGCTTGTGGACATCAGCCGCTCCTATCAGGAAGCCCGGATGGCACTGGAGGTGGGAGATGTATTTTATGCTCAGAAGGATACCATGTCCTACCAGAAGCTTGGCATCGGCAGGCTGATTTACCAGCTTCCGGTGAGCCTGTGCGAGATGTTTTTAAAGGAGGTATTCGGCGAGGAGATTCCGGATGTATTTGATGACGAGACATTGGTGACCATCCAGAAGTTTTTTGAGAACAGCCTGAACATTTCGGAGACAGCCCGGCAGCTGTATGTGCACCGTAATACGCTGGTGTACCGTCTGGAGCGGATTGAGAAGATGCTGGGGCTTGACATCCGTACCTTTGAGGACGCCATGCTGTTCCAGATTGCGATGATGGTAATGTCCCATATGGAATACCAGAAGTCATTAAATGAGAGAAAAATGTTGTAAATAGTACAGATGAAGCCTTATCAGAACTGTAAGAACGTACGATATATGAGATAGAGCAACTAATGTATCGTACGTTCATTTATTATGAGGAGAACAGCCATGAAGATTCAAAACGCATCCGATCATAGCCTTTATACAAGAAACCAGGAGCAGACAGCCTCCGAACGCCAGGAGAAAGTGGTCAAAGAGGACGTGAAGTCCATCGATGCATCGGGACTGAACCTGGGGCAGGATTCCATTGCCCAGCGGAAAGATCAGGCCCAGAAGGAGGCCATGGACATTATTAAGAGCCAGTTTAAATCAGACGGAAAGATTGATAAGAGCCTTGCTGAGTGCAGAACGAAGATCGCAGACAGCAAGGGGAAGGCAGAGGAGGCCCTGGATCATATCAATGAGATCACCGAACAGCAGGAGCAGCTGAAGGAGGACTGGAATATTGCGGATGACAGCCAGGAGCAGCAGAACCTGGAGCTGCGGCTGAAGGCCAGGGAGGCCATGAAGCCAGGATCCAAGGTGGAGATGAGCGCCGAGGAGTGGGAACAGTATTCCAAGCTTGGACCTGCGTCAGAATATGAACAGGCAGTGCTGGACTGGGAGAAGGAAAAGGATATGTTCCGCAAGGATCTGGAGGATGCCAATAAGGATATTGCGATCCAGAGCCAGGTGATTCGGGGCACCAAGCAGGAGATGCTGAAGCATCACGGCATGGATGATGCCGCTGGGATTGCAGAGGAGACCCTGGCGGCAGCCAGCAAGGAGATTGTTGGTATGGTAGTGCAGGAGGGCATGGACAGCATCAAGGAGGAGATCGACGAGGCAGTGGAGAAGGGCCAGGAGCTGAAGGAGAAAAATGAGGAGGAGGAAGCGCTCCGGGAGGAGAAGAAAGCCGATGAGATGGAGCTTCGGCAGCAGGCAATGAACCTCCCCAACGCACAGAAGCTCCAGGATGAGGTGGAGCAGAAGATTCAGGAGATCATGGCCAAGCAGAAGCTGCTGGAGGAGGATCTGAAGGGCTGCCAGGTGGATCAGAACGTATAGGGATTTGAAAAGGGACAGTGGGATAGACTGTCCTTTTTGTTTGGAAAAAACAGTTTCTGAAAAATATATTTGCATGAACGGCACGGAACGATTATAATAGAGACTATGATTATTGCAGAATGATCAAGGAAATTCATTTACTTGAAAGATGGAAAAAGAATGCAAAGAAAGGAAGAATTACATGGCATTGGCAAAAAAGCCGGTTAACGGCATGAAGGATATTTTACCGGAGGAGATGCAGCTGCGGGATTATGTGATGAACGTTGTCAAGGAGACCTACCGCAGCTTTGGGTTTACTCCCATTGAGACCCCCTGCATGGAGAATATCGGGAACCTGTCCAGCAAGCAGGGAGGGGAGAATGAGAAGCTGATTTTCAAGGTTTTGAAGCGGGGGGAGAAGCTGAACCTTGAGACCGCGCAGACAGAGGCGGACGTGGTGGATTTCGGGATGCGCTATGACCTGACGGTGCCCCTGGCGCGGTTTTACGCCAACCATGCCAACGAACTGCCCTCTCCCTTCAAGGCCCTGCAGATGGGGAATGTGTGGCGTGCAGACCGGCCCCAGAGAGGCCGTTACCGCCAGTTTATGCAGTGTGATATCGACATTCTGGGAGAGCCCGGCAGCCTGGCGGAGATTGAGCTGATTCTGGCCACCACAACCACCCTGGCAAAGCTGGGCTTTACCGGCTATGAGATCCGCATCAATGAGCGGCGGATCTTAAAGGCCATGGCAGCCTACAGCGGCTTTGCGGAGGAAGCCTTTGACGAGGTGTTCATTACGCTGGATAAGATGGACAAGATCGGCCTTGAGGGCGTGGCATCAGAGCTTTCGGAGGCGGGCTTTGATACCGGCGCCATTGAGAAGTACCTGGCTCTTTTTGCCGGCGTGCAGCAGGCAGAGAACGGTGTGGCCTACCTGGCGGACACCCTGGGAGAATATCTGGAGGAGGAGGTGCATCGGAACCTGGCCCAGATCATGGACAGTGTGAACGCTGCCAAAAACGACAGCTTCCGGCTGGTATTTGACCCCACTCTGGTGCGGGGGATGTCCTACTATACCGGCACGATTTTTGAGATTGCCATGCCGCAGTTTGGCGGAAGCTGCGGAGGCGGAGGCCGCTATGACAGGATGATCGGCAATTTTACCGGCAAGGATGTGCCGGCCTGCGGCTTCTCCATTGGATTTGAGCGGATTATCCTCCTTCTTCTGGAGAGCGGTTTCAGGATCCCGGGGCAGGCGGAAAAGAAGGCGTACCTGATCGAAAAGAATTACCCGGCGGACAAGCTGGCATCCGTGATTGCCCAGGCCCAGCAGGAGCGGGCGGAAGGAAAGCAGATCCTGATGGCACGGATGAACAAGAACAAGAAATTCCAGAAGGAGCAGCTCACCAAAGAGGGCTATGGGGAATTTGTAGAATTTTTTAATCATGAAGGAACAGGAGAGAAAAAATAATGATTCAGTCAAGAACACACAACTGCAATGAGCTGCGTCTTGAGCACGCAGGAGAAACCGTCACCCTGGTGGGCTGGTTTGAGAATATGCGCAAGGTCAGCAAGAACCTGGGCTTTCTGATCCTGAGGGATTTTTATGGGACCACACAGGTGGTGGTGGAGACAGAGGAAATGATGGCAGTGATTGACAGCGTGAACAAGGAGACCACCCTGTCGATCCAGGGCCTGGTGCGGGAGCGCTCCAACAAGAATATGGAGCTTGCCACCGGCGAGGTGGAGGTTGTGCCCGAGAAGATCGAGATCCTCGGAAAATGTATTTATAATGCCCTTCCCTTTGAGATCAACCAGTCCCGGGAAGCGGACGAGAACGCACGGCTGAAATACCGCTACCTGGATCTGCGCAATCCTCAGGTAAAGGATAAAATCGTGCTGAGAAGCAAAATTGTGGCAGAGCTGCGCCGGAAGATGAACGAGCTTGATTTCCTGGAGATTACCACGCCGATTCTGACCTGCTCCTCCCCGGAGGGGGCCAGGGACTATCTGGTGCCCTCCAGGAACCACCCGGGCAAGTTTTACGCCCTGCCCCAGGCCCCCCAGCAGTTTAAGCAGATCCTGATGGCCTCGGGCTTTGACCGGTATTTCCAGATTGCCCCCTGCTTCCGGGATGAGGATGCCAGGGCAGACCGTTCTCCGGGCGAGTTCTATCAGCTGGATATGGAGATGGCCTTTGCCACCCAGGAGGATGTGTTCGGGGTGATTGAGGAGGTGCTGCCCCCTGTATTTGAAAAATACGGGGTGTACCAAAACGCTTCCAAGGCTCCCTTTGTACGGATCCCCTATCTGACGGCCATGGAGCGGTATGGCACGGATAAGCCGGACCTTCGGATCGACCTGACCCTTACGGATGCAACGGAGGTGATGGAGGGCTGCGGCTTTGGGCCCTTTGAGGGCCAGACCGTGGAGGCCATTGTGGTTGACGGTTTTACCGCTACCCGGAAGGTGATTGACGGGATCTGCGCCGAGGTGGAGGTACAGACTGCCAACAAGGCCTACTGGTTCAAATTGGACGAGAAGGGGGAGCTTGTGGGAGGCATCTCCAAGTTCCTAAAGGAGCGCAGGGAGGCTGTGATAGAGGCTCTTGGCTTAAAGCCCGGAGATTTTATCGGGCTTACGGCAGGAAAGAAGCTGACAGCCCAGAAGACGGCCGGGGTGCTGAGGAAGCTTCTGGGGGCGGCCAGTGAGAAGCATATGCGTAAGGACTGCTATGAATTCTGCTGGATTGTGGATTTCCCAATGTATGAGATCGGGGAGGAGTCCGGGGAGCTGGAGTTCTGCCACAATCCCTTCTCCATGCCCCAGGGCGGGATGGAGGCGCTGACAGGCCAAAAGCCCCTGTCCATCCTGGCATACCAATATGACCTGGTGTGCAATGGTGTGGAGCTTTCCTCCGGTGCGGTGAGAAACCACAATCCTGAGATTATGATCAAGGCCTTTGAGCTGGTGGGCCTGGGGGAGGAGGATGTGAAGGCCAAATTCCCGGCCATGTACAATGCCTTCTGCTATGGCGCGCCGCCCCACGCAGGCATTGCACCCGGCGTGGACCGGATGATCATGCTGATCTGCGGGGAGGAGAGCATTCGGGAGATCATTCCCTTCCCCATGAACAAGAACGCGATGGATGTGATGATGGGAGCACCGGCTGCGGTGGAGGAGCGGCAGCTTACGGATGTGCATATTGAGATCAAGATGCCCAAGGGACAGGAATAGTGTGAAACAGGCGGAATGATGAAGCGGTGGCTGAGAACGATTAAAGGAAAGATAGGGCTGATTTTTGTCTGTATGAGCTTTCTTGCAGCAGTGAGTATCCTGCTCACCAGCAAGTACGTCAGGGATAATTATCGGGAGCGTTTGATGGAGAGTGAGCAGAAGAATCTTGACGTATATGCAAGAACCCTGGATACGTCGGTGGAGCTTTTGGAGGAATCCCTGCGTTATCAGTCCTTCCATCATTCGGGCCTGCGGGTGTTAGAACAGGTGGAGAATGGCCAGACGGTGGGGGACACTGTCTTATGGCAGACCGTGTCCCAGGTACTGGGCCAGTTCAGGTCTCTGACCTATGTATTTGATTATGTGGATAATGTTTTTATATATTATCCACATCAGGATCTGTTTATCAATGCCAATGCCAATGCGGATTCTTATGCAAATGGGATTTTAACGGAGGCTGTCCAAACTGCGATCCGGGAGGAAGGGATAGAAAACACCCCTGGCTGGCAGATGGTGCGTACATCCTCCGGTTGGTATCTCTACCGGTACTATTATATCCGGAAGGCTTATGTGGGAGCCTGGATTTCCTGTGATAAGATGTTGAAAAGCATTGACCTTGGAAACAGCAGAGACAGGGAGGGCAGCGCAAGGCTCTATTTGGCAGAGCCCCAGGAGCAAATGGAGGCAGGGGCAGGCCCATCTGGGGAGGAGCTCTCAATCAGCAGCTATCTCAGCCAGGTGGATCTGTATCTGGTGTACCAGATGAATCCCAATTCCCTGGGCTTTCCCGGGGAATGGTTTATGGAGAGCGGATATATATGGATGATCCTCGCCATCAACCTGGTGACGCTGTTACTCATTATGACGGCAATCTTGGCCTGGGTGAACCGGCCCATCAAATACCTGATGGCAAGCATTATCCGAATCAGTCAGGGGGATACAGGCTTCCGCATCCAAAGCGGACGTGGCATGAGCCAGGAATTTGAAGAGATTTGCGAAAGCTTTAACGAAATGCTGGAGCAGCTGCAGAAGGCCAGGATCCAGCTGTATGAGCAGGAGCTGGATAAAAGTTTGCCCAGGTATCGTATATGGAAAGATTATCCCGTATATTGAGGCGAACCTGACAAAGTCTATCAGTGTGGAGATGATTGCAGATTATGTCTCACTAAATCCACAATATATGATGCGGATGTTTAAGAAGGAGACCGGAGAGAGCATCCTGGTTTATGTAACAAACCGCCGTATGGAGATGGCCAAGGAGATGCTGTTGAAGACAGACTGGCCCATTGAGCGGATCACGGAACAGGTGGGATATTTCAGCACGGCGCATTTTGGAAAGCTTTTTAAAAAGCTGGAAGGGATTTCCCCGGGGCAGTACCGAAAGGAGCACAGATAAGTAAATACACAAGGAAATTCAGGATAGGAAAACTTGTCATTACTGCTTGCCCTGGTGATTGGAACCGTATATAAGCTGGCCTACGAAAAGAAGGAGGGGCAAAAGCGGTGGCAAGAGTAGTTGGCATTGGACATCAGGATTTTGAAAGTGTAAGAGTAAGTGACAATTTTTATATAGATAAAACCCATTTTATTCGGGAGTGGTGGGAAGCCTATGATGCAGTAACTTTGATTACCCGTCCAAGGCGATTCGGAAAGACCCTTACCATGAGCATGGTAGAACAGTTTTTTTCGGTGGAGTATGCCAATCGGAAGGAACTGTTTGAAGGGCTGTCCATCTGGCAGGAGGAAGCATATCGGAACCTGCGGGGAACCTATCCGGTGATATCCTTAAATTTTGCCAAAGTGAAGGAGACTTCCTTCCTCAATACCAGGAAAAAAATATGTAATATTATCACAAAGCTGTACAATCGGTATGATTTCCTGCTGGATAGTGGAAAACTGAATGGAAAGGAGAAAGAATTATATCAGAAAGTTTCTGCTGATATGGAAGATTATATTGCGTCAGATTCTTTGAATATGTTGTCAGATTATCTGATGCGGTATTATGGGAAGAAGGTGATCATTCTTCTGGACGAATATGATACGCCCATGCAGGAGGCGTATGTGGGTGGATACTGGGAAGAGATGGTGGAGTTTATCAGGAATCTGTTTAATGCCACTTTTAAAACCAATCCTTACATGGAACGTGCGATTATGACTGGGATCACAAGGGTCAGCAAGGAATCTGTTTTTTCAGATTTGAATAATCTTGAGGTGATAACCACTACTTCTGAAAAATATGCAGATTGTTTCGGTTTTACAGAGGAAGAGGTATTTCGGTCTCTGGACGAATATGGCCTGTCAACAGAAAAAGAAGAGGTAAAGAAATGGTACGATGGGTTCTGTTTTGGAGGTCAGAAGGATATTTATAATCCATGGTCCATTCTGAATTATCTGGACAAAAAAAGGGTGGGACTCTATTGGGCTAACACCAGCTCCAACAGCCTGGTGGGAAAACTGATCCGGGAAGGGGAGGCCGGGATTAAGATTCGGATGGAACAGCTACTGCAGGGCGAAAGTCTATACACAGTATTGGATGAGCAGATTGTGTTTAACCAGCTGGATCAAGGGGAGGATGCTGTATGGAGCCTGCTTTTGGCCAGCGGATATCTGAAAGCAGTATACGCCAGGTTCAATACAGAATGCCGGAAGATGGAATATGAGCTGAGGCTGACCAACCTGGAGGTTCAGGTGATGTTTGAGCATATGATCGAGGGATGGTTTCAGCGATGCCGTCCGCTTAACAATGCATTTTTGCAGGCACTTACGAATGGTGATCTGGAAGAAATGAATGATTATATGAATGACATTTCGGAGGAAATGTTCAGTAGTTTTGATACCGGGAAGAATCCTTCTGAAAAGACACATCCGGAACGCTTTTATCATGGCTTTGTACTGGGGCTGATGGTGGAATTGCGAGGCAGATATGAGATTACCTCTAATGGGGAAAGTGGCCTTGGAAGGCATGATGTCATGATCGTACCCAAAGAAAAGAACCAGGATGCATACGTGATAGAATTCAAGGTCGCAAATACCAGGAAAAGGGAGAGCCTTGAGTCGGCGGTATCATCTGCATTGGAGCAAATTGAAAAAAGAAAGTATGAATCGGCTTTAAGGGCCAGGGGATTTGCGAAAGAGCAGATCAAAAAATATGGGTTTGCATTCCGGGGGAAAGAGGTTCTGATTGGAGCGGCAGAGGTAGGATAATTGATATTTTAGCAATAGAAAAGAAAAACACACTCAAAAATGACCAGAAAGCGAGAAGGCTTTCTGGTCATTTTTGAGTGTGTTTATGTCATTTGGGGAGATTTTTTCCAGACAGGAAGGGTGATACAATAAGTACATAATAAAAACAGGAGGCGTGTTTCAAGATGAAAAATACCAAAAGAAACAAGAGATCCCAGACAGGAGGATATCCTGCCGTAAAAAAGAAACAGGGATTTGCCCACTGGCTTCCCTTCTATCTCATGGGGCTGCCGGGAATCCTTTATCTTATCATCAACAACTATCTTCCGCTGTTTGGCCTGCAGATTGCATTCAAAAATTTCAATTATGCAGACGGGATATGGAACAGCCCCTGGTGCGGCATGGACAATTTCCAGTACCTCTTCAGTTCTAATACGGCCTTCCGCATTGTGCGCAATACCCTCTGCTACAGCGTGGTATTTATCCTGCTGGGCATGGTGCTGAACGTGACGGTGGCAATCCTTGCCAATGAGATCATTAGCAAGAAGACGAAGAAGCTGTTCCAGACGCTTATCCTTCTGCCGCATCTGATGTCCATGGTTATCGTGGCTTATCTGGTGTTCGCCTATTTAAGCCCCAACACAGGGCTGCTCAACTCCATTATCACCAGCCTTGGAGGAGAGGCCATCAACTGGTATCAGGAATTGAAGGCCTGGCCCTTTATTCTGACCTTTGTCCATGAGTGGAAGGGGATCGGATTCGGGATGATTCTGTATCTTGCTACGATCCTCAGCATCAGCGAGGAATATTACGAGGCAGCCACGATCGACGGGGCCACCCGGTGGCAGCAGATCAAGATCATTACCCTGCCCCTTCTGAAGCCTACCATTATCACGCTGTTGATCTTAAACTGTGGAAGCATTTTCCGTTCGGACTTCGGATTGTTCTTCCAGGTAACCCAGAATCAGGGAGCGCTGTATCCGGTGACAGATACCATCGACACCTTTGTCTACCGGGGTCTGATGGTTCAGCCCAATATAGCCATGTCTTCGGCGGCAGGCTTTCTGCAGTCGGTGGTAGGCTTTATCATGGTGGTGTTGGTGAACGCCATTGTGCGAAAGATCGACAAATCAAATGCCATGTTCTAGGAAAGGAGAGAATGGAAAATGATAACAAGAGAACGAAAAAGATGGTCCATTGCGGGAAATGCGGTGCTGGGGTTGTTGGCCTTTCTGGCGGTCATGCCTTTTATCCTGCTGGTTATCTCCTCTTTTACCGATGAAGCTGTGGCAGTTGCCAACGGATATTCCTATTTCCCGGAAAAATGGTCCATGGATGCCTACCGCTACATTGTCAATGAGAAAGCCACAATCTTTCGTGCTTACGGAGTGACCATATTTGTGACGGTGGTGGGAACGGTAACCAGCCTGGTGATCACCTCCATGCTGGCCTATATGCTCTCCAAGGAAGGGCTGCCGGGAAGAAAGTTCATCAATTTTATGCTGGTGTTTACCATGCTGTTCAGCGGCGGACTGGTGCCCAGCTATATGGTATATGCCTCGGTGTTCCATATCAAGGATACCATATTCGCGTTGATTGTTCCCAATATGCTGATGGGAGCCTTTCATGTGATCCTGGTACGGAATTATTTTACCAACAGCATCCCCAGGGAACTGCTGGAGGCGGCCCGGATTGACGGAGCCAGGGAAATACCGATCTTATTTAAGATCGTGATCCCGCTCTCGAAGCCCATCATGGCTACTGTGGGCATGATGTCAGCCATGACCTATTGGAACGACTGGCAGAATGGCCTTTACTACCTGAATGATACCCGTCTTTACAGCATTCAGAATATTTTGAACGCCATCAATACCAGCGTACAGTTTTTGGCGTCCAACAGTGTCAGCGGAATGAAGTTCAGCGATATCCCCTCCACGACGGTCCGTATGGCCATCGCGGTGGTGGGCATTCTGCCCTTGATCATTGCCTACCCCTTCTTCCAGAAATACTTTGTGAAGGGGCTGACTATCGGCGGCGTAAAGGGTTAAGGAAAACTGCCGCAGAAAATCTGCGGGAAATATAGATGTTTGAAAGGAGAGAGTTTCGTATGGGAATTGGAATTGTAACAACAAAGTACGGAAAGATGCAGGGTGTGGAGGCACCCGAAGGAAAGTATGCCGGAATCACTTATTTTAAGGGTGTGCGGTATGGAGCACCGACAGCGGGAGAGAACCGCTTTAAGCCGCCGGTGGATCAGGAACCCTGGGCGGGGGTGCGGATCTGCGACACCTATGGGGATCGGGCCATGCAGCCCAGCATGGGAGGGCTGGCAGAGGAACCCTATCGGTCAGATTTTTATTTTGAGGGATTTCCCCAGGCCAGTGAGGACTGCCTGTTTTTGAATATCACCACAGGAGCCCAGTCCCCGGAGGAGAGGCGGCCGGTATATATATGGTTTCACGGCGGGGGCCTGGGCGGCGGGTATTCCTATGAAAGTGTCTTTGAGAACAGCGAGCTGGCCAGAAAGGGAGTCGTTGTGGTCACCGTAGGACATCGGCTGAATGTATTCGGGTATCTGGCGCTGCCCCAGCTTTCGGCAGAGCAGGGGGGGATCTCCGGCAACTACGGTCTGATGGACGAGATCAAAGCCCTGGACTGGGTGTATGAGAATATCGCGGCCTTTGGGGGAGACCCGGAGAACATTACCGTAGGGGGACAGTCCGGCGGCACGGCCAAATCCGGCGCACTGGCAGGCTCCCCCAGGCAGAAGGGCCGGGTAAAGCGTGTCATTAACCAGTCCAACCTCAACTGGGTGGGCCGTGATCTGAACACCATGGAGGAGGCGGAGAAGCTGGGACAGGACTTCTTGGCCTATCTGGGCATCGACCCCGACATCTCCCTGGAGGAGCTGCGGGCCCTGCCGGCAGAACGGTTTTACGGAGAAAAGCTGGGCCCTCTGGATATGGCGATCGGAGCCATGGTGGCAGACGGGGTGAATCTGAAGTACAAGGAAATGTACCGAAATATCAATGAATTTGCCTGTGACTGTGACTATATTTCCGGTGGGAATTTCGGGGAGAGCAATATGCTTACGACCTTTGCCCTTGGCCCCCAGAAGCCGGTAACCGAAGAGGAATATTACCGTTTGGCGAAGGAGCAGCTGGGAGACCTTTATGAAAAATATGAGTTTGAGAAGAATTTCCCCTGTACGGCAGAAAATGCGGACCGGATGAGCCGGCGGTACGCGGCGTTGGGAATTTCCATGTTTGGAGGAACCATTATAAACCGTTACTTCGGCGCCTACCGGAAGGAGCACCAGATGAAAGGGAACACCTATTCCTATCTGTTCTCCCGGGTAGCCCCCTGCCATCCGGAGGAAATAGGAACCAGCCGGGATTCAGAGCGTCTCTTAGCCTGGCATTCCAGCGAGCTGTGGTATACCTTCGCCTCCCTTCGCAGAAGCCAGGATGGGACACAGAATATACCGCCTGTACGGCCCTGGACCGAGTATGACGTGGAACTGGCCGATAAGGTCAGCTCCTATTGGGCAAACTTTATGAAGACGGGAGACCCCAATGGAGAAGGACTTCCCTACTGGCCCAAGAGTGATGAGGAGTATGGCTGGATCGAGCTGGGGGACGAGATTGTGGGCTATACCGGACGGGATTCTCTGTTAGATCAAATGCTGTACGAGCATATGATGCGCCGGGAGGAGATCAAGAACCTGAAGTAAAGAAAAAAGGAGTATTATGCATTTGCAAAATGCTGAAATAAAGAAAAGGAGAGCAAGAAATGAAAAGAGAAAAGGTGAAACGGTTTTTGTCAGGATTACTGACAGCAGCAATGTGCTTGTCACTGTTAGCAGGCTGCGGCGGAGGCGATCAGGACAGTAAGCCTTCCGATAATCAGGGAGGGAACTCGCAGCAGGAAGAGGGAGCAGAGCAGCAGGGAGAGGGAAACTCGGGAGAGATTAATTTTGACGAGGAGCCCTATGAGATCGTTTTGGAAAACCTGACCCTGGGCGAGGATATCCCGGATCTGGAGAAGATTGAGGAGGCGGTAAATGAGATCTCCGTTCCGGCCATCAACTGTAAGCTGAAGATCCTGAATATCCATATCGGGGATCATGTGACCAAGATGTCCCTGATGGCCACTGGCGGTGAGAAGGTGGATATCGTCACAGCGGGCAGAACCTATGCATATCCCAATATGGTGGCGGACGGACTGCTGCTGCCCCTGAACGACCTACTGGAGGAGCGTGGACAGGGAATCATGGAAAAGGGTGCCATGGCCCTGGAGGGAAATAAGATTGACGGCAAGATCTATGCAGTTCCCGGAGAATTGTATGTCTATAGCTCTACAGGCATTATTTACAATAAGGATATGGCAGATAAGTACAATATCACGGTTCCAAAGATGCCTACGGCAGAGGATATTGAAAAGATTGCAGAGCAGCTCCATGAGGCGGATCCCAATGTCTATTTTATGACGAAGGGAACCGGGGAGTTTGATGTGATGTATAACCAGTTCTATCCCAACATTCAGGTGTTCGGACAAAATTGTATGTATGGAGCTATGTATAAGGATGATCCGGAATTTAAGATTTTCAATTTCTTAAAGTCTGAGGAGTACAAGGAATATCTGCACAAAAACAGGGACTGGTATGAGAAGGGCTGGGTACCCTCCGACTCTATGGTTAGCGGCATCAATGCCCGTGATGTATTTAAGATGCAGCAGAGTTTCTGTGAGTTTGGCACCACATCACCTATTCAGCTTGGAAACCTGCAGTCATCCTATGACTTTACACTGGGGATGGAGAACATGCGTGAACCGGAGCGATCTACAGAGTCCGGGAGGGAGAATGGCTGGGGTATCTTCGTCAATTGCGAGAGACCCGATAAGGCCATGGATTTCCTGAACCTGATGTACACCAATGAAGAGGTGATCAATCTTTTGACCAACGGGATAGAAGGCATACATTACGAAAAGGTCAGCGACCGGATCATCAAGTATCCGGAGGGCGTGAATGATGGAAATATTGGATATAAAAAGGACTTTTCCAACTTTGGAGACGTGCTGATGGCTTATTATAAGGAGCCAGTGACCGAGGAAAGCATTGACGAATGTTATGCAATCAGCGAGACTGCTGAGAGTTCACCTCTTCTGGGCTTCAGCTTTGACACCACGAAGGTGAGCACCCAAATCTCTAATGTAACCAATGCCATTGCGGAATTTATGCCGCCCCTTGCAGTGGGGATCTATGAGCATGATGAGATCGACATCCAGCTGGAGAAGATGAATCAGGCTCTGGATGCGGCAGGGATTGAGGAGATCATTGCGGAGCATCAGAGACAGCTGGATGAGTGGAGGGCTAATAAAGATGCCAATTGATGAAACCATTGATATTTTAGCGAAGGAATATAAGAAAAAAGAGGTTTTTTCCTTTATCCAGAGGCCTGTCTACAACCTGGATGAGATGGACGGGAAGCCCTGTATGGCCTCCCTGCGGTTCACCGGTTGTTATACTATCATCAGCGGGGAAGAGATCGACTTAGAGCACCCGGGAATGATCTACATCGACGGGAAGGCCACCAGGGAGCCCATCATCCTGAGTACGCCGGGCTTTGGTGTGATCGTTGGGATGCGGATCCGGGGATATGCCACGGAATACGACACTGACTATACCATTACCTATAAGGGAGCCAGAGGGACGGACGGGAAGGAGCTGCCAGAGTTTTCCTTTACCCTCCATACCCAGCCCCGGATCGATGTGGGGGAGCGTTATCCAGAGCATGATGAGGTGGTGCTGAACGCGGCCCTGGAGGGGGCGGTTCTTCTGAAAAACGAAAACCAAGCCCTCCCCTTAAAAAGGGGCAGCGTGGTCAACCCCTTCGGCTCTGGCTGTGCTGTTTACCGTCTGGGCTGCCTGGGGGCCGGGAAGATCAATCCCCGGTATGGGATCGGCTTTCGGGAAGGGCTGGAACGGTATTCTTTCCTGAAGCTGAATCAGGAGTTGTACCATTTTTATCAGGCGGAGGAGGATCTCGCGCCGCCTGAAGAGATGCTGGAGGCAGCCCGCCAGCAGGAAGATTGCGCGGTAATCTTCATTTCCAGGACCAGCAGTGAATCCCAGGATATGCCGAAAGGGGCGGGAGGATTCCTGCTGACAGACGGGGAGCGGGAGATGATCGTCCAGGTCAGCAGGCATTTTACAAAAAAGATCGCTGTGCTGAATACGGCATATCCCATTGAGACGGGCTGGATACAGGAGTATCAGATCGACGCGGTGCTCTGGACCGGTCTTCCAGGGATGGCTGGAGGCCGGGCACTGGCCATGCTTTTGGAGGGGGAGGCATGCCCCTCCGGAAAGCTGCCTAATACCTGGGCGAAAAACTACCAGGATTATCCCAGCAGCAAGAACTTCCTTACCAAGGAGGATTTAGAGAGGCAGTATGGGGATCCATGGAAGGCCCGTTATATCAGCACCTGCTATGAAGAGGGGCTCTATGTGGGCTACCGGTATTTTGATACCTTCCAGAAGGAGGCGGCGTATGATCTGGGCCATGGCTTGAGTTATACGGCCTTCCGGAAGGAATGGAAGCAGGTGAAACAAAAGGGCGGCACCGCTTTTGATGCGGAGATTGTTGTTACCAACACCGGAGACTGCCCCGGAAAGGAAACGGTGCTTTTGTATGCTCATTTTGAGGGCGGCTCCCTGGACCAGCCGGATAAAAGGCTGGTGGCCTTTGGAAAAACCAGGCTGCTGCAGCCTGGAGAGACGGAGACCCTCACCCTCCATGTGGATGAGAGCCAGCTGAAGTCCTACAGCGAAAAAAAGGCGGCCTGGCTCATCGAAGCGGGGAGTATCGTGATTCTGATGGGGGGAACCGCCCGGGAGGCCGAAGCGGTGTATGCGCTC
>CAJUQB010000068.1:16106-25268 GCA_910588285.1 uncultured Lachnospiraceae bacterium
CAGTGGCTCAGGAGATTCTGGTGCAGCAGGTGACAAACCGGATGGAGCCGCCGGTTCCCGTTGAAGAGCTGACAAAAGAAAACATAGGAGCATTTTTCCAAAGGGAGGGTGTAACCCGGGCCTGGACGAAGGAGGAATGCGATGGGAAACTGCCTTATAAAAAGGAATTCTCCTTCTTGGCGGATGACGGCAGGACAGAGACGCCCAAGGAGGGAGGTATTATTACCTTTGAGGAGATCCGAAAGGATCCTTCCAGGATCCCCTCCTTTGTGTCCCAGATGACTAACCGGCAGTTGGCCCGTCTCTCCTGCGGGGGCGGCACGGGCTGGGGCCTGGAGGATCGAGGATATGCAGGGCGAGTGTGTAATACAGGAAGCCTGAAGGATTATGGAATCCGCCAGTACAACCTTGCAGACGGTAATAATGGGCTGAATATGAATGGGCCAAATATTGGATTTCCGGTTTCCACGGTAATGTGCGCATCCTACAATGAGGAGCTGATGTACCAGGAGGGACGCGCCATTGCAAAGGAGGCGGCGGACATGGAGCTCCATTGTATCCTGGCGCCAGCCATGAACCTACAGAGAAATCCTCTGTGTGGCCGTCATTGTGAATATTTCAGTGAAGATCCCTACCTGACGGGCCGGATGGCCGGACAGCAGAGCCGGGGTCTGGAGGAGGGCGGCATAGCCTCCTGCATGAAGCATTTTTGTGCCAACAATGCGGAGACTCTCCGGAACAGCAACCATAGCATCATCACAGAGCGGACACTGCGGGAAATGTATCTGCGGCCTTTTGAATATGCATTTTCGGTTCAGATGCCGGCTTCTATGATGACCGGATACAATGCGGTGAACGGGTACTACTGCTCCAACAGCCAGGAGCTTCTGCGGGGGATCCTGCGGGAGGAGATGGGCTACAGGGGGTATGTGATGACCGATTGGGGCGGCTATGGAGACGAGGGCTTAAGCGCGCTGGCCTCGGCGGGGATCTCATTGATCACGCCGGGAGATAGCAAGGAGGAGTTTGCCGGGCCAATCGAAAAGGCCCTGGATGACGGAATCCTTTCCAGGAAGGCTGTGGAAGAAAATCTGTGTGCATTTTTGGCAACGATTGTGTGAAATGTGTAATGTAGATCAACACCAGTCTACACGTTATTAGTGGACAGATACAGGTCATGTTTGCATCTGTCGGTGAAAGGGCGGTCTTGATATAATATGATACCAGGGTCAAAAGGTCAATAAATCCGATGCAAGCTGGCTTGCAAGAGGATTTTTGAACTTGGGACCCGCAAAACACCGAAAAGTAGCCATTTTTCGTAGAAAAATGAGCGGATTTGAGGTGTTTTAGGATTGCGGGAGCATGAAATGCGGAGCAATCCGTGGTATCATAGGGGTCAAAATACCTTTTGACCCCAACATCATAATATAGAAGAGCTATTGAAGAGATCAAGAGACAGGAGGAAACCGATATGAGGACAAGAATTTATAACAAGATGACAGAGAAAGAGGTTGAGGATTATCTGGCAAGGGGCGGGGACACCATGTTTCTTGCCATCGGTGTGGTGGAATGCCATGGGGCGCTGCCCATTGACTGCGAGACGGTTGCGCCGGAGGCATATGCCAAGCTGTTAGCGGAGAAAGCAGATGGTCTGGCTATGATCAATATGCCCTATTTTTATCCGGGCGGGACCAATATCAGCAATGCCACCATCCAGATGAGCGTCCGCGGGGGGATCGATTATCTGATGCAGATCTGCCATTCTCTTGTGGATCAGGGCTTCAAACGGTTATTCTTAATCAGCGGCCACGGGCCTTCCGTATGTACCATCGATGCTTTTTGCGTGGATTTTATGGCAGAGACATTGATCCATCCCTGTCATCTGATGTCCATGTTCATTGGCAGAGATTTTGATATTAATAAGGGCCTGCCCGGTGGGAATGAGGATTATATGCTGTATGGGGCCTATAAGATCATGGGGCAGATGGAATACCTGCCAATTGTCCCAGACTCTGAGGAGACCAGCGCAGTGCGTTCGGAGGTAGATCCGGTTATGGACCGCTTTTCAAAGCTTTATGCTGCCAACAGAGGCTTTACAGCGCAGGTTTACTCCGATCCAAGCCAGCATGGCGGCGGTATAATTTTCAGAAGTGAGGAGGAACGTCTGGAAATCTGCACTAAGGGAGAGGAGCAAATGCGGAGCCGTGTAGACAATTGCAATATCATAGAGCTGAAGGAGGCCCTTGGGGAGTACCAGGATTATATCCAGCGGATGTATGAGAAGTATCCGAGAATCAAGGCGAAATAAGGGGAAGGATTCAGGGACAACAATTGAATATAAATCAAAAAGAGCAGTTCCGGCAGTATATGATGCAGGGACTGCGCTCTTCATTTTGCAGAAGCTTGTAATCTGGAAAATCTTGATACGATTGGTCTGAAAGAAAATATAATTGAGCCTGAAGCATTAAAAAAATTTCCTGTATAATATTATGATACGCAAGGAGTGGTTCTATGTCAATCATCTGCTGAAGATTTCCTGTATCATTTGTTTATACGCAAAAAATGGCATAGCGGAAAAATGTGTAGCCTGGACTCCCGCCAGGCGATACGTCATCAATGGGCAGATACAAGTCACGTATGAATCTGCCGGAAGAGGGAAAAGCCTGATATGATAATTAAGGAAAAATGATAAAGCTTAGAGAACAGGAGGAGCATATATGGCAACGGAAAAAATGACGGAAAGATACGGAATGCTTCTGGCAATGGAGGCGGAGGGAGGAAGGGAGCAATATGCGCTGTGGAAAAACAAGGAGGTTTTGGCCAGCCGCCGGCTTCTGGCCCTGGATACCCTGGAGGGGCTTACCCATGAGGGGATGGGCAGCATGGGTATCAGCCGTAAGAATTTGTACGGGAACCGTCCGACCCTCCATTTAGGCGGCAGCCACAATGACAAAAACGGCGGGTTCCGGAGCGGCTCCTGGTCTACCGGTGCAAATATCGTACATATGGATATGAAGAAGGAGGATCTTAGCGCCTATACCCGCGTCAGCATGTGGTGTTATGCCGATGTGGCTACCCGGCCCAATACATGGCTGTATTTTGTCCTCTGTAACGGGGAGGACGAGGCGGAAGGAATCGGGGGATTGGACAGCCGTACCGGGTTTAATGTGCCCAGCCGCCAGTGGTATCAGCTGATCTGGGAGTTCCATTCCCATCAGAGGGATGCGGTGCGGGAGTTTGTGCTGGTACATGATCCACAGGGGACACTGCCGGAGGATGACGACCGGTATGACATCTATTTCTCTGACTTGTGTGTGGAACAGGTAGAACCAGATTATGTGGACGGATGGGAGCTTGCGGACCGGATTGCTTATTGCCAGATCGGATATCTGCCGGACGCACCCAAAAAGGCCGTGATGCAGAACGCAAATGGGTGCATATTCATGGTGAAAAATGCTAAGACCGGACGCATTGCTTTCACCGGGGAGGCAGAAACGGTCCAGACCGATCTTGGAACCTATCAGGTACTGGATTTTTCCGGCCTCCAGTCCTCCGGCGAATATATTTTGTCTGCCGACGGAAGGAGCACCTATCCCTTCCCCATTGGAACCCATGTGCTGGCATCCCCCATCTGGAAAAACCTGAATTTTTTCTATCAGGAGCGGTGTGGATGCGAGGTACCAGGGCTTCATGGCCCTTGCGGGAGGACAGATTTTATCAAGCACCCGGATGGCATCCGCAGCCTCAATGCAGCAGGCGGCTGGCATGACGCGGGGGATCTCTGCCAGGAGCTTTGTACCACGGCAGATGCCATTACAGCCATGCTGGATCTGGCGGAGCACCTGGAGGAGAAGGATCCTGCCCTAAAGGACCGTGTCCTGGAGGAGGCCAAATACGGGCTGGACTGGATCTTAAAAACCCGCTTTGGGGATGGGTATTACGCCTTTGGCTCCGGCCATATGCGCTGGGACGGCAATGTCCTTGGGGAGGAGGAAGAGGATCCCTTTGGCGGGTTCTTGAGGAAAGCGACGAATGAAGCCTTTGGCAATTGGTTCCGAGCAGGGGTGGAGGCCCAGGGCGCCATTGTTTTCCGGGAAGGCAATGAGCGGTATGCCCGTCTCTGTGAAAAGGCAGCTTGGGAGGATTTTGCCTTTGCATTGGAAATGGAGGGGGAGGCGGAATATGAGCTGCGCCGGGGTAACACGGCAACCCATGAGCTGCAGACCCTCAGTCATAAGGGCTTTGCAGCAGTCATGCTCTATCGGGCTACCGGAAGGGAAGAATATCTGGAGATTGCCGCACAGACGGCCAGGCTGGTGCTGAACTGCCAGCAGCAGGAGCTTCCGGATTGGGATATTCCTCTGCGGGGATTTTTCTGGTGTGAGCAGGAGCATGTGCATATTGCGGCCTATGAGCATCAGTCGGCAGAGCAGGCGCCTATTGTATTCCTGGTGCGGCTGTTGGAGGAAGCTCTGGCACATCCCGACGCGGAGCTGTGGGAGCAGGGCTGCCAGTATTATGCGGAGTATATCAAAAATACGGCGGATATGGTACAGCCCTTTGGCCTGCTGCCCAGTGCCATTTACAGTATCCGCATGGAACCGCCGGTGAATACCATGCGGTTTGAGGGGGAGGCGCATGTACGGAAGCTTTATCATGATTCCATCGCCAATGGAATCCGTCTCTCGGAAGAATATTACATGCGGCGGATGCCGGTATCGTCAGAGCTGTTGCGGGGATTTTTTGCTCCGGTATTTGCAAAAGCAACTGCGGTGGGTGAACTGTCCCGTCTGTTCCATGATAAGCAGCTGCGTGATATTGCATTGGAGCAGATTTCCTGGATGCTGGGAAAGAACCCCTTTGCACGTTCGGATATGTATGGAGAGGGCTATGGTTTCCAGCCGTTATATACGCCATACAGCCCGGATATGGTGGGGGCCATCCCGGTGGGAATTCAGTCCCAGGGAGCCAAGGATGCGCCGTATCTTCCGGCAGACAACCGTCCTACCTTTAATGAAGTATGGATCCACTCCAGCTCCCGTTTTTTATGGACGATGGCAAATCTTGTGGACTGGCTGCAGGATAGAGAGAAAGAGTGATGATACTTGAAATTATTCGTAAGAGATAAAAATTTTTACCGGACATTGATGATTCTGGCTGTGCCTATCGCCCTGCAGTCAATGATTACGGTGGGCGTCAATATGATGGATAATATTATGCTGGGCAGCCTGGGAGAAATAAAAATGAGCGGCGTCACGCTGGCCAATAATTTTATCAGTATCTACCAATGCTGCTGTATGGGCTTTGGAATGGGGGCCAGCGTGATGACCAGCCGTTACTGGGGCATGAAAAATATCGCAAGCCTGAAAAAGACGGTATCCATTATGTTCCGGGGCGTACTTTTGCTGGGATTGGCGTTTAGTATTGCAACACTGCTTATGCCATCCGGTATTATGGGGCTGTTTTCACCGGAGGATGCGGTAATACATGCCGGAGTGTCGTATTTTATGATTTCCATTCCCTGTTACCTGCTGATGGGCTATTCCATGACTACAAGTCTGGTGCTGCGAAGTGTGGGAAAGGCAAATATTCCATTGTTTTCTTCCATTGGGGCATTTTTTATCAACATATTTTTTAATTGGGTATTCATTTTTGGAAATCTGGGAGCTCCCAGGCTGGAGGAGCGGGGGGCGGCCCTGGGAACGCTGCTTGCAAGAATGTTTGAGTTTTGCTTCATCATGGGGTTCTTCTTTTTCCGGGAAAAAAATATCCGGTTCCGGCTCCGGGAGCTATGGATCAAATGCTCTGACATTCTGCCGGAGTATATGAAGATTGCATTGCCGGTGCTGATCAGCGATACCCTGCTGGGCTTAGGGGGCAGTGTGGTAGCCATTGTAATGGGGCATATCGGGGCAGTTTTTGTGGCCGCAAATGCCATTACCGCAGTGGTGCAGCAGATATCTACGGTGGTAATCCAGGGGGTATGCCAGGCAAGCTGTATTATGACCGGAAATACCCTGGGGGAAGGAAATGTGGAGAAGGCTCAGCGCCAGGGAGTAACCTTTGCGGCTCTTGGGTTTGTGATTGGGGCAGTGGGGTGCCTGCTGATTCTAATTTTGAAGAAGCCTATTATCGGTTTATACAATATTACGGATGAGACTAAGATTATGGCAGGGCATCTGATGGATGCGGTGGGATTTGTGGTGATTTTTCAGGCCATGAACAGTATCCTGACCAAAGGCCTTCTGCGGGGAGGCGGAGATACAAAGTTTTTGATGGTGGCGGACATTTTGTTCTTATGGTGCGCCAGTATCCCCATAGGCGCATTAGCGGGATTGTACTTCCACTGGAGCGGCTTTGCGATTTATATCTGCCTGAAGCTGGATCAGTTTATCAAGACAGTCTGGTGCCTCTTCCGGCTTCACAGCCGGAAATGGATCAAAAAGATCCGGCCTGCGGAGGAGTAGATTTGTTTCATTCAAAAACTCTTTTGTCCCGCGATGGCTCCCTGTCTTTTCTTTTTGGAGCTTGTTATGGAGTTTGCGTATATCGTAAGAACACAGCCAGGAATACGAACAGCTGGGCCTGTTTTAGGCCGGCTTTATTGTGTCCTAAGCTCTGCCCTCATTGTTTTACTGAGCTTTTTTATGACCTGGTTCGCCACAGTTTCAATGTCCTGGGAGGTCCCGCTGCCAGCCGTATCGGAGCTTTTCGAAAAAAGTGCATGCTTTGCAGACCTTCTTACGGAGGCCTTTTGAAAATTGTATTCAGTGAAAAAGGTCCTTATCAGGAAGTACCATATGTCCTTCCAATACTGCGCATGTTATGGCAGCCGCAGACCGGGCAGACAGTGGGATCAACACCCCATACGGCCTTTAGCAATTCTGCCATCCCAGCTTCTTTTCATGGGAGCGGAAAAATCAGGGACACGCTGGTGGTCGATGGGTTTGGAGGGACCCCTCTTTTGAGGGAAAAGCCATTCCCTGGGGCGGTTCTGTGCAGGAAAAGAATACCAGTACTGCAGAATGAGCTGCCAGGCCTGTTCCGAAAGCTGTGCATATCGGGAAGAGCGGTTTTTGGAAGAGCGTATAAAAATCCTGCCCCTGGAATGTTCGATGTCAGCGCACTTAAGATGCCGGACTTCGCCGATGCGCAGGCCGGAGGAGAACATCAGGCAGAGAAGGGCCTTGAATTTCAGGTCGTTGATAATTCTGGAGCCACCAGATGAAACCGCACAGTTCCTCCCAGGAAGCCTCTTCCGGGGATTTGTGGAGAATGCGGGAAAGATAATCCAGATAGAACCTCCTTGAAAAAATGAAGTAAAAAGCATCCGGTCATCATAATGCAGGAGGGGGACGATAAAAATTTTCAGATATGTAGTTGTTTTGTTTAAAAATCCATGATAAAATAAGCATAGCAGTTTTTGTGATTGTGTGATTGTGGAGCGTGGTAACTTAACAATACTACATAAAAACAAAAACTGCTACTTTTTTTGAAAAAAAGAAGATTTTATGTACTTAGGGCTAGAGCGGCTTGGTACAATTATAGAAAAGAGGGATAAAAAATGGTTCGTAAATTAGAAAAAATGGATGAGCTGTTAGAAAGCGGTCGTATCGTTGCCACTGCGTTTCTGCATGACTGGAATGAAAAGGAAGCAAAAGAGAAGCTGGAATCTCAGTTGAAGGGTGAAATGCCGCGTGTGGAGGAAGCGTGGGGATTGTTTAACGAAGCTGGGAAAATGACCGGAAGTATTATTACAATGCCAAAGAAGCATATTTTTAATGGACATGCGGTTTCTGTTGGAGATATCCATATGGTAGCCTCTTTGCCGGAGGAACGGGGGAATGGGAATGTAACCGTAATGTTAAGAGAAGTTCTTTTAGATTTTAAGAAAAAGGGATATGCTTATGCCACATTGATTCCATTTTCCTTTGCCTTTTACCGCAGATATGGGTTTGATCTTGCCCAGAGAAATATGAAGCAGAGGGCTGCCATTGAACAGCTCCGGAATTTCCGCTGTGATATGAATGTCCGTATGCTGGAATTGGAGGACGAAGTAGCCATCATCCGCAAGCTGTATGATGCTTTTATCCAGGATAAAAATTTGGCAGTTGTAAAAAATGAGGATGATTGGATTTACCGGGGAAATGGCGAATACGGAAAGCCTGATTGGCGGAATGGAAATAAGCATCAGTATACCTATATTTTTCGGGATGAATGCAGTAATGACCGGGGTTACATGAAGTTTATATTTAGAACAGGCGAGAAAGGTCCTTTTATAGGAGAAATGGATGTGCAGGAGATCATTTATGACAATCCCAAGGTATTCTGTCAGATGCTTGGATTTATATATGGCATGAGGGCAAAGCTTTCACATGTGAATTTTGATTTACTGGAAGAAATAGATTTGGCGCTTCTGCTGCCGGAATGTGATGATGTGGAGCGAAGGCTTGAGGGGCATTTTATGGCCCGTGTGCTTGATGTTGAAAAAATATTGTCTCTCATGCAGTATCCGGTATGTGAGGGGAAATTTTCAATTAGAGTTATTGACGATTATCTGACAGAAAACACAGGAAGTTATTATGTTAAGTTTGCAAATGGAAAAGCAGTCTCCATTGAACGGGGAGATTCAGAGACAGATATGACGGTAACGGTAGATACTTTTATGCAGCTTGCCATTGGCAGATGCGATCTATATGCGGCGTTGTTTCGGAAGGGAACCTCTGTTGCGGCAAATCGGGATATATTAGAAAGGATTTTTATAAGAAGGGCAATTTGTATAGGTTAAAATAAGCACACTTTTTAGAACCCTTCTTCGCGGATACCGCATAGGCAAGGGCTTCTGCGCATAGGCAGAGATATAATTAGCTTTACAGAGCTGGACAAGTGCAAAGAATAGAATAAAATAATGGTTATAAAAGGATACAAAGCCTGTCAGCTTGTATCCTTTTGTTCGCTTATAAATGTACAATGTAGAAGCGGGAAAATTATTTTCAGATTTTCCCAGGCTTGAATCTTAAATACATGGTTCTTAAAGTATAAATTTTGGTGCTGAAAATTATAGATAATGGTTCAATATTCTACTAAAATTAAAAAGCAAATTACAAATAACTTCTCGGAATCTCAATGAATGAGATTCCAACCGAAGATTGACAACTGAAT
>CAJUQB010000069.1 GCA_910588285.1 uncultured Lachnospiraceae bacterium
AAAGCTGCTGACGGGAATCGGACCCGTGACCTCCGCACTACCAATGCGACGCTCTACCGACTGAGCCACAGCAGCTTGTCCTGGCGGAATACTTACTGCAACCACCGACTTATAAACTATACTACATAAAATCATGTTTGTCAACATATTTTTCAAAAATTTTTCACCAATTTCCCTGAGCCTTCCTCCAGCGCTCTTCCTCCGCGCTCCAGCAGCCATTCAGCCATTCCACGCACTGGCAGATCCCTTCCTCATCAAAAGAAAATTCCCTGCTGCGCCGTTTTTCCTCCGGCGTCGCGTCAAAGCAGTAAGGCCCCTCCCAGACATGCACCAGGAGCGCCTCCGGCTCCTCCTCCTTCGTCTGTCGCTCCATGCGGTAGCGCATCCCCAGAAGGCTGCCTGTAAAAGGAGACTTTTTCAGAAAAGGAATGGATAATATATCATGTCTTTGGATCATATGCCCTCCTCCTTTTGTCTGTCACAGCCTGCCGCCAGCTTGCCCCGGATCCGCTGCAGGGCATTGTCAATGGCCTTGGGCTGCCTGCCCATGAGCTCTGCAATCTCCCGGTAATTCATCCCCTGGAGATAATAGCCCACCACCTGCTTTTCCATTTTGCTAAGACGGGCCTCCATACGGCGCCCCATAGCCTTGGCGCTCTCCTGCTCGATTACCAGCCGTTCCGGATTCTGCCCCTCCATGCCAAACAGCATATTTACAGCATGGAGATCCTCCTCCGCCTCCGGATGGCTCAGGGACACGTAGGAATTCAGAGGCTGGTGCTTCTTTCTCCCGGCAGCCTCCACTGCGTGAAGGATCTGGCGGGAAATACACAAATCCGCAAAATGGTAAAAGGAGACACCCCGATCCTCCTGAAAATCCCGAATGGCCTTAAACAGGCCGATCATGCCCTCCTGTATCAGGTCCTCATTCTCTCCTCCGATCAAAAACATGGCATTGGCCCTTTTCCGGACAAGATTTTTATATCGCTCCAGGATAATATCCATAATCTCTGGATGGCCGTCCCGCACACGGCCAATCAACACTTCATCGCTGATATCCCCGTAAGAATCCAACCTGATCTCCTCCTGCTATCCCATTCTCTGACGCACAATCTCATAGGCCAGCACCCCGGCTGCCACCGACGCATTGAGGGAATTGATCTCCCCCCTCATGGGAATCGCTGCCATAAAATCACAGTTTTCCCGGACCAGCTTGCTGACGCCCTCGCCCTCGCTGCCAATCACCAGGCCCACAGGTCCCTTGAGATCCAGCCGGTACATGGCTTCCCCTGCCATATCGGCACAGACAAACCACAGACCCTGCTCCTTCAGCTCCCGGATGGTGTGGGACAGATTTGTCACCTTGGCCACCGGCGTATAATTCAGCGCCCCGGCAGAGGCCTTTGCCACGGTAGCCGTCAGCCCCACGGCCCGGTTCTTGGGAATAATCACCCCATGGGCCCCGGCCAGGTTGGCGGTACGGATAATGGCACCCAGGTTGTGGGGATCCTCGATCCCGTCCAGCAGGAACAGGAAAGGCGCCTCCTTCCGCTCTTGTGCCAGCGCCAGCATGTCCTCTATCTGGGCATATTCGTAGGCAGCCGCAAATGCAATGACCCCCTGGTGCTTTTTTGTCTCGGACATCTGGTCCAGCCGCTCCCTGGCGACGAATTTAACTATGGTATCATGCTTTTTGGCCTCCCGGGTTATGGAACGGATCGGGCCGTCCTGGCAGCCCTCCAGCACAAACAGCTTGTCAATGGGTTTTCCGCTCCGCAGCGCCTCCAGTACTGCATTGCGCCCCTCAATGGTCAATTCTTCGTATCTCATTTGATTTCCTTTCGTCTCCTTCACAAAAGTCCGGTTCTCTCAAGCCCCAGCTGCACCAGCTCCACCAGACGTTCAAACGCATCCGTCAAATACAGGTATCCCATCAGGGCCTCAAAGCCTGTGGCCCGGCGGTAGTCTGCCATGCTGGCATTCTTGGCCATGGTGGGGGACTTTGCATTGCGGCCCCGCCGATACACTGCCGCCTCCTCCTCAGTCAGGTCCGGCAGCAGCGTCTCCACCAGGTCGGACTGTGCCTTGGCCTTCACCACGCCGCTGGTCCTGTGGTGCAGCTGATTGGCGCTGGTGTTGCCGCGCCCCACCACAAGGGAGCGGATCACCAGGTCATACACCCCGTCCCCAATATAAGCCAGGGTCAGGGGGGAATAGCTGCGGATATCCTGGCCGGGAATCTGAAACTTCTTCAGAAGGTAGGAATTTATGCCCGTTTCCATTTTACACCTTCTCTGGTATCCTCCAGAATGATCCCCTTTGCAAGGAGGGTATCGCGAATCTCGTCTGCACGCCCAAAGTTTTTCTCCTTCCTGGCTGCCTGGCGCTCTGCGATCAGCGCCTCAATGTCCGCATCCAGAATCTCCTCCTTGCGTTCCACAAGGATGCCCAGGATCCCGCAGAGGGTGTCCAGCCGCTCATAGAGCTTTTCCAGAAATTCCCGGGAATTCTCTGCCGTGGCGTTGGAATTTGCAAATTTCACCAGCTCAAATACAGCGGACACCGCATCCGCTGTGTTGAAGTCATCCTCCATGGCAGCTTCAAACTTTGCAACAAAGGCCCCGCTCTCCTCATACAGCGCTGCCTCCGCCTCTGTCATTGGGCCTGTCTGGGACGCCCCCAGAAGATGCTGTAAATTCCCCGCCGCAGTCACAATCCGCTCCAAGCCTGCCTTGGCGGACTCCATCAGCTCCGCGCTGAAATTCAGGGGGCTTCTATAGTGGGCTGACAGCATGAAAAAGCGCAGCACCTGAAGGTCGTATTTTTCCTGAATCTCCCGTACGGTAAAAAAGTTTCCAAGAGATTTTGACATTTTTTTATTGTCAATATTCAGAAATCCGTTGTGCATCCAATACCTGGAAAATATTTTTCCATTGGCCGCCTCGCTCTGGGCAATCTCATTCTCATGATGGGGGAAAATCAGGTCCTCCCCGCCGGCGTGGATGTCAATCTCATCCCCCAGATAATGCTTGGCCATCACCGAGCACTCAAGATGCCAGCCGGGCCGCCCGTCGCACCAGGGGGATTCCCAGTAAGGCTCCCCCTCCTTCTTTGGCTTCCACAGCACAAAGTCAAAGGCGTCCTCCTTCTGCACCCCGGTCACCTTAATATCCCGATGCCCTGCCTGGAGGTCGTCCAGGTTCTTGTGGGACAGCTTGCCGTACTCCGGGAACTTCCGGGTGCGGTAGTACACGGTTCCGTCCTGGGCCCGGTAGGCATAGCCCTTGTCCATGAGGGTCTCTATCATGGCAAGCATCCCGTGGATCTCCTCTGTGGCCAGGGGATGGGCTGTGGCTGGCTTCACATTCATACCCTCCATGTCCTTCTTGCACTCCTCAATATACTGCCGGGATACCTCTGCCGCGCTCCGTCCCTCCTCAATGGCCTTGTTGATGATCTTATCATCCACATCCGTGAAATTGGACACATAATTGACCTCATATCCCTTGTATTCCAGGTAGCGGCGCACCGTGTCAAATACAATCATGGGCCTTGCATTTCCGATGTGAATAAAATTGTAGACAGTAGGCCCGCACACGTACATGCGGACCTTCCCCTCCTCAATGGGTACAAATTCTTCCTTTTGCCTGGATAAGGTATTGTATATTTTCATAAGCTTCCTCCTTTATTCCCTTCCATCTATTGTCTTTTCTGTTCCCGCCTTACACGCTTTCCGGCCCGGCACTGTCACTTCCGCTCCCGCCTGGCCGAGGCAGCCTGCCTTACACCTAAGCTCCCTAAGCTCCCGCTCCAGGTCGATCAGGCGGTTGCACAGAGCGGAATTCTCCTGCTGCAGCACCGTGATGTCCTCCATGATGGGATCCGGCAAATCCACCTGGTTCATATCGCTTCTGGGCACCTTGATGTTGTCACGCTTTACAATACGCCCCGGCACGCCCACCACAGTACAGTTGGGAGGCACCTCCTCCAACACCACAGAGCCTGCGCCAATCTTGGAATTCTCCCCAACGGTGAAGGAACCGATGATCTTGGCCCCTGCGCTTACCATCACATTGTCGCACAGGGTGGGATGGCGTTTTCCGGTCTCCTTGCCGGTTCCGCCCAAGGTCACTCCCTGGTACAGAGTCACGTTATCCCCGATGATGGTAGTCTCCCCAATAATCACGCCGCTGCCATGGTCAATAAAAAACCCCTTCCCGATCACTGCTCCCGGATGGATCTCAATCCCGGTCTTCCTGGCAGCCTTCTGGGAGATCCGCCTGGCCCTGAAATATTTCCCTTTCGAATAAAGCCTATGGGCCCTGCGGTAGCTGAGCATCACCCGGAAGCTTGGGTACAAGAGCACCTCCATGGGCGACTTGATGGCAGGGTCACGCTCCTGTATCACCTGAAATTCTTCCTTCACATGTGATATAAATCCCATGGAATTCCTTCCTTTCTATTCTATATATTCTAACTTTTTGCCCATATCCTGCCGGGAGGCCAAAAAACCTCCCGCACCTTACAGTATAATACTGAGATAACAAAAACTCCGCCTCTGCAATTAGAGACGAAGTTATCCGCGGTTCCACTCTAAGTGAATGCAGCCTCCTGCATTCCACTCTCTGCACGTAACGTGTGCACACGTACCAGGCTACTCTGGGCTGCTCCTTCTGAAACTGCAGCGGCTGTTCACCTGACCGGCTCACGGAGGCACTTGGGACATATCCTTCTGAAGGCCGCTTCCAGCCGGCGGCAGCCTCTCTCTGGCAGAGCATTATGTCTTACTCTTTCCGTTCTACGCCTTTTCCTTATAAAATTGGCACATCATTATATTATGCAATAATCCGCATTTTGTCAAGGAAAATCGTAACTCCCTGCGCGAACAGGGTACCATCAGTTACTGTTCACACGGCACCGTGCACCACGCCAAACCATCCTCGTTGATTAGAAGCAGTCCCGGATTTTCTTTTGCTGTATCCAGCATCCGCCGGGTAAAGCCGCTTTTGCTGAACACACCATAAACAACCTCATATCCTGGAAAGGCTTTTTTGATTTCACCTGCATTCGCCACCTTGTCCCACAGCGCAAAATAGACTGGCGCATCTACAGGCTTTGCATGATATTTACACTCTCCGGCAAATATCCGCTTATTTTGATGATCCACTGCCATTACATCGATTTCTGTATCGCTGTCACAGTCATTTTTCCAATAAGAGCCAATACGGGACGGAACAAAAGAAACCGCACCTTTTTTGCACAAGCCCGCAAATATATCCTTGCAGATATCCTCGTAGGCAAAGGCCACGAATTTCCCTATAAAATCCTTGCCGATCTCATCCAAAACAATTTGCATATTGTCCAGCTCCAGCTCGCCCTTATAGGGATACACATACCGGAACCAGAAACGGATAAAGTTATCAGAGATGAAATACAGCCCTTTTCTGGATTTTTCCGGGTTCTTCTCCGTTATTGGCGTTCGTTTTTCAAGGAAGCCCAGGTCGGCAAGGGTTGACAGATACGGAGTCAAGGCTGAGGTTTCCTGGCCCAATACACCGGCAATTTTGCCCAATTTATGATTGCCGTCTGCAATGGCTTTTATAATAGAAAAATAATTCACCGCTGTCATAGATTCACTTTTCAACAGGAAATGCGGTTCCTCATACAGGAATCCACTCTTGGAGAGAACGGTATCCTTCAGCTGTTCCACAAGCCCGCGGCCATCCTCAAAAAATTCCAGATACTTTGGCACGCCGCCAGTCACTGCATACTGTTCCGCGGCCTTATCAAAAGGCAGCCTCCGGGTATTATAAACATCTGTAAAAGACAATGGGACAAGATGCATTTGTGAGGTTCTGCGGCCATACAGGGGACTATCGTAAGAAAGCGCGTGCTTTTGCATCATTCCAAGCAAAGAACCGGACAGGATCAGCATGATATTCCTGTCCTTGAGGATTTCATCCCATGCGTTTTGTAAAATGGACGGAAATGCCGGATTGGTCTTTACAAGGTATGGGAACTCATCGATAACCAGCACTTTCTTTTTATCCGGTTCATAATCGGCGATGACCCAAAACAGCTCCAGCCAGTCTGTAAATACTGCTTTCTGCAGCAGGCTGTTTTTGGTCATGCGGGCGACCACGCCCGCCAGACGCTTCATACTCTGGTTTTCAAGTTCCTCCGTTGCAAGGAAATAGAAGGCTGTTTTCTCTTTCAGGAACTCTTTGATCAGTGTCGTTTTGCCAACCCTGCGCCGTCCATAGATGACCACGAAGCTGCTGTCACGCCCATATTCTGCGTTCAGCTTTTCCAGTTCCGCTTTTCTTCCTATGAATTCCATACAGAAATCCCCCTTATGATAAGTTATTTTATGATAAACTAACTTATGATAAATTCATTTCTATTATACATTCTCCTGTTGAAAAGTCAAGGTTATCTATGAAAAAGCTTCCAAATCAGTCCCAATTTCCCCCATGAAATGCGGCGACTAAATACCTTGACAAACATACCATCAGTATGTTAATATAAAAAACATACTAGTGGTATGTTAAGGAGGTGACACGTCATGGCAAGAAATAATCACCCGGAGGAAACGGTGCAGTTAATCTTATCGGTGGCATTCCGTCTATTTATGGAAAAGGGATATGAGCATACCTCCATCCAGGATATCATAGACCAGCTGGGCGGGCTTAGCAAAGGCGCCATCTATCATCATTTTAAATCAAAAGAGGAGCTATTGGTTGCTGTTATGGACCAAATGACCGCAGAGTCCAACCAGATGCTTGCAGCCATCCGCGACCGCTCTGACCTAAACGGCCAGGAGAAGCTGAAAACTATTTTTAAGGCATCCATCAACCGGCCGGTGCAGGATGACATATTTGCGGTTGCCCCAGACCTTCATAAGAACCCGAAGCTTCTTTTCAGCCTTCTTCATGATACCATCGACCATGCTGCGCCGGAGTATATTCTGCCGATTATCCGGGAGGGAATTTCAGACGGCTCCGTGGTAACGGACTATCCGGAGGAATTGGCCGAGCTGATTTTGCTTGTTGCAAATGTCTGGATGAATCCCATGATCTTTGACAGCTCTGTGGAAGAATCCTACCGGAAATTTATGGTATTTGCCCAGATGATGCGAAGCCTTGGACTGGATATCGTAGACGACGAGCTGTTGGAACGGCTCCAGGAGCTGACCGCCATCTATCAAGAAAGAAGGAAAAACATATGAATGAAAAACTGTTTCACAAAGATTTTACCCTGGTTGTCATTGGCCAAATTATATCCCTGTTCGGCAACGCCACCATCCGGTTTGCACTGCCGCTGTACCTGTTAAACCTCACCGGTTCTTCGGCCCTATACGGAACGGTCACGGCATGCGCCTTTCTCCCCGCCCTGCTGCTGTCGCCGGTTGGCGGGATTCTGGCAGACCGGGTAAATAAAAGGAATATCATGGTGCTGCTGGACTTTTTTACTGCTGCGGCGATTCTGGCCTTTGCCCTGTTCATGGAGAAAGGGAGCCTCATCCTGCTGCTGACAATTACGCTGATGCTCCTCTACGGGATTGCGGGCGCTTACCAGCCTGCCGTACAGGCCAGCATCCCCGCACTGGTCAGGCAGGAGCATTATATGGCGGCAAATTCGGTAATCAATACCGTAAGCTCCTTTGCCGCCCTGGCCGGACCTGTGCTGGGAGGCGTTCTGTACAGCGCCTGGGGGCTTAGGCCCGTCCTGTGGGTCTGCATGGCATGCTTCCTGCTGTCGGCAATTATGGAGCTGTTCCTCCACATCCCCTTCCGGAAGCCGGCCTCCGGCGGCATCCTTGAGACGGTCCGAAATGATTTCGGAGATAGCATCCGCTTTCTCCGAAGGGAGAAGCCTGTCATCGGAAAGGCCCTTCTGGTCATCTGCGGCATCAATCTGTTTCTGTCTTCCATGGTTATGGTTGGGCTGCCCTATCTGATCACAGAGGTATTGGATCTGGAGGCAGCACAGGCAAACCGGCTCTATGGCTTTGCCGAGGGGGCGCTGGCAGCGGGAGGGCTTTTGGGCGGAATCGGCGCAGGCCTCCTTGCCAACAGGCTGGCCATCCAAAGGGTGGGAAGGCTGGTCACTGCCTGCGCACTGTGTGTATTGCCCATCGGCGCCTCCCTGGTACTGTTTTCCTCGGGAATCATAAACTATGTGGTGATCCTTATCTGCAGCTTTGCCCTTATGGCATGTTCCACAGTTTTTACCGTGGAGATGATGTCCTTTATCCAGGCAGAAACGCCGCCCGGCTTACTTGGAAAGGTAATCTCTGTCATTCTCACTGTTTCCATGTGCGCCCAGCCCCTGGGCAATGCGCTGTATGGGGTCCTCTTTGGGCTCTGTAAGGGCTTGGAATATGTAGTGGTTTTCTTTGCAGGCATAGTATCCCTGCTCCTTGCCGTCAGCGCGGAAAAAATTTTCCAAAAAGTATAGCCCCATGAGCCCAATGTCATGATGTTGGGCTCAAAAGCCTCCAAATGGATGCGCCCCATGGATCTGTCCAATGGCTTTTACGCCAATTCGTAAAGGTACGTTCCTGCCCCCACCTCAATCCGATCCCTTCCGTCAGGCAGGCAAATCCAGGCACTGCCTCCATAGGGAACGGTCAGCTGAATCTTAAGCGTCCCATCTCCCTCATAGCTCCAGGAAATATCATATTGTCCATGTGGCGAACCGAAGGCATAATGGTTCAGGCTGCCCGGCCCCTGGAAATGTCCGGTTTCATCCAAAACGTCCCGGCCCTGCCAGGCGCCGCCCGTTTTTCGCAAATAAAGGTATACTCCCATTCGTTATAGCTCTCCTTATAAACAGCATCACCGGAAACGCCTACCAGATTATCAGAAACCGCAATTGCCCTGGTCTGGCAATGGTTCATGGCAATCCACTTGTTAAGCCCTTCTATGACGCTGTCCTCCATGGGAAGATTCCCTGCTTTGCCCAGAATTGAACCATGTCCGGATGGTTCCATGCCCCTGGCCCATAGATGCAAAGCTCCTGTTTGAAGGAATGGAGCAGCATTTCCCCCTCCTTGGAATTGATCAGGCGGCCAATGGGATATCCCTCTCCCCCGCCATTTCCCTGCATAATCGAAGCTGCGTTCAACATCCCCCCGAAGGCTTCCGTCGCAAACCACAGCTCCTTTTCCTCATATTCTCTCACAGGGCCGTCATAACCTTCCGGTATGCCTGTGATTACTGTCAATCCTGCCCATTTTAAGCTCCAGCTCACTCTTTTTGGTAAGATAGACTTCCTCTCTCATCGTTCCCTCTCCATTCATAGTGCAACGGTAATTTATTGTTGTGTATACATTGCTTATGTGCCACAATAATACTATAAAATCAATAAAAGATGCCAAGCTGATGCAAAATTGGCTACTTATATATCAAATCTATGAAGATACGCTCGTTCTCTCAGCTACTGCAACCGGAAGCCATGCTGATCTATTTGGGTAGTCAACAACCCCGCAGCACAGCTCCAATGGCCTCCCTGACATTGGCAACCCCTACCAGCTTGATCCCCTGGGCCTCCTTCACCAGCTCCAGGCAGACGGCTGGCAGGATACACACCTCAAAACCCAGCTTGGCCGCCTCAGCCACCCGCTGCTGGGGCATGGAGACAGCCCGCACCTCGCCGCTTAAGCCCACCTCCCCAAAGCAGATGGTCTTGGCCCCCACCGGCTTGTCCTTCAGGCTGGAAAACAGAGCCAGCACGATCCCCAGGTCAATGGCCGGCTCATTCATGCGGATTCCCCCTGCAATATTCACATAGGCGTCGCAATTGGACATGGACAGCCCTGCCCGCTTCTCCAGCACTGCCATCAGCAGGTTCACCCGGTTTAGGTCCGCCCCCGCAGAGGTGCGGCGGGGCATCCCGAAATTACTCTGGCACACCAGCGCCTGGATCTCCATCAGCATGGGCCGCGTCCCCTCCATGGAGCAGGCCACCACAGAGCCGCTGGCTTCTTCCGGCCTTCCGTTCAGCATCACCTGGGAGGGGTTTAAGACCTCGGCAAGCCCGGACTCGCACATCTCAAACACGCCGATCTCATTGGTAGAACCAAACCGGTTCTTCACCCCCCGCAGGATTCGGTACACCGCATGGCGGTCCCCCTCAAAATACAGCACCGTGTCCACCATATGCTCCAGCACCCTTGGGCCTGCCACCACCCCCTCCTTGGTCACATGGCCCACAATGAACACGGCGATGCCCTTTTCCTTGGCAATCCGAAGAAGCACCCCGGTGGCCTCCCGCACCTGTGACACGCTGCCTGGGGCAGAGGACACGTCCTCCTTGTACATGGTCTGGATGGAATCAATCATCACCACACTGGGGTGCTCCCGTTCAATCACCTTAGAGACCAGGTCCAGGTTCGTCTCGCACAGCAGGGTCAGCCGGTCCGAAAAGCTCCCGATCCGCTCCGCCCGCATCTTGATCTGCTGGGGCGACTCCTCCCCGGAAATATACAGCACGTCCATGTCCTGGGAAAGCTTTTGGCACACCTGCAAAAGCAGGGTGGACTTCCCGATGCCCGGGTCTCCTCCCACCAGCACCAGGGAGCCGGGCACTACCCCGCCCCCCAGCACCCGATCCAGCTCCCCGTATCCGGTGTGCATGCGCTCCTGATGCTCATATTGGATCTGGGACAGGGCAGCAGGCTTAGCCGCCTCCAGCTCCTGGGCGGCCGACTTGGTCTTCCCCACTGCCTTCCTGTCCACCAGCTCCTCCACCATGGTATTCCATTCCCGGCACCCCGGGCACTGCCCCATCCACTTGCTAGATTCATACCCGCAATTCTGGCAAAAATACACCGACACATTTTTTCCCTTGGCCAACTATTCTTCCTCCTTTGGCATAACCGAAAAGAGGCTGTTCCAAAGAACAGCCTCCGCTCCTATACATTCTTCTCAATCTTAACTGTAACTGGTGTGCCCTCGCTCATCTCCACGCTGAGATTCAGCTTCCCGCCCAGGTTGGTCTTCATGTGTCCCACATCCTCGCCGTCCACATACACCCGGTATTCGGTCTCGTCCTCCAGCCCCAGGGTAATCTGGGCATCCTCCGGCCCCTCCACCTGGAAGGAGATGCCAGCCTCCGTGGCCTGCAGGTTCCTCACGGTTGTCCCAGGTACTGATTCGTACACGAACATGCCGTTGCGCTCCAGCTTGGTGATCTCCCGGAAGGTCTTCACCTTGTACATATCACCATTGTGTTCAAAATCCTCCACTTTGGACTTTGCAGCCAACTGATAATTTCCAAAACTGATTGTGCCGTCTGCCTGTGTGCAAATTAATCCTTCAATTACAGCCATTACTATTATCCTCCTGTTATGTGGCTCACCCACCTGCCCCTGCCGGGCAGGTATGCTTGTATTCATATTATATAATAAAATGGCCTGATTTTCAATCCGTCTGTTTTATTTGTTTTACAAAATGGACCTCACCCGTTACAATTCATGGCCGGTTAGGCTGTGAATTGTAATCTCACCCTTCCGCATGGTGATCTCCACCTGGTCCCCCGCCTGGATCCGTCCTGCCAGCAGCTCCTCCGCCAGACCGTCCTCCAGCTTATTCTGGATCATACGGCGCAGGGGGCGCGCTCCGTACTTGGGATCATAGGCCTTTTCCACAATATAATTCTTCACTGCACCGCGGATCACAAGCTCCATATTCAGCTGTGTCCTGCAGCGGTCCACCAGCGTCTTGGTCAGAAGAGTCACAATCTTCTTCATATGCTCCTTGCTCAATGCGTGGAACACAATGGTCTCATCAATACGGTTCAAAAACTCCGGCTTGAAAATCCGGCGCACCTCCTCCATCACGCTGCTCTTCATCCGCTCATAATCCTGCTTCGCATCCTCCCTGGAGGCAAAGCCCAGACGCTTGGGCTCAATAATGGACTGGGCCCCTGCATTGGAGGTCATGATGATGATGGTATTCTTGAAATCCACACGCCTGCCCTGGGCGTCAGTGATATGGCCATCGTCCAATACCTGCAGCAAAATGTTAAACACATCCGGATGGGCCTTCTCGATCTCATCCAGGAGAACCACACAATAGGGCTTGCGCCGCACCTTCTCGCTGAGCTGTCCCCCCTCCTCATAGCCCACATAGCCGGGGGGAGAGCCGATCATCTTGGACACGCTGTGCTTCTCCATATATTCCGACATATCTACACGGATCATGGACTGTTCGTCCCCGAATACCGCCTCTGCCAGAGCCTTGCAGATCTCCGTCTTGCCCACTCCCGTGGGTCCCAGGAACAGGAAGGAGCCGATGGGGCGGCCCGGATCCTTCAGGCCCACGCGCCCCCGGCGTACTGCCTTTGCCACTGCCGTCACGGCATCCTCCTGGCCGATGACCCGCTTGTGCAGCGTCTGCTCCAGCCGCCTTAGGCGGGCAGTCTCTCCCTCCGCCAGCTTTTTCACCGGAATCTTCGTCCAGCCGGACACCACATCCGCAATGGCTTCCTCATCCACCACCAGCTTTTTCCGCTTCCTCTCCCGCTCAAATTTTTCTCTGATTTTCTGAATCTGCTGCTCCTTCTGCTCCATCTCCTGCTTCAGCCTGGAGGCCTCTGCAACATCCCCCGCCTCCAGGGCCTGCTCCAGCTTCAGCGTATCCTGCATCCGCTCCTCATCTGCATGCAGCAGCTCGCCGGGATAGCGGATCCCCGCAAGACGTACCTTGGCAGCCGCCTCGTCGATCAGGTCAATGGCCTTATCCGGCAGGAACCGGTCATTGATGTAGCGGTCCGACATCTTTGCGGCCGCCTCCAAGGCATCCTCCGTGATGTCTACCTGATGGTGGAGCTCATACCGGCTCTTCAAGCCCTTTAAAATATCTACCGTCTGCTCCACAGTGGGCTCCTCCACGGTCACCGGCTGGAATCTCCGCTCCAGCGCAGCATCCTTCTCAATGTACTTGCGGTACTCCTCCAGGGTGGTGGCCCCTATCAGCTGAAGCTCTCCCCGGGACAGGGATGGCTTTAGTATATTGGAAGCATCCAGCGCACCTTCCGCACCGCCGGCTCCGATGAGGGTATGAAGCTCATCCAAAAACAGCAGCACGTCTCCTGCCTGAGTCACCTCCCGGACCACACGCTTGATTCGTTCCTCGAATTCGCCCCGGTACTTGGAGCCGGCCACCATACTGGACAGATCCAGGGTCACCACGCGTTTGCCTGCCACGGATTCCGGCACAAGCCCTGCCACAATCTGCTGAGCCAATGCTTCCACAATTGCCGTCTTGCCCACTCCCGGCTCCCCTACCAGACAGGGGTTATTTTTGCCCCGGCGGCTCAGGATCTGAATTACCCGGGCAATCTCCTGCTCCCGCCCGATCACCGGGTCCAGACGCCCCTGCTTTGCCTGCAGGGTCAGATCCCTGGAATACAGGTCCAGGGTAGGCGTCAGGCTGGCCTCCCTGTCCCCTGCCTTCATGCCTCTTAGCTCTTCCTTGATATTGGCCATATCCTCCCCCATGGCTGTCAAGGTATCCACATAAACTTTGCGGATATTGATGCCCATGGTATTCAGGAGCCTGGTGGCCACGCTCTCCGGTTCCCGCAGAATCGCCAAGAGCAGATGCTCTGTCCCGATTTCCGGGGCTTCAAACCGCTCCGCTTCCCGCTGGGCCTGCTCCAGCACCTCCTGAGTGCGGGGCGTATATCCATCCATATCCAGCACCTCCACCCGCTCTCCGGGTGCAATCAGATCCTGGATCAGCTCCGCCAGCTTCTGGCCGTTCACCTGGTTCTCCGTCAATACCTTGGCTGCCACCCCGGATCCCTCCCGAAGAAGCCCGGCCAAAATATGTTCTGTCCCAATATATCCATGATGCAGCTGCCTGGACAGCTTATCTGCCAGGGCCAGCGCACGTTTTGCCTTTTTACTGTAATCTAACCGCATGATGCAACATACTCCTTTTTACCATTTTCCTATAAATCATCCAGATTTATAAAATCCACGGATTTGACCTCCGGGTCCTCTTTTCTTGGCGCAGGGATTGCATTGGAGGAAAAAATCGCGCTTCCCATGTCGTCCTCCTCGTCCTCATCCAGCCATTCCTCCTTGGCCCTTCTGGCCTTCCTGGCTTTCTTTGCCTTTCCGGTATCTCCGGTCTCCCCGGCCTTTTTCTCCCTTCTGGTCTCCCTGGCCTTTTTCTCCCTTCCGGTCTCCCTGGCCTTTTTCTCCCTTCCGGTCTCCCTGGCCTTTTTCTCCCTTTTGGTCTCCCTGGCTGTTCCGGTATCTCTGGCCTCCCCGGCCTTCCCGGTTCGCCTTCCCCGCATGAACACTGCAATATTCACACAGGCGATCACCAGAAGCACAATCACAAAGATCAGAACTGCCATCACCTTGCGATGGAAGGATTTCTCCTCCCGGTACTTTTCCTCCAGCTCATCATACTCCTCCCGGAAGCTCTCCAGCTGACGTTCATATTCTGCTATCACCGCAGCCTGCTCCTCACTGGGCGCCTGAGACTGCTGGCCCCCCGGCTCCTGCTGGTTCCCCGGCTGCTGGCCCCCTGGCTCCTGCTGGCCTCCCGGCTGCTGATCTCCCGGTGTCTGCTGGTCTCCTGGCTGCTGATCCCCCGATGGAGCCGCCGTCTGCTCCTTCCTTGTCACCTTTATGGTATAAACTGCAACCGCCTCATTTTCTGCGCGCACGGTAATCCGTATGGTGTTCTCCCCCACCTCCAGGTTCTGATCTCCCTCTATGGACACAATCTGGGCCTTTGCGTGGGAAGCTTCCGCAGATACCGTCACACTGGTGGTCTCATAGGGCACCTCAGCCGTATAGGAGGTGGTGCCATAGGCAAAGGCAGGGGATAATTCCCCCTGGGAAAGGCTCAGCCTGGCCAGGCTGTTATCCCCGGATTTCACCGGCTCCGGCTCTGACGCTGCCCCGGCCCGGATGGTTGCCCCGGCTGCCACCATGTTGGCCAGGCTCTCGCCGCTTTGCCGAACCGCTCCCTTTGTTCCGGTTACCTTCAGGCTGCAGCTTCCCGCTGACTTGGCCTTCAGGGTCACGGTGACAGAGCTGCCCCGAAAGGTTACCTTGCCGCCCTCTCCGCCGCCGTATCCGCTTGCATTGCAGGACACAAAGGAGAACACATCGCTGTTGTAGGTAAACTCCATATCAGCCACAGCCTCCGCATTGCCCGGGCCCTGGGCTGCCAGGATCACCTTCACCTCATTGCCCACTGTCACGTCGGAGGCAGTAACCGCTATGGTAAGGGTGCCGTCCGCCGCATATACCGGCTGTGCCCACAGCAGCAGCGACAGCAGAATGCCCAGCATGCCGGCCAGCCACAGCCTGATCCTGCAGGCGCTCTGGTCTTGGTATGGATCCCTGTTGTTCTTCTTTTGTTCTTTCTGACTGTACATTCCTTTCCCCCCTGACTCCGTAAAAACAGAAGCCGAATCCTCTGATACGACCGCTTCCTATACAGTATAGAGAAACCATCCGTAAAATGTCAACGAAATTATCCGAAACTTTTTCTTAATGTTATGCCATGTGTTACTATTCACGGCCCGGAGCCGCTCATAGTAACGATTCGGGGCGATATTCCGAATTTTGCTACGCAAAAATCACCCCTCACTCCTGAATCATTTTCTCACGGAATGCGCAGCTAGTGCGCATTCCTGCCCGTGAAAAGTAACTGCCATGTTACTGTTCACACTGCAGCGTATCATCCTCTGTCACAGCCCTCAAGAATACCCCGATCTCCTTCCAGGCCTTGCGGGACTCCGGCAGCAGCTTCATGGCCATCTGGAATATGTGGAACATTCCCTCGTAAATACTGAGCTTCACCTTCACGCCCGCCTCCCTGGCCTTCTCTGCCACCAGCACGGAATCGCTTAAAAGCATCTCAATGGATCCCACCTGAATAAGCATGGGCGGAAAGCCCTCAAATGCCCCAAACAAGGGGGAAATATAGGGATTGCGGGGATCATTGTCCGTCACATAGTCCTTGTTATAGATGAGGCTGTCCCTGGTATTGCCAAACAGGGGATCCTTCTCGTAATTCTCCTGGTAGGAGGGGCCGCTGGCCGTCAGATCCGTCCAGGGGGACATGGCAATGAGCCCGGAGGGAAGCGGGAGCCTTCGGTCCTTTAGCAGCATGCAAAGGCCCATGGCAAGCCCCCCTCCGGCGGAATCCCCCGCCAGAATGATCTGCCCGGGCTCCCATCCCCGGTCCAGAAGCCACCCGTAAGCATCCAGCGCATCCAATAGCGCCGCCGGGTAGGGGTGCTCCGGCGCCACCCGGTAATCAATGGTAAGGACATCCATTCCCCTGCCCGCTTCACTGTACAGCACGGCAAAGCTGCGGTAGGCATTCCGCATGGCTCCCACATAGCCGCCTCCGTGAAGCTGGAGGATTACATGGCCCTGAATGCCCCCCTTTTTCCTGCGCAAAAATTCCGCCCTGCAGCACGGCAGGTCAAATTCCCGCATTTCATACTCTGAGGGGCATTTCCATTTGGGCTCCACCAGATTCTTCCGAAGCTCCCCGGAGCGGATCTTCTCCCCCAGAAGATGGGTGGAGGTCATATGGGCAATCAGTTCCTTGACCATATAGCCCCGTATACTGCTTCTATTTTTTGTATTTTTCATATTCTGCTCTATCTATATCTCATATTATGATGCTGGGGGCAGAAGGTATTTTGACCCCTGTGCAAAAAATCCCCGGTTACATGTGAAATCTCCGCTTTAATTCGTTGATTGCCTTTCGATCGCCGAAAATCAAGGTTCCCAAAAGCAGCGCCGCCGACACGGAGGCCGCCACAATGGATACCACCGGATTCCAGATCAGGCCCTGATGCCAGAATACCAGCACCATGATTCCCAGAATTGTGGTAAACATCTGCATCAGGATATAGCTCTGCCAGTAGGATTTGTTCACGATCATTAAAATGAAAATGGCCAGATCCAGCAGCAGAATAGCGCCCGGCAGCACGAAATTCACCGACCACCCCCGGTAGCCCACAATGAAATCAATGGCCACGGACAACAGTGTGGCCCCGATCAGCTGAATCATGATGGTCCTGCGGTATCCTCTGTTTTTTTGGATGGAAAAGCGCAGCGTCACATACAGGTACAAAATGGCAATCCCGCTGATGGCGGACCACCAGAGATTGCGGAAGGTCCGCACATTTACGATGATCAGCACAGCCTCCACAATTATGGCCACAAAGGTGTAGATCTTGACAATCAAATTCAGCGCCCGCACCTTGTTCTTCACATCCGGATACATGGGCTCATAGCCATCCTCCGCCTCCCCCTCCAGCACGCTGCTGCACAGCGGGCAGACCAGGGTGTTGTCCAAAATTGCCACCTGGCAGTTCTTACACTTTCTCATTGTATACTCCGTTCGTCTCAATCAAAACTTCGATTCCCTGGGCCGCCAGCTTCTGGAAGAAGCGCTTCTGCACCGACACATCCTCCAGCACGGAGCTGAAGGAAAATACAAGGGTGCCCTGGTAGGAGCAGATGCAGCCCTTGATGTCCTGTCCCTTGGATCTGGACAAAAAGGCGTGAAATTTGTCAATATAGGGCTGATATTCCTCCCGCACCTGAATATTCCCGATGTTGGTGATGGTGGTGGAATTGGCCAGGGCAGAGGTCTGGTATACGGACTTGATGGCAATGTTTTTCACAAACAGGGGAACCATGCGCAGCATCAGATTCTTCTCATTGGACACATTGTAAGCGAACAATGCCTCCAGATGCTCCGGCGTAATCTGGCTGCGAAGGCTGTCCGTGGTGATTTTGAGGATATCCTCAAAGGTATAGTGCTCCTCCACAGCCTCAAATACGGCTGACACCATGACGAAAAAATTCTTTGTGGTATTGGACTGGTAATAGGGCCGCAGATTTACCGGAACGGCCACGCTTACCGGACGCTTGTCCGTGCCTCCGTGCATGCATTCCTGGTACACGCTCCAGATAAAAACCGCCACCAGGTACTCATTGACAGAGGCCCCGGCCGCTTTGCAGACCTGCTTCAGCTGGGAAACGGGCATATATCCGTGGATAATCCCAAGCTCCAGAGCATCCAGCCGCTCTCCCTTGATCTGGTAGGCCCGCTTTGTCTTGTAGCCCCTGGCATGGCTCTTCTTATAATGCTTCAAAAAGCTGTCCTCCCGGTTCAGGGAGGTATCGCTGCACAGGGTATCCGGCACCTGCTCCATCAGGCTGGGATGGGCCAGCCGCAGGTACTGGTAGGTCAGCTCTCTCAAAAAATTAATGCCGCCCATGCCGTCCGTCAGCACATGAAATACTTCCAGGTTGATCCTGCATCGAAAGTAGGTTACCCGGAAGAGATAGCTGCGATTCTTGTTGGGCGATATATATTGATTGGGATAATTATTCTCCTCGTGGATCCTGGGAGCAGGCTTCTTATTCTCTTCAAAATAATACCAGAAGATTCCCTTCCGAAGGCGCACCCGGAAGCCGTCAAACCAGGGCAGCACCCGTTCCAGGGCCTGCTGCAGAAGCTCTGGGTCAACCTCCTCCTTCAATGTCACGGAGATCCGGTATACATTGCTCATACCCTCTCCGGCAATCACGGGAAATACATTGGCCGTATTGTCCAGCTTATCCCATTTCAAGTCGTTTTTTTTCTTTGCCATAACGCCTCCTCGGCTTTAAATCACGTAATCCAGCGTTCCCTCCCCGGACCATTCCATCAGATCCTGCAGGGTGTACCGATCCAGCACCCCGCAGATTGCTGCATTCAATTCCCGCCACAGGCGCAATGTCACACAGCTCCCCTGGCGTTCACAGGGCGCAGCGCCCCGCTCCAGACAGGCAACCGGAGCCAGGTCCCCCTCAATCAGCCGCAGGATATCCCCCAGAATATATGCCCCGGGAGCCTGCATCAGCTGATATCCTCCCTGGGGGCCCCGGATGCTTTTTACATATCCGGCCTTCTGCAGGACAGAAATAATCTGTTCTAAATATTTCAATGAAATCTCCTGCCGGGCTGCAATGTCCCGAAGGCGCACCGGCTCCTTGCACTCATGCTGTGCCAGATCCAGCATCAGGCGCAGCGCATATCTTCCTTTGGTTGAAATCTTCATGAACCCACACTCCTATCGGATATATCATACCACAATCCTTCGAAAATATCTATGACAATTTCAAGACCGCCTCCCCTTCTTCTCCCACATTGGTCTCCCGAACTGTCTGCCGGACAGGCAGGATGCTTTCCGGAGACATGCTCAGCTCGTCCACACCAAGGGACAAAAACAGCTTCGTGAGCTCCGTATCTGCGGCAAGCTCCCCGCAGATGCCGCAGGGGATTCCCTCCCTGTGGGCATTTTCCACGGTCATCCCAATCATGCGCAGCACCGCCGGATGACGGGGATCATAAAAATCCTCCAGCTGCCCGTTCTGGCGGTCCACAGCCAGGGTGTACTGGGTCAGGTCATTGGTTCCGATGCTGAAAAAATCCACCTCCCTGGCCAGCTGATCGCTGATCATCACAGCCGCCGGTGTCTCGATCATGATGCCCTGCCTCGGGTCTCCAAAGGGAACCCCTGCCTCGGTAAGCTCCCCTTTTATCTCTGCCACAATCTCCTGAATCTGCCAAAGCTCCTTTTGAGAGGTAATCATGGGATAGAGAATGGCGATCCTGCCAAAGGCGCTGGCTCGAAACAAAGCCCGCAGCTGGGTCTTGAACAGCTCCCTCCGATTCAGGCAGAGCCGGATCGCCCGAAATCCCATAGCCGGATTCTCCTCCCTGGGCAGCTCAAAGTAGGGTGCCTGCTTGTCCGCACCGATATCCATCGTGCGGATTTTGACAGGCTTTCCCGCCATGGTCTCCGCCACAGCCCGGTATACCTTCATCTGCTCCTCCTCAGTGGGATAGGTATCCCGTTCCAGATAGAGGAATTCGCTGCGGAACAGACCGATTCCCTCCGCGTCATTGGCAAGAACCTGGGCCAGCTCCTTATAATGCCCGATATTTGCCGAGAGCATTACCATTTTCCCGTCCAATGTCACGTTTTCCTTCCCGCGAAGAGCCAGCAGCAGCTCCTTTTTTGCTTTTGCCGCATCCCTTTTCGCCTGCATCTGTTCCAGTGTCTTGGGATCCGGATCCACCAAGACCACCCCGGTCTCTGCGTCTACCACGGCCAGCCTTCCGTCCATGGAGGCTTCCAGAGGAATGGGCACTGCCGCCAGGGCGGGAATCCCCATGGTTCTTGCCAGGATGGCTGTATGGGAATTGGAGGAGCCCTGCACGGTGACAAAGGCCAGCACCTTGGCGGGATCTATCTGTATTGTCTCGCTGGGCGTCAGATCCTGTGCCACAACAATCACGGGGAGCGCATCTTCGCACAGTTCCTCCTCCATGCCTGTCTCTTCCTCACAAAACAGAATGTCACGTCCCCCCGCCCAGGCATTGCCGGGCATGCCTCCTGGCATCCCCTTCCAGGCATTGCCGGACATGCCTTCTGGCATCCCTTTCCAGGCATTGCCGGACAGCAGTCCGATTACCCGCTCCGAGATGTCCTGCACATCTGCCGCCCGTTCCTTCATATAGGCGTCATCCATGGCTGCAAACATGGCTGCAAAATTATCGCCGGTCACTGCCACCGCATATTCCGCATTGACCTGCTGAGTTCGTATTATATTTTCCGCCGATTCGATATAGTCGTCGTCCAGAAGCATCATCTGATGCGTCTCAAAGATCGCTGCCTTGGCCGCTCCGACGCTCTCAAGAGCCCTTTCCTGCAGCTCCGCAAGCTGGGCAATGGCCGCCCTGCGCGCCTTTTTCAGACGCTCCACTTCCCCCTCGGCATCCAAAATGTGCTCCCGCCTCACCTGGCATCCGTTTTTCTCATACACCTGCAGCCTGCCAATGGCAATGCCGCCGCATACGCACTTTCCCCTATATACTTCCATCTGCTTCTGCCTTTCTTATACTGGTTTGGCTTTACGAAAAGCCCTGCATTCTCAATCTGTGAATGAATAAGATTCCCAATTTCCCCCCGCCGGAATATAATACAGGGAGAACTCAATTCCATGGAGCATTGATATGTCCATTTTTTCTGCATTTCTCTTTGGACTTTCTGCCAATATAGATGCTTTTGTCCTGGGGTTGTCCTATGGCTTCAAGCGGCAGCGGTTTCCCCTGTCCATGAATCTTCTGGTCAGCCTTGTCACCCTTCTTGGCACGCTGCTTGCCCTCTGGGCCGGCTCCTGCCTGGCTTCTGTATTCCCCAGCCGGTTCTCCGTCCTGCTTGGGAGCCTGCTTCTCATTGCCCTGGGCTGCTACTATTGCCTGAAATTCCTGTATACATTTGTTCGGGCAAAGCCGCTTCACACTGTCTCCATACAGCAGGCCCCCCCGGCGGCGCAGCTGGCCGGCAGGGAGGTACTGCTGCTGGGGGCAGCCCTGGCCCTGAACAATATGGGCATGGGGATCGGCGCAAGCTTTGCAGGCTTATACACCCCCCTTGTGGGGCTGTTTACCTTTCTGCTGTGTATGGGCCTGCTGCTGGCGGGAAATCAGATGGGCCTGCGGTATATGCCCCGGCGGCTGTCTGCCTACGGAGATCTTCTGTCCGGCGGAATCATTGTCCTGCTGGGAGGCTGGCAGCTCTTCTGGGGCCTGCTGGCATAGGGGGGCTGCGATTTTCCCTGCCGCCTGCCCTTAATGGCCGTAAAAAGGAAGGCGCCTATGCCTTCCTTTTCCCTATGATATACATCGCATATCCGCCCTTTTCCTGCATGGGATACTCCTTCAGCAGGCGGAAGCCTCCCTTTAGGCGCAGCTGCTTCTTGATCTGCCCCTCCTCATTGGAATACATGACAAGGATGCCTCCTGGCTCCAGCAGCCTGGCCGCCTGTCCAAAAAAACCGGCATACAGCTGTTCCTGCTCCTCCTTCGTCCGCTTTCCCCGGGGCGGCATATCTGTAAAAATCTCATCAAACAGGTATTCATGGGTAAATTCCAAAAAGTCTTTATGGACAAAATAGATTTTCCGGTCCGCCGCCTTGGCATTGGCTCTGGCTTTGTCCACCGCCTCCCCAAAGATGTCCACGCCGTACATGGTTCCCGCCGCGACTGCCCGGTCCCGCTCCAGCAGCATGGTGCCCACCCCGCAGAAGGGATCCAGCACCTGGGCGCCCTCCTTTAAGTAGGGCTTTGCCAGGGCTGCCATCAGGGCTGCCTGGGAGGGATGCATGGAGGCAGCCACTGTCTCCCTGCGGTAGGAAAACCGCTCATCCATAAGACCGAAGCATTTCACCAGGGGCAGGTAGGTCCCGTCCCTGCGGGGATAGAGCCTAAGCTCCACCTCATAATTCTTTGGCGCATTCACCAGCCGCCTGGCCGTGCGCTGTTCCAGCTCAAATCCGCACCGCTTGGCAAAGCTGCTTCTCTGCTCCAGCGTCAGACTGCCCAGCACGGTGATACGGAAGGCGCACCGTTCCAGCCGTCCCAGCCCCCGCTCCAGCACCTCCATCAGATCCGAAGCAGCCAGCGCTTTGCCGCATTCCACCGGATCCGGGCCCACGGTCTTCACATTCAGGGCAAACAGCAGCTCCCGAAAGGTCCTAAGGGAAAGCAGGTCTGCCGGCCTTGCCCCAGTCACCTTCACTCCCAGGGGCGTCAGCATTACCGGATACTCCCGAATCTCGTCAGCTGTCGTCTCCCGGTGCAGCCGGTTGGTGGTCAGCACCACATCAAAGGGCTGATCCAGCCCGCAGAAGCCGTGCCGCTCCCTCTTCCCTTCCGTTATGAGCATCTGCTCCAGCTGCCGGATCTCCTCCCGGTAGTGCTTCTGACACTCCGCCGGGATCTCCCCGGCTGTCATCTCCTCCAGCCGCTCCTTCAGCTCTGGACGGCAGACGCTGTAGTCCAGCTGCTGCATGGCCTTCAGGTAATCCGCCCGCACAAACAGCGTCTCCTCTCTCTGGTAAGCCTCAAACAGCTCTGTGAGCTGCTGCTGGCATCCCAGCTCCCCCAAAAGCAGCGCCGCATTTTTGCGGACCTTGGGATCTGCATGGTGCAGAAGCTCCCCAAAGGGATTCCCCTGCGCATCTGCGAGCTGCTTAAGCCTTCGGGGATCCTCCCCGGCCCGCAGCCGCTCTCGAAGAGCGATCAGCCTCTCCCGCACATTCTCCTGTTGTAAAAGCTCCTGAAATAGTTCTTCCATTCACATTCTCCCCTGGGCCTTCGCCCCTGTCTCTGGTTTCACAGGACGCACCTTCCTATGAAATAAAAAAGGATCCTGATAAGAAAATACCGCCTCCGGGGCCGCCCCGTGCTCCTTGATGTATTTCTGTACGTCCTCTATGAATTCCTCCCAGGCACTGGGATGATCCACAAAATACAGGGGGCATTTTTTCCCGGTTACATCGTAATGGCGGATCACCTGCTCGGTGGTCAGGTCGAATTTCCCGCAGAGCCATGCAGTCAAATGTACCAGCGCCTGGTATGTCTCCTTGGAAAACTCTCCCGTCTCATCCTGATGGCATACTTCAATGGAAATCGTATCCTTGTTCCTGTCATTAGATGCATAGGAAATCTCACTGCTGGGAATACACTGAATAATCTCGCCCTCAATGCCCACAATAAAATGGCTGCTGGCCTTGGTGAGCTTGGAATCCTTCAGCCCTTCAAAGTAATCGTGGTTCTGCTGAGCCGTTGTTCCCGGGTTGGCCGTATAGTGAATTACAATTCCCTTGATCTCCTCCAGGGCCCTCTGGGGCCTGGAATATGGGTTGGGTGTCAAAAGCTGCACATCAAAATCCGGCGCATCTGCCACCTTCTTTTCAAAGGTCTGGCTGATCTTCTGCTCCTCCTGCTTCTGCTGGCGTGTTCCTCTTATCTGCCTTACCGCCAGAACCACCAGCGCTACTGCTGCCACGCAGATCAATACCCGCCGCAGTATCTGCAGCGTCCGCTTCCGTCTCCTTCTTCTCCGTCTCTCCTGTATCGCCCTTCTTCGGCGCGCCTCTTCTGCATTCATCAAAACCGTCCACCTGCGCCTTTAGCTAAATAAGCCCTTAAAGAAATCAATAATGGCATTAAAAAAGCCTTTTACCTTATCCCAGAAGCCAGGGCTTGACGTGAACTCGGACAATCTGTCATACAGATCCTTTGCCTGGCTCATAATGCTGTCCAGATCCAGGTCCAGGCTGCTGATCTTTTTCAGAAGGCTGATAATCTGCTGAATCTCCTCCTCGCTCAAGGTAATATCAAGCTTCTCACTGGCCTCGTCAATGGCAGCACGGATCTCCTCCTCCGACTCCAGGTTATTTTCCACAATCAGCTGCTTCAGATAGGCAATAAACTCCTCCACCTGCTGGGAATCGCCCAGGGACTGGGCCAGCTCGCCGGTGAGCACCAGCTCATTCAGGGCCGCATCCATATTCTCCTCTGCCACCTCCTCGCCGGTCATCACCGCATAGGCCTTCATGGCTCCCACCAGCGCAGCTGTCCCGGAAATGGGGAAGGGGGCCGCCACAATGATATCGGCATCGGTAATCCCTGCGGTAATCAGGGCATTCTTGTACATGCCGATGGTGCAGTAGGAAATATTTTTTGTGGTAATGTTAATGCCATTCCCCGGATCCCGCTTTACCACCAGCACCGAGGACAGGGATCGGGAGCCCAGGGTCTCTGCCGGCAGATATTCCCCCAGGTACTTGTACTCCTCATCAATGGTCGTATAGATCACATCATACTCGGCAAGCTCCGCCGGATTGATTCCCAGCAATCCCAGCACGGTATCCCTCTGCTCCTGGCTGAGATTGGCTCCCAGGGACAGATAGGGCTTATCCTCCTTGGTGATGGGTTCCGTCACCTCTCCTTCCCCAGAGGCCTGGGCTCCATTATTTACTGCTCCACTGTCCGTCCCCTCCGGCTGGGCTTTGTTTCCTCCTTCGGCTGGCGCCTGGGGTCCTGTCCCATCGCCTCCCT
>CAJUQB010000070.1 GCA_910588285.1 uncultured Lachnospiraceae bacterium
TTATTTGTTTTAAATAAGGACTTTTTATAGGAGATACCGCCTACCCGGTGTCTGGAACGAAGACGCAAGGCAAGGTTAGTTGCATATTTTTACAATGAGGAAGATAGATATAGATTTATGGATAAAGAGGGGGATCCTTGTTCTTTATGATATGTGTGCGGTCGCTGCATCAATATATGGTGCAATATTGCTCCGCTATGATCTTGTCTTTCGGCAGATTGATCCAAACTATATTTCAAATATACGGGAAACCTTGCCCTTCCTGATTATTGGTACAGTGATTATTTTCTGCATGTTCCGTTTATATTCAAGCTTATGGACATATGCAGGCGTGACGGAGCTTCTGAATATTATCATGGCGTGCATACTGGCTGGGGGGTATAGCATTTTTATTTTCTATTTGGCTGATGGATACAATATATATGCCATTCCAAGGAGTTGCTACATATCTTATGCCACCCTCCTTACCGCATGCGTGGTGGCTAGCCGCTATGCATACCGTGGCTTCCGCTTTATTGTTACCAAAAGAGTATCCAAAGCCAAATATAAAAGAACTCTGATTGTGGGGGCAGGTGCAGCGGGAAACACACTGATTAAGGAAATTCGGAACAGCGAGTACCTAAATAAAAAAGTTGTCGGGATTATTGACGATGACAAAAGCAAAGTGGGGAACTACCTCCACGGGATAAGGGTACTTGGTACAAGGGATGACATTGTACCTTTAGCACAAAAGAAGGATATTGATGAAATCATTGTGGCTATGCCATCCGCATCGGCAAAAGAATTAAGGGAAGTATTGGATATTTGCAAACAGACACGGTGTGAATTAAAACGCCTTCCAGGAATTTACCAGCTCGTAAATGGAGAGGTCAGCATCGGCAAGCTTCGTAACGTGGATGTGAATGACCTGCTGGGGCGGGAAGCGGTAGAGGTCGACCTATCTTCCATACTCGCCTATGTTTCCGGTAAGGTGGTGCTTGTGACTGGAGGAGGCGGTTCTATTGGGAGCGAGCTTTGCAGGCAAATTGCGGCCCATAATCCCAAGCAGCTTGTCGTTATCGACATTTATGAGAATAGCACATATGAGATACAAAATGAGCTAAAACGGATGTATCCGGAGTTAAACCTCAAGGTGCTGATAGCCTCGGTCAGGAATACAAAAAGGGTTGACTTGATTTTTGGGAAGTACCGGCCGGATATTGTGTATCATGCCGCGGCACATAAGCATGTGCCACTAATGGAGGACAGCCCGAATGAGGCGGTGAAGAATAACGTGCTGGGCACATGGAAGGTTGTCCAGGCGGCAGATAAATGGCATGTCAGGAAATTCATCATGATTTCTACAGATAAAGCAGTCAACCCCACAAATATCATGGGAGCGACCAAACGCCTCTGTGAGATGATCGTACAGACATACGACAGGCATTCTGGCACGGAGTTTGTAGCTGTCCGATTTGGAAATGTGCTGGGGAGCAATGGGAGCGTGATCCCGCTGTTCAAAAGGCAGATTGAAGAAGGCGGGCCCGTCACCGTCACCCATCCCGACATTGTCCGTTATTTTATGACTATACCCGAAGCGGTATCGCTGGTATTGCAAGCTGGGGCATATGCCAAAGGCGGGGAGATCTTTGTGCTGGACATGGGCAAGCCTGTCAAGATAGTGGATTTGGCGAAGAACCTTATATTGCTGTCGGGGCATGAGCCGGATGGTGATATTAAAATCGTATACACAGGGCTCAGGCCAGGCGAAAAGCTGTATGAGGAAATGCTGATGGATGAAGAAGGGCTCCAGAAAACGGAAAACAAGATGATCTATATCGGCAAACCAATTGAACTGGATGAGAAGAAATTTATGGAACAGCTTGAAGCGCTGAAGGAATATGTGGTCGAAGAACCGGAGGACATCCGGGTTAAAGTGCAGGAGCTTGTGCCAACGTATCAAATTGAGTCCTGAATACATGGATGGTATAGAAAAGGAGATTCAAGTGAACATATCATTTTCGCCGCCTGATATGACGGATTTAGAAATAGAAGCCGTGACTGATGCCATACGTTCCGGGTGGATTACAACAGGCCCAAGGACAAAAGAACTGGAACAGCAGGTTGCAAAATATTGTAATGTAAATAAAGCAGTATGCCTGAATTCCCAGACTGCATGCGCAGAAATGGCTTTAAGAATTCTTGACATTGAACCGGGGGATGAAGTAATTGTCCCGGCATACACATATACGGCATCCGCATCTGTTGTTTCGCATGTAGGGGCAAAGCTTGTCTTAGTTGATATACAAAAAGATTCGCCGGAGATGAATTACGACATTCTGGAGACGGCAATTAACGAACATACAAAAGCCGTCATTCCGGTCGACCTAGCTGGTATCCCCTGTGATTATGATAAAATATTTACCATAGCTGACGCGAAAAAAAATATATTTCGACCTTCCAGTACAATACAGGAGGCTTTGGGAAGAGTATCTGTAAATGCTGATACGGCACATGCTTTTGGCGCATCCCGAAATGGCCAAATGGCTGGTTCCCTTGCCGATTTTAGCGCATTTTCTTTCCATGCTGTCAAGAATCTCACTACGGCGGAGGGGGGCGCATTAACCTGGAATACAATACCAGGCATTGACGACGATGCTCTCTACCAAAAGATACAGCTGTATTCTTTGCATGGGCAGTCCAAGGATGCATTTGCCAAGACACGGCTTGGCAAATGGGAATATGATATTGAAGGCCTTTGGTATAAATGCAATATGACAGATATAGCTGCAAGCATAGGGCTTGCACAAATGGAACGCTATCCAAGGATGCTTCAGCGGAGGAGAGAAATTATTGAAAAATATGACGCTGCTTTCAAGCCATTAGGAATCGGGACGTTACAGCATTATTCTGGTCAATGGCAATCCTCCGGGCATCTATATATTACCAGGATTCCGGGAATCGGACTAAAAGAGCGCCAGGAAATAATTGTAAGATTAGCAGAAGCAGGGATTGCTGCCAATGTCCATTATAAGCCATTGCCAATGATGACCGCCTATCAGAAGCTGGGGTTTAATATAAAAGACTATCCGAACGCCTATGCTTATTTTGAAAATGAAATAACTTTGCCATTACATACAAAGCTGACGGATGATGAGATTGACTATGTCATACACAAGTATTGCTGTATAGCAAAGGATTACATCAATCCATTTTCCGGTGGTAAAGCAATATGCTAAAGAATTGGGAAGATTTGCCGTATTATATGAGAACAGAAGCTGTGCGTCCTTATTATGACTGCCTGTCAAAAAAGAGATACAGCCTTGCTATAAAAAGATGCTTTGATGTTATTGCTGCATTCATATTGCTTCTGCTTTTATCACCATTGCTCCTGGCTCTGGCAGTTGTGATTGGGGTTAGTTCACCGGGCGGGGTGCTGTTTCGCCAGGAACGTGTCACGCAGTACGGACGAAAATTTATCATTCTGAAGTTCCGTACAATGGTTGCAGACGCAGAGCACAAAGGGACGCAGGTAACAGTGTCAAATGATCCGCGCATCACACCAGCAGGGAAAGCACTCCGAAAATACCGGCTGGATGAACTACCACAGTTGATTAATATTCTCAAAGGGGACATGAGCTTTGTAGGAACCCGACCAGAGGCATTAAAATACGTAAAGCAATATACCCCGCAAATGATGGCTACTTTACTTCTCCCGGCAGGTGTAACCTCCGAGGCCAGCATCCATTACAAGGACGAAGGGCAGCTTCTGGATTTGGCAAAAAATGCGGATGAGGCTTATATAAAAGAAGTGTTGCCAGAAAAGATGAAATATAATTTAGCGGGTATAGAAAAATTTGGCTTAATTAGGGACATAAAGATAATGTTACAAACTGTAATTGCTGTACTTAGATAATGAATGATTTTGCTTAAATGGAGTTTTTTAGGAAATATGGCTGTAAAAGAAGTAGGAAGAAAACCATTAATCGCACTGCTGACAAATCATGATGACGATATATATTGTTTCCGGAAAGAGCTAATAGAAGGGTTAAGGGAAGCGGGCTATTATGTGCTAATATCATGCCCTTATGGGGAAAAGCTAGCATTGATGCACCATATTAAGTTTCTGCATGATAATGCCACTATTGACCGCAGAGGGACAAATCCTCTCAAGGATTTCAAATTGTTCCTGCACTATAGAAGACTCTTTGCCAAATATCGGCCGGACGTTGTTCTTACATATACGGCGAAACCGAATGTTTACGGCAGCCTTGCAGCAGCCAGCCTTGGTATTCCATATATTAACAATGTGACGGGGCTTGGAAGTGTACTGTACAGGGGACGGCTAATGCAGCGTTTTGTTTTTACGCTTTTTCAGATAGCATTTCGAAAGTCAAGCTGCATCTTTTTCCAAAATGAAGATAATATGCGGCTTGCCCAGAAACAAGGAATCATTCGTGGAAACTATGAATTAATTCCCGGATCCGGCGTGAATACAGAGCATTTCGTGTTGCAGGAATATCCAGATGGCGGGAATGGTAACGAAGGGGAAACGGTTGTATTCAATTATATAGGCAGGGTACTCCATGACAAGGGAATTGATGATTACATAGAAGCTGCAAAGAGGATAAAGGAAAAATATACGAATACGGAATTTAATATACTGGGCTTTATTGAGCCCACTGAAAAACACTATCAGGAAAAAATTAAAATATTGGAAAAGCAGGGGCTCATTATTTACCGGGGGCAGCAAAAGGATGTAATACCATTTATAAAACGGGCACATGCAATTATACATCCGTCTACGTATGGGGAAGGGATGAGCAATGTGCTGCTTGAAAATGCATCTTCTGGAAGGCCAATAATTACAACCGATAATCCAGGGTGCAAAGAAACTGTTAAGAACGGTGAAACGGGGATGATCTATCACGGTAGAAATGTCGAAGCACTTGTTGAATGCATTGAACAATTTCTGTCATTGGATAATGAAGTAAGAAAATCAATGGGACAGGCAGGAAGGCGGTATATAAAGGAGCATTTTTCAAGGCGTATAGTTGTAGAGGCGTATTTAAGGAAAATAGGGAAATTGGTTCCAAAGTAAAAAAGAAATAAAAATAGAGACAGTAAAAGCAAAGGAAGTATCACTATGACGTTAAAAGAAATATATAACATTGCTGTTCCAGAACAAAAACAAAAAGAAGAACGATATAGCATTTGGGAGATACTAATGAGGCCAATATCAGTTCTAATTACAATACCTTTCGTAGGAACAAAAGTCAAGCCTACCACAATTACTAAAATATCAATCCTATCATTATTTATTAGCTTTGGGCTATTATCATTTGGTAAAACAATACTATTAAAAGTATGCGGGTGGTTTTTTTTCTTTATTTGGGGGATGCTTGATGGTGTTGATGGAAATTTGGCACGTTGCAATGATATGTGTTCGCCGCTTGGCGATTTATGGGATACGATGGGCGGATATGCGGCAATGGTGCTAATGTATCTTTCTGTCGGCATTGCATCCTTCTATGATTCGAACCGATTCGTTTTTTTTGCACCTTATTGGCTCTTGATATTAGGAGGGTTTACAGCTGTTTTTTCGATTTTTCCACGCCTTGTTATGCAGAAGAAGAAGGCATCACAAGCTAGCTCGGAGGCTGTAAAGGAATTTTCGGATAAGTCATCGTTTGGATTGACAAAAATAATAGCGTTGAACCTAATATCGCCCAGCGGCTTGATGCAAGTAATCGTTTTAATATGTATTATAACACATACGTTGAATTTGTTCATAACATGTTATGCTTTTCTTAATTTTGCTGTAATGATGATGAGTTTGAGAAAACTGTTAAAAGAGTAGGGATATATAATGCGAGGGAAAATAAGATGAAAAAGGCGATAATAATAGGAGGAAGCAATGGAATTGGGCTTGCTTTAGGAAAAAAGCTGGCCGACCGAGGATATTATATAGAGATTTGTGATAAATCATGCCCTGAGGCGGGTATCTTGAAACCCGATTACCATCATTATAGATACTGTAATCTTCTCGATTTTGATGAAGAATTATTTTCTCATCTCGCATTGGATACTACCGTTGATATTCTTATCATAACGGCTGGATTTGGCAGGATAGCGGATTTTCAATTCCACCATCTGGCAGAGATAGACCAAATATTGACAGTGGATACCATCTCTACAATCAAAATAATTAAATGCTTTTATGAACGGATCCGTTCTTCGCTTCCATTTTATACCGGGATAATGGGCTCCATTTCAGGTTGGATAAGTACACCGGCGGCATCTGTGTATGCTGCTGCAAAAGCGGGGGTTGTCAGGTTTATGGAATCGGTAAATATTGAGCTTGAAGTCGCAGGGACTAGCAACCGCATTCTGGATGTCTCCCCAGCATCATTTCAAGGCTCTAGTTTTTATGGGGGAAAGAACGATTTAGCAATGATGGATTCTCTTGCAGATGAGATTCTGCAGCATTTATTTAGAAGTGACACATTATTCATTCCACAATATGAAGAAACATTCAAAGCAGTGATACAGCGTTATCATGAAAACCCCAGGGAATATGGGATATATAGCTATAATTATAAAAAGAATTCGGGAAGGCTGGATAATAGTAAACATATCAAAATCGGATATCTATCCGGTACATTCGACCTTTTCCATGTGGGGCATTTGAATCTATTATACCGGGCGAAGCAGCAATGTGATTACTTAATTGTAGGCGTTCACAGGGATGGAAAATGGAAAGGAAAAAAGACATTTATTCCACAGGAGGAACGCAAAGCCATTGTCAGCGCATGTAAATATGTAGATAAGGTTGTGGATTCCTGCTATGAGGACTCCGATGCATGGGAGTTGTGGCATTATGATAAGCTGTTTGTTGGATCAGACTATAAAGGAAGCGAACGGTTCAAACGTTACGAGGAATATTTTGAAGACAAAAAAGTAGAAATTGTATATTTTCCCTATACCCAGGGGACAAGTAGTTCGGAAATCAGAAGAGTGATTGATGAATATATTAATTAACAAATTATTGTCAAATAAGGGTTTTCATAGAAGGAGAAAAAATGCTGGATAAGAAGGAAATAGAAAAAAACCATGAGATATGCTTGGAACTTCTAGATGTATTTATCGACATATGTGAGAGAAATGAAATCGATTATTATTTTGTTTTTGGCAGCGCTCTAGGTGCGGTCCGACATAAGGGATTTATTCCTTGGGATATTAATATAGATATTCTGTTAACTGTGGAAGAATATTATAAATTAGAAGAAGTTATGAAAAAAGAACGGCTGGAGCATATGCAATGGATCCGACTGGAAACAGATGGGCGATTTAGAAGTTTGCTGCGTCGGGATGATTCAGTAAAGTATCACAGCGATCCCAATGTCGATGTGACAGTATGCTGTAATGCGCCAGAGAATACTTTCTTACGGGCGCTTGCAGTTAAGGCTGCATACTTTAATACAAAAATGTTCAAGCTAAAAAATACAGATGTGAAAAGGACGTTCCCATTTAATGTGTTGAAAGGTATATCATCGATATTTCCAAATTCGTTTTATTATTGGATTCTACATAAAATAGAAAATATTAATAAGGGCAAAATTACAACCTATCAAATGATTACAACACCATCGGTATTTAAAGACAGGGAAACGTTAAAAGGGAAGTGGCTCAATCCGGTTTATGCTGAGTTTGAAGGACGTAAGGTTAGAATATTTTCAGATTGCCATGAGCATCTTATCAAGCGTTATGGTGAAAACTACTTGACGCCGATTGTGTGGGAAGACAAGGGAGAGTATTCACATGCTAAAAAAATATGACAAAGCGCACCGGAAATTGTATACAGATACAAGATAAGATGAGAAATACCGGATAATATCAAGGAGAGAAATATGGAAAAAAATGATAAAGGACTTGAAAAAACTATTTTGGACTGGCATACAATTTTGGGCTGCTTTTTTAAATATTGGTGGGTTATTATCATTACCACCGTGCTTTCAATGATAATCATTTCTGTTGTCTCAACTATGCCTTCACAGACGGAAGTTGAAACAACAGAAGGGAAAGAAGCACGCTATTCCGGAAATGCATTAATCTATACCGGGAAGCAAGGAGAAAAATCAGCAATAGAAAATAGCCTTGTTTTGTTAAAAAGCCATCTGCTTTTAGAAACGGTAAATCAACAGCTTGAAGAAAAGGGAATGCCCCATCTACAAAAGGATGAAACTATTGAGGGCAGCGCAATAGAAAATGCGGATTACTTACGTATACAGATTGGTGGAAACGACCAGGATAGGGTGTTTCTCTTAACATCTCTGGTTGCTGATTCCTTCGTGCTAAAAGCGACGGACATTTTAAATCTGGAGTACTGTACCATTATAAACCCTGCTGAAGTTCGGGAGAATGAGATAATTGAAACAGTTCTGGGGCATGCCGGCAGGCTGACAGAGTTTAACCTGTTTCTCATCTTGGCTTTTGGTATGCTCACAGGCGTCGGAATTCTTGTGGCAATTATGATTTTTAACGACACAATATGGAATGATCAAGATATACAACGCTGTTTCGGGGATAAATTTCTTGGATATTTTCCCAAAAGGAACGAGGGATGGCAAGCGCTATTCATACACCAATGTCAAAAGGAAAATATAAGCCAGCTATATGTTGCATTTAACGAAAAAAGCAGAAAAGGGAAACTGTTTTTTGAAGAGCTCAAACAGCTTGATAAAAATATATCTGTTCAGGAGATACCAAAATCGGAATATGACAAGGATTTAAAAGAGATACCGGCTCTCTTAGTCATAGAAAGAGGACATCATACATATTCCGAGGTAAATAAAATACTTGCGCACTTAAAAATGCTTGATGTAAAAATATTAGGCTGCATGAGTGTATAGCATATAAAAGGATAAAAAAATGGTTGTGGAAAAGAGAACTTTTTTTGCTAAATTTTTAATATGCGCCTATCTGATTTTAAAGCCTTTTTACTTATTGGATGCCCCTTTCCAGATTTCTGATATTATTCTAATAATTCTTTTTGTGTACTTGGCATGCGTAAGGTATGTAAATTATATCGTACCTTCAAAAGCGAAGATAGGATTTCAATACTATGTTTGCTTTATGGTATGGGCAATCCTTATAAATATGGCATGGTATCTATATTTAGCTATAAATCAGGCGGAGATGGCTGATTCACGCTTTTTTACAAGTGCTGTTTATTATATTTTTAATGGAATAGCAATGCTGGTAATTCTATGGCTATATGAGCTTTTAGGGAGGAGACTGATCCAAATATTTGTATATGGGAATTTTGCTTCCTGTATGTCCACCGTTCTATATTCATTGATAACTATAAAGAGAGAGGATTGGTCAAGCCGGCAGGTGGCAGGATTCCAAAATCCTAATCAACTGGCATACTATGCTGTGGTTATAATGGCAGTAGCGGTATTATGGGGCGGCTATATCCTGACAAAAATGCAGGTGTTATTGATGCTGGCAGGAGCTCTATATTTGAATATGATTTCCATGTCAAAGGCAGGAATATTGGCAGGTATGGTTATGATTCTATTGTGCTGGCTATACCGCTTCGGAAATAGGCGGATATTCTGCACCAGATTGAAAGCAAGTATTGTTTTAGGAGGGATTGGAATTGCCAGCGCCCTGTTACTTCTGATAATAACAGGCCATGGCAGCTCTATCTTGACAATGGCAGGAAATCTATGGGCACGAATATTAAATATGCGGAATGAAAATGATTCAAACCTGGGGAATGGAAGGGGATATAATCGAGTTTTCGAAATGGGTGCAAATTTCTTATGGGGAATGGGCGAAGGGGCTTATGAAAGGTTTCAGATTATGAACGGCAATGAGATCCATTCCACCATTGTTTCTATCTATGTAAGCTATGGATTGATCGGGCTGTTCTTATGGGGGATAGCCGTGCTAAAGCTTCTATTACAAGAAAAATATATTTTATATTCATTCCTATGCTTTTCAGGAATATTTTTATATTGGCTAACCCACAATGGAGTACGTAATACGATCGTATGGATGGTTTTCATGCTCATTGCTATCAGCGGCTATCATAGTATGAAAGAGGGCAAAAATGAATGAAAGGAAAATCATAAAAAGTGTCAGTATTGTTTTTTTTGTTCTCATATTAGCTAAAATTGTGGCTTTTGTGAATGATGCTGTTTTAGCTGCATGTTTAGGAATTTCTTCAGATGCTGATGCATTTTATACGGTAATGGGAATTCAACAGGTGATTTACCCAATGCTAAGCGTAGGCATTTGGAATGTTTTTTTGCCTGAATATAAGAAAAACATAGTATTGGCCGGCTCGAAAAAGGCAGATGTGCTGGCAAATAAATTAATATTGCTATTTACAGGAATCTCATTGGCAGTTGCAGGTGCGATTTTCCTGTTTTCCAAACAAATTGTTATGGTCTGCGCTCCCGGACTAACAAAAGAAGTCAGCGCATTATGCAGCGAACTGCTGCAAATATCAGCCCCGCTTTATGTTTTCGTATTGCTATCAGCCATTATTGCTACTATGCTGCAGTGCCATGAAAGATTTTTAGGGAGTCAGATTCGTGAAGTGGCATCTCACATACCGACAATTGTAATTGCCGTCTTTTTATATGACAAATTTGGTGTGAAAGCCTTGGCATATGGTCTGGTGCTGGGCAGCCTTTTGCGTCTGCTTGTGGAATTACCATTTATTAACTGGGGATACCATTTCTCTTTTGTACGTCTGCAATTTAATATGGATGAAATCCGCATGCTAAAAAAAATGCCGGAGGCCCTGGTGACGGCCGGAGTTGAACAGATAAACGTTCTTGCAGACAAAATAATCGCCTCCCTCATGGAACCAGGGTCAATTTCTGCTTTAAACTATGCTCAGAAGCTGGTAAATGTATTCAGCGGATTATTCGGCACAGCTATTGGAACAGCCCTCTACCCACAAATGGTGGAATGCGTTGCCAGAAAGGAATATAGAAAGGTCGAGGAAATTATTACGCAAAGCATTTTTATTATAGGCTTTCTGATGATACCAATTACGATAGGAAGTATTTTTTTTGCGGGCACTATTATTGAATGTGTATTCCAACGGGGTGAATTCGGGAGTACCGCCACAGAATTAACGGCTATGACTTACCAATTTTATATTATTGGATTAATATTTATAGCGATAAAGGCCATTTTAACAAATGTTTTATATTCATTTGGGGATACCAGAAATGCATTACGTGTAAGTATATGTACTGTTTGTACAAATATTATTTTGAACTTAATTTTGTCGTTTTACATGGGAATTAGAGGATTAGCCTTAGCCACTGCTGTCGCTTCAATTGTAAACGTATATGTAAGCCTGTGGTTTTTAAGAAAATATATTCGTCTTCCTTCTGGAAAAATATATAAAGAGGTTATAAAAACAATAATCGCGGCTATGACAGGCTGTTTTGCAGCTTATTTATGCTTGTTAAATTTAAAGATGGATAACCCATATATAAGTATTATAACAGCAATAGCAATTTGTAGCATTCTATATGGAGCAATCATGTATTTTACAAAGTCGGAATCTATGGAATTAAGTATCAGATACATAAAAAAATTAGGTAAGACGAGGTAAATAGGATGAATGTGTTAATAATATCTGATGTTCATGGCAATCAACAAGCTTTCGAAGCCACACTAAAAAAGGCGCAGCAATGTTGCAGGATTGATGCCTGTATCTTTTTAGGCGACATGATAGATTATGGGATGCATTCAAATGAGGTCATTCATATTGCCCGTTGTTTAGAATTGCCCATATTGTGCAATCTTCGCGGTAATCATGAAGATGCCATTATAAATGAAGACTATTCCCGGTTTTCAACGGATAGGGGAAGAAAATCTGCACAATATACACGTAGTATCTTATCTAAGGGCGCATGGGAATACATAATAAATGAAATGCATGGTTCTGGTATGAGCAGATTTGAAATGGACGGCAAAAAATGTCTTGCAGTACATGGTTGTCTTACAGATGAGTATTGGGCAAGCATCACAGCAGATGTCGATCCAAATGATTATTCGGAATATGATTATGTATTTTCGGGTCATTCCCACCGCCCACATTTTTTTGAAAAATATGTTGCGTCCGGCAACATAAAGACAAGGAACCAGAAAAAAATTGTATTCATCAATCCAGGTTCAGTTGGACAGCCCAGAAATATTAATGCGATGGCGCAATATGTGCTTTTGGATACAGTTACAGAAGAAGTTATTATGGGAAAAGTAAGCTATGATATTTCCAGGGAACAAAAGTCATATGATGGTCAAATAGATGATTTTTATAAAGAAAGGTTGAGAATTGGAATATGAACAATTTGTATGTAATCAGCGGTGTCACAGGAATGACGGGTAATGAACTGGCCAGAAGGCTTTTGCATGTGCCAGGGGAGAAAAACACTATTATTGGGTTTGACAATTTTTTTTGCTCATCACTGAAGACGGTAGAAGATATTTATAATAATGAGCAATTTATATTTCATAAATGGGACATAAACTCGGATGAGCATTTAGAATTATTAAAAAATGAGATCCTTCGAGTACAAGAACAATATTCTTCCGTGATCTATATTAATTGTGCGGCAGTTGTCCATACGGAATATTTTTATCATGTGAATGACACCTTTAATACAAACGTAATGGGAATGAAGCGCTTCTTAGAACAAGCAATTGAGATTGGTGCTGATATATATATAAATTGCTCTACATCAGAGGTATATTCCATGCATTCATGGAGAGAGGAAGGGGTGAGGGAAGATGAATATATATATTTGGCAACCGCTGAGCATAGCCAAAGAACCAGTTATGCAGCAGGCAAATTGCTTACCGAGTTTTTTATGCGGGATGCGGTAAATGAGCAAAAAATTAATGGATGTTCTGTTCGTTTTGCAAATGTTTATAGCAAAAATGAATTGTATCCAAAACATATTATTCCATATATTATAAATGAGTTACGGGAAAAAGGCTCCGTAGAGCTCTTGGAAAATTCTAAAGTGAACAAAAGGACATTTTTACATAATGAAGATAGCTGTGCCGCTGTAATTGAACTAATTAATTCAAGGGAAGCCTTGGATGGAAGTGTTTATAACGTTGCAACGGATGAGGAAATATCTATTATAGACTTAGTGCATTTATGTGCAAGAAAAATGGGAATTAAGAGTCCACAAATAACCTTCAAAGGATATAGGGAATCAGATCCGGAAAGGCGCATATTAAATACAGATAAAATCAGGAGCAAGACAAACTGGAGACCTGTAATAACCTTAGACAAGGGAATTGAGCTGTGTATAGGAGAAAAAATATGAAAGTATTATTGTTGACAGTAGCGGGGCTCTCAACACGCTTTTCTAAGTCTTTGGAATATGAGTGTTTGAAATGTATCTATTATAGAAATGCTATAGAAGAATCCTTATTATATCAAATGTTGTCACGGCACTCGTATTTTAGCAAAATCATCATCGTCGGAGGATATAAATACAAAGAGCTAGAGGATTTTATCCTAGTAAATTTTAAGGATATATCTGAGAAAATAATTCTTGTTGAGAATAAATTTTATGCAGAATACGGCTCAGGTTACAGCCTTTATTTGGGATTAAAAGCCATAGAAGACATTCATTTTGATGAGCTTGTATTTGCAGAAGGCGACCTGTTTGTGGATGAAAAGGGTTTCAAAGAGGTCTGCAGGTATGATGGCAATGTACTGACCTATAACCATGATCCGATATTGGCAGACAAGTCCGTAGCGTTCTATTTTGACATGCATGGCACAGTGCATTATATATATGACACTGCCCACGGGACGTTTGAGATCCCTGAACCCTTTTCAGCCATTTACAATTCCGGACAAGTATGGAAATTCTCTGAGCCGGAATGCCTGAAAAAAGTAATTAAGACGTTCAAACCAGAGGATTTTGAGGGAACGAACCTTGTTCTGATAAATGCTTACTTTGCATCTGCCAGATACCATCATACTGGGATGATAGGGTTTGATAAATGGATTAATTGCAATACAGTGGATGATTTCAATCGAATTGGAGGTACAATATGAAGACATTGGAAGAAAAGCTGAATCTACTAAGGGAAACCAAAGATACGGGCAAATTAAAGGTAATGATCATTGGACTAGGGAGTGTCGGAACATATCTTCTTGACTATATACTGTCCAGTGCAAACGAGCAGCTGGAAGTGTGTGTGGTTGGGCGCAGTATGGATAAAATGATTTCTGACGTAAATATCGTAAAGGTTGCATCCATGATACGCGGCCAAAACAGATCAAAAATTACAGTAGAGGCAGATGTAGATTTAAATGACATCAATGCAATTGCAGACTGTCTCAATAAAAATCAGCCTGATATAATCGTAAATTCCAGCAGAGCATATTCAGGGCTAAAATATGGCAGTATCTCTTGGAATAACATACGTGCCTATGGCATATGGGCGCCCCTTGCAATAAAATACACCAAGAATATTATGGAAGCCTATGAAATTGCCGGCAGCAAAGCCATTGTTATCAATACATCATATTCAGATGCCGTTATCCCATGGCTGAAATCTGCCGGGAAGGCGTACCCTGACTTTGGAAGCGGTAATATCAATCATCTTATCCCCCGTATAAAATTTGCCGTTGCAAAGAAATACGATATAAAAGATTATTGGAATATAGATGTCACTTATGCGGTCAGCCATTTCCATGATGTGGTGATCAGCAAAGAAGGGCATACGGAAGGTGTTGAGCAGCTTATTCATATAGAATATGGTGGTAAGGCAATAGACAGCAATTTAGATGATATTTTTTTGAACTGTAAAATACCTATGCCTGTTGATGCAAAGCGGAATATGATGAACGCCTCAAGCAATTTTGAGATTATAAAGGCAATATTCGATGTAGTCTGGAAGGGAAGTAAAGTGAAGCTGCACTCTCCAGGCGTCTTTGGAGAGGTAGGCGGATATCCGGTTATTTTGGATGGCACAGATGATACCATTCATGCATACATTGATGAAAGTTATTTTTGTTTGGATTCGATGAGAATGAAAAACAGAGAGTCCATTTATTTGGATGGCATTGAGAATATAGAAGATGGTACGCTATATTATACAAAAGAATTGATTGAAAAAGTAAAAAAGGTTTTTCATGCGGATTTAATTTCCAGCGTGCGTTTTAATGATATCGAAAAGACAGCAGATTTCTTAATAAAAGAAGTAATAGAACCTGCATTGAAAGCATAATAGGAGATTGGAAATGAAAAAGGTATATACGTGCTTTTGTACAGATGTAATACATGAAGGGCACATAAATATTATCACAGAAGCAAGAAAATATGGGATGGTTATTGTTGGCGTATTGAGTGACAGTGCAATGATCCGTTTCAACCGTTTTCCTACCATAAATTTCGATGAACGAGTGAGGCTTGTGGAAAATATAGAGGGTGTAAGCCAGGTGATTGTCCAGGAAGATGTCATGTATGATAAGGTAATAGAGGAAATTCATCCTGATTATGTGATCCATGGCGACAATTGGCTAAAAGGGCCTATGAAGGCAATTCGGGACAGAGTTGAGACATGCCTCAAAGAATATGGAGGTCAAATTATAGACGTCGAGTATACATACAACGAATCGGTAAGACGGATCGATAAAAGAATTGAGGAAAAGCTTGCTATGCCGGAATACCGGAGGCGGAGGCTGGGACAATTGATTTCCATCTGCCCGATTGTTAAGGTGCTGGAGGTGCATAGCGGTTTAACGGGATTAATTGCAGAAAAGACGGTTGTTGAACATGACGGGGAATTAGACCAGTTTGATGCTATGTGGATTAGTTCTCTTTGCGACTCTACAGCAAAGGGAAAACCTGATATAGAGCTGGTGGATATGACCTCCCGGTTTCGCACGATAAATGACGTTATGGAAGTTACAACGAAACCGATTATATTTGACGGCGATACAGGCGGCAGGGCAGAACATTTTGTATATACGGTGCGCTCCTTGGAGCGTATGGGGGTATCCGCCGTTATTATAGAGGATAAAATTGGTTTAAAAAAGAATTCTCTTTTTGGAACCGATGTGGAGCAGACTCAGGACACAATAGACCACTTCTGTCAAAAAATAACTGTAGGGAAAAATGCTCAGCTTACGGACGATTTTATGATTATTGCCCGTATAGAAAGCCTTATTTTAGAACAAGGGATGGATGACGCATTAAACCGAGCAAGGGCCTATGTGAAAGCGGGCGTGGACGGAATTATGATCCATAGCCGCAAAAAGGAGCCTGATGAAATACTTACCTTCTGTGATAGCTTCCGTATGGAAAATCAGACAACACCTCTTGTAGTGGTGCCTTCTTCTTTTAATTCCATAACGGAAAGCGAGCTTTCAAGGCATGGGGTTAACGTTGTTATTTATGCCAACCAATTGACGCGCAGCGCTTTTCCTGCTATGCAGCATACGGCAGAAGATATTTTGCGGTATCATCGTGCAAAAGAAGTGGATGAGAGGCTTATGCCAATTAAGGATATTATTACGTTGATAGATGAGCTCTAATTACAGCAAGCATAATAAGGTATTTTTGAAAAACGCAATTTCTAATACTTGCAAAGATTTTATAAAATCTCGGGAGGGAAAACATATGGAAAGTTTCAAATGCAGAATTTGCCAAAACACGGGGGGGGGGTATTTATCGATTCTGGAAACAGAAACACCCCTGGCCGCCGGTGTAACAGACCACCCATCAAAAGCACTGGCGCGTTTTCCGCTGCATGTTGTCAAATGCAGTCATTGCGGCCATGTACAACTTATGGAAACACTTGATGCATCATTTTATGGGGAATATCTATACACGCCTTCCTATGCAAGCGGATTTGTTGAATATATAGATAAATTTGTAGAGCGGTTGAATGACATAATTAAAAAACCGGACCGAAAAGTTATGGAAGTAGGAAGCAGCAATGGATATCTTCTTGATAAATTACAGAAAACAGGTTGGACTGTTTTGGGTATTGAGCCCTCGAAAAAACTTAGCAGGACCGCAAATGATAATGGCATTAATACTTATAATGCCTTTTTTTCAAAAGAAACCGTTTGTGAAATAAAGAAACAAATTAATAATCCCGATGTTATTATTTTTAGGCATGTATTGGAGCATTTAGATAATCTTGGGGATATTGTAAAAGCAATAAAGGAGATTATGGGTGAGGGTCTGTTACTGATAGAAGTTCCTTACTTGAAGAGGATCGTGGCTGAAGATCAGTTTTACGCATTCTTTCATGAACATTTGTCATACTATTCGGTGACGGCGCTTAACAATTTATTATTGAGAGAAAATATATATATTCACAAAGTGTATGAAAATGATTTAGAAGGTGGTTCAATATTGATCGTTGCAGACAGTGACCAATCGGAACAGGAAGGAGATAATATCAAGCAATATATTATTGACGAGAGGGAAACTTTGTCAAAGCCGAGTATCGAAGCTTTTGCAAAAAGGGTTAGTGGAAGTGTTGTGAAAATAAAGAAACTTGTGAATGGGGCAAAAAATTGCGGACAAACTGTTGCGGCCTGGGGGGCAGGGCAAAGAGGATGCACGCTTATCAGTATGTGTGGGTTTCAATCGTCAGATATAAAATATGTAATTGATGTTAACGAAAATTATTGGAACAAGTATACCCCGGGAACTGATATACAGATAGTTCCGCCTAGTTATTATAAGGATAACCATGTAGACAAAATGCTGGTTTTTGCAACAGGATATGCAAAGTCAATCATGGAAGAGAATCAGGCATATAAGGACAGAGGCGGTGAGTTTATTGAAATTATTTGATATTTACCCGACGGCTTTTAGGGAGGATCTATGAGAATTGAGGACTTTTGCAATATAGTTGGCGCTGATTTTTATACCGGCGTCCCGGACTCGCAATTAAAGTGCCTTTGCGACTACTTAATTGATAGATATGGGACAGAACCAGGGCATCATGTGATTGCTGCCAACGAGGGAAACTGTACGGCAATTGCAGCCGGATATTACCTTTCAACAGGTGAGACGCCAGTTGTTTATTTACAGAATAGTGGCGAAGGTAACATTATCAATCCAATGGCTTCGCTATTAAGTGATGAAGTATACGCCATCCCTGTGATTTTTGTCATTGGATGGAGGGGGGAGCCTGGCATCCATGACGAACCACAGCATATTTACCAGGGGAAGGTTACAATTCAGCTGCTTGATGATATGGCTGTAAAATCTTTTGTAATTGATAAATATACGACAGGAGAAGATTTACGTCTGGTTATGAAGGATTTCAGGAAGCTTCTTGCGGCGGGACGAAGTGTCGCATTTATTATACGGAAAGAAGCTTTTTCTTATGAAGGATTAACAGAATATAAAAATAACAATGTAATGCGAAGAGAAGACGTTATAAGCCATATAGTAAAAATATCAGAAGAAGATCCAATTGTTTCTACTACGGGAAAGGCAAGCCGTGAATTGTTTGAAATAAGAGAAAAAAACGGACAGAGCCACAACTATGACTTCCTGACAGTGGGCTCTATGGGGCATGCGTCTTCTATTGCCCTGGGTATAGCTATTCATAGGCCGAAACAACGGATATGGTGTATTGATGGGGATGGGGCAGCGCTGATGCATATGGGTGCAATGGCAGTGTTAGGAAGTTATAAGCCAGCGAATCTGCTTCATATCCTTATTAACAATGGAGCGCATGAATCTGTCGGCGGAATGCCTGCTGTGTCTGATAAAATTAATATGGTTATGCTTGCTAAGGCCTGTGGATATCCTTACGCAGTATCTGTTTCAAGCTTTGAACAATTAGATAAAGAGTTACGCGCTATTAAAGAGAAGCAGCAGCTTTGCTTTTTAGAGATAAAATGTTCATTAGACTCACGGGCAGATTTGGGGCGTCCTACAACAACACCGCTGGAAAATAAAAAGCGTTTTATGGATTATTTAGAAGAATCTTATATTAAATTTGATTAGGTAAAAATGAAAAAACATTGCTTACAAACTTATCATACGAGGAGTAAATACGGTGTGGAATTTATTTAAAATAGCTGCCATTTTAGTCGTAGAGTTAAATTTTTACCATTTTCTTGGAATATTCATGGAGAAAATTAGAATTTTACCTTTGAGCAAAACATTTGCATCTAAAATGATATATGGTTTTGTTGCCTACCATAGTATGTTCTGGTGCGTTGCCTTACCGTGCCGGCTGCTTGAACAATCTTTGCACAGATTAACTTCAATATGGGTGGTATTCGTAATAATTATATTGATAGCTGGTATGGCAATATCATATAAAGAAATTATTGCGTCTTATTATAAATTGATAGGCGATATTTGGAAATACAAATGGTATATACTACCATGCACTCTACTTATGATGTTTCTATTATATTATATTTGCACAAACGGTCAGAACGACATCGATGCACAGACTTATATCGGACAAGTAACAACGGTATTAGATATGGATCGTTTGACGGGAATAAACATAAAGACGGGTGCTGCAAGTAAATGGTTTGAAACGAAACGGATATTTTCTGTGATTGAGTACAATAGCGCAATGCTTTGTCAAATTTTTCATATGCATCCACTGCTTTTTTGCAGAACAGTTCGTGGGGCTCTAAACGGGATTCTGTTGGCAATAGGGTTATTTTTAATGTTTCTAAGAATTTATCAAAATCAGACCGAGGCGACGGAAAAAGCAATTATGACATTAATGCTTGCCATGAGCAGTTTATTTCTCTTTCATAACACGATTTATACAGGAGCACATTTTTTGCTGTTTCGGGCATATGAGGGAAAAGCATATTGTGCAAATACGTTTATAACCCTTACTATATTAAGTATCATGGGCCTATATCAGGAAAGACAACGACGTTATTTTATTCTGTTGTTTTTGACAATGTTGGCAGGATTATCATTTTCACCCTCATCAGCATTTGTTTTGACGGTTTTAGGAGGCTGTCTCTTAGCGGGATATATATTGATTGAGAGGAAATGGAATTATATTTTATATATGGCATTGGCTGTAATGCCCAACATTATTTATATCTTATTAAATATGGGGGGATTTCCTGGTTTACATTTGGAGGGTTAATATGCAATCATTGAGTGGATTTTGGGATATGGTGCACCAGTTTGTCTCGAATAATGGCTTTTATGTGTTAGCAGGGGCGGGCTGTGTGATGTATTTATCTACCTTGAAGAAAAAGGGGCAGTCTATATTATTGATATCAGCAGTTATATTGCTAGCAGTTTTTTTTAATCCGTTTAGCTTTAACATTTTAATAAAAATGACCGATGAAGTAAAAACCTACTATCGATTATTCTGGATCTTTCCAGTAATACCTATGACAGCCTATTTTTTTTATCAGGCTGTATCCTGCATAAAGAGGAAATATATGCAGCTTTTGATTGTGATTGTTATATGCACTGGCATTCTGGTTATAAATATTTCTAAGGAGGATTTACGGTGGCCGGAGAATATCTGGCAAATACCTGGTACTACGGTAGAGGTGGCCGACAATCTTGCGGTTTTGATGGAGGCGCAGGGGGAAGCGGAAGTTATGGTACTGGCAGATATGGAGGTGCTCAGTACAATTCGCCAGTATAATGCACATATAAAAATACCTAAAATTCCTTATGTATTGGAAGAAAACCGAGATGATGAAAGCGTATTGGGGCTCATGTCCATGCTAATGTATAACCGAGATGATATCTCAGCAGAAGCCGTCAAAGACATTATAAATGAAAATAAAATAGACTATATTGTTATCAGCATCAACAACAACCTCTCTCTCTCCTACATGCATCGCCTCCACTGGCAAATTGTGGCTACTACCTCTGCTTACCATATTCTGCAATACCAGGAACCGGTATTCAGTACTGCACCTCTCTCGGCTGCCGGCCTGGAAACAGAAAAGGTTGAAGTGGTGATTCCTGTTTATTAAAACTGAAAAATAACAGGGATGTGGACAGAGCCCACATCCCCCATAGGACATCTTCTATAAAGCTCCTTCTCTATAAAACTCCTGATACCACTCCGCAAACCTCCGAAGCCCCTCCCGCAGCGTTGTCCGGGGCTTGAATCCATAGTCCCGCTCCAAAGGCTCAGTGTCCGCATAAGTAATCGGCACATCGCCGGGCTGCATGGCCACCAGCTCCTTGTGAGCCTCAAAATCATAATCCTCTGGCAGAACCTTGGCCCGGATCAGCTCCTGCTGAAGGATATCTACAAAATCCAGCAGATTTTCCTGATGGCTGTTCCCAATATTGTACACAGCGTAAGGTGGGATAGGAAGGCCGTCTGCCCCTGTTTTTTTATCCGGTGCGCCCTGCATCACACGTTTCACACCTTCCACAATATCATCAATGTAGGTAAAATCCCGCTTGCAGTTGCCGTAGTTAAAAATCTGGATCTTCTGGTCTGCCAGCAGCTTATTGGTAAAGCCAAAATAAGCCATATCCGGCCTGCCCGCCGGGCCATACACCGTAAAAAACCGAAGGCCGGTGGAGGGAATATTGTAGAGCTTGCTGTAGGCATGGGCCATCAGCTCATTGCTTTTCTTGGTAGCTGCGTAAAGGGACACGGGGTTGTCCACCTTGTCCTCTGTGGAATAGGGGACTTTGGCGTTGGAGCCATAGACAGAGGAGGAGGAGGCATAGACCAGATGCTCCACGCCTTTGACGCCATTGTCATAGGAATGGCGGCAGGCTTCCAGAATATTGTAGAAGCCAATCAGGTTGCTCTGAACATAGGAGTCCGGGTTCGTAATGGAGTATCGAACGCCGGCCTGGGCGGCCAGGTTGACCACCAGATCCGGCTGATGGTCTGCAAACAGCTGCTGGATCAGTGCACTGTCAGCAATATCCCCAAGGACAAAGGTAAAGGAGGACTCTGGATGCAGAGCAGCCTCTTTTTTTATTTCCGCCAGCCGCCAGTCCTTGATGGAGACATCATAATAATCGGTGCGGGAGTCCACGGATACAATATGGATTGGTGAGACGGTCTTCAATAGCTCCAGGATCAGGTTGGCGCCGATGAAACCAATACCGCCGGTTACCAGGATGGTTTTATTTTTTAAATCTATTGTTGTCATAATTGCGTTCTCCTATCTATTTTATACATAAGCCCTAATCCCGCCGGAAGATATCGCGGGTATATACCTTGTCCTGAACATCGTCAAGGCTTGGGTCATAGCGGTTGGCAATAATGGCCTGGGATACCCGCTTAAATTCCCTCAAATCCCCGATGACGCGGCTGCCAAAGAAGGTAGAGCCGGCAGGGAGCGTGGGCTCATAGATGACGACAGTGGCGCCCTTGGCTTTGATCCGCTTCATAATCCCCTGGATGGAGGAATGGCGGAAGTTGTCGGAATTGCTTTTCATGGTCAGCCGGTAAACCCCTACAATGACCTCTCTTTCCCGTTCCAGATCCCAGGCAGAGTTGGCGCCGTAGGCACCCGCAATCTCAAGGACACGGTCTGAGATAAATTCCTTCCGGGTACGGTTGGCATCCACAATGGCAGAAATCATGTTCTGAGGCACATCCTGGAAATTGGCCAGCAGCTGCTTGGTGTCCTTGGGCAGGCAGTAGCCGCCGTAACCAAAGGAAGGATTGTTGTAATGGGTTCCGATCCGGGGGTCCAGGCAGACGCCGTCAATGATCTGCTGGGTATTCAGCCCCTTGGTCTCCGCGTAGGTATCCAGCTCGTTAAAATAGGACACCCGCAGGGCCAGGTAGGTATTGGCAAAGAGCTTCACGGCCTCAGCCTCGGTAAAGCCCATGAACAAGGTGTCAATATTTTCTTTGATGGCTCCCTGCTGGAGCAGCGCTGCGAAGGTGTGGGCGGCCTGCTCTGTGACTGGATCACAGGAAACAATAATCCGGGAGGGGTACAGGTTGTCGTAGAGCGCCTGGGATTCCCGCAGGAATTCCGGGCTGAAAATGATGTTTTCCGTGTGGTATTTTTCCCGTACTGATTTGGTATAGCCTACCGGGATGGTGGACTTGATGACCATGGTGGCACTGGGGTTGGTTTTGAGAACCAGCTCAATCACAGCCTCCACGGCGGAGCAGTCGAAGAAATTCTGCCTGCTGTCGTAGTTGGTGGGAGTGGCGATGATGACATAGTCGGCATCCCGGTAAGCGGCTTCGGCATCCAGGGTGGCGGTTAGGTCTAATTCCTTCTCTGCCAGGTATTTCTCGATGTATTCGTCCTGGATGGGGGATTTCCGGTTGTTGAGAAGGGCTACCTTCTCGGGAAGGATATCCACGGCAGTGACGTGATTGTGCTGGGCCAGCAGGGTGGCGATGGACAGGCCCACGTAGCCGGTTCCGGCTACTGCAATGTTGTATTTGCGGTCAATCGTGGAGTGAGCCTCTGGATTGGCGGAGGAGGCTTCCTCCACAAATAGGTCAACCACCTCAAATCTCAGGGTCTCTCCCAGATTCTGCAGCTGCTCAATGGAAGGGATGTAATCGTTGTTCTCGATCCGCCCGATCATGATGCGGTTGATGCCAGTGGCCTCCGCAAGCTGGGCCTGGGTGAGGCCTTTGGATTTGCGGAGGGTGGCGATGGTGGTGGCGAGTTTCTTTTTGGAGATTTTTTTCATGATAGCATGCTCCTGTGTATTTTTAAATTACATAAATCCATAAATATAAATATATAATAGCCAAATATGAAAATAATAATATCATGTTCAAGAAAAAATGTCAATAAGATATAAAAAATAACATATAAAAGACTTTATGAGGTGGCAATCATGTATATCATGTTACTTTGGAGCATATATGCCAAACGCATTTTTGAACAATATCTTCATCAACTCGCTATTGCCTTTGAAAAAGCTGATTTTTGTAGGGAGTTTCCCCTTTTGGGGATATGCCCGGGTTACGGGGATTTCACAAGCCCGCATTCCTATCTGCGTTGCTCTGACGGAAAGATAAGCCAGAAGCTCATAGGTCATAAAAATATCTCTCAATGGTTGTACCTGTTTGTTCCGTAGATACCTTGATGAATACCCGCGAAAGGCATTTGTTGTGTCTGTAAATCTATGATGTGCAGTTAGAGAGATAATAGGCGCATGAATAAATTTCACTGAAACTGTGCGGATAAATGGTGTATTGATAGCACGTCCCCCTTTTATAAAACGTGAGCCCTGAATCAGATCATAGCCTTCTCCAAGCTTTTCAATAAAATATGGAACATCTTCTATGCTGTCCTTGTTATTCCCGTCAATGGTTATAATCCCCTTATATCCACGCTGAAGAGCCCACCATATACCCATCCTTAGTTGTGCTCCCTGCTTGCCGATATCCAGCTTCACTAAAAGTGTATTCACATCAAGCTTTTTCAGTTTTTTTTCGTCGGTACATCCGTCGCTGGAACCACCATCACAGATAACAATGTCTGCATACTCTGAAATAGTATTCCTTTTTGCCCGGAAAAGCTCTTTATGGATCCTGTCCCCTTCATTTATAATGGGAATCAGCACAACATATTCCTTTGTTTTTTCGGCATATTCTGTACATTTAAATTTTGGAACACCTTTTTGTCTTTCATATATCATAATGCTTTCTCCTATACGATTTTTCTAAGCACAGGCAGTCTCCGGAATATTTCTGCCAATAACACTAAGCTAAGAAAGAGCCCTACAATAGAGAGAACTGCCTGCCACTGTAATCATTCTATGGTTTTCGTTCTCAATATCCATTCTAGAGCGTGTTTGAAAATTCATTCCCGCTATCTGTACGCCCCACTTTGCGGTAT
>CAJUQB010000071.1 GCA_910588285.1 uncultured Lachnospiraceae bacterium
GACAATAAAAAAACAATAAGAAACGAAAGAATCCCACAGTGCTTATGAAAAAGAACAGGTTTGAGCCATTAAAAAATTTATATCGAAAAGCCATCAGCTGCCTAATTACCCTGGCAATCGTCCTGATATTTTACAGCTTTTGGACCCGACATTTCAACGGAATGATGGATCGGGATTTCCTTGGAAAGGGAAACATCATGATTGCTTTGGTCTATCTGGTCATGACCATTCTGTTCTTCCGAGCTTTTAAAGCATATAAAATCGGGTATTTTAAAGTCGCAAGCACAATTCTCTCCCAGGTGCTGGCTCTGATTTGTATCAATAGCATAGCTATGCTGCAGATTATCTTGATGGTGGGAAAAGTGGCGACGCTGCAAACCATATTAACACAGATTTTAATGATGACAGCCATAGATATTCTGGTATGCGTAATATTGACACTTATCCTGAACAAAATATATACCCTTATGTTCCCGCCCTACTGTATGCTTGAAATCTATGGAGAACATGAAAACAACCTCCGCGGGAAGATGGGGATGCGGGCAGACAAGTATATTTTGGAAGCCAGCATACATATTTCAGAGCCTATGGAAAAGATTCAGCAGAAAATCTTAAAATACGATGCCATATTGTTGAACGACATCCCATCCAGGATTAAAAATCAGCTCCTGAAGTTCTGTTTTTCCAACTCCGTGCGGGTGTATTTTACACCTAAGATCTCGGATGTGATTGCCAGCGGGGCCTCCGATGTGGACTTGTTTGATTCGCCACTGTTCCTGTGTAAGAACAGCGGACTGACCTTAGACCAGCGTTTCCTAAAACGGGCAATGGATATTTTTCTGTCAGTTATAGGCCTGGTGCTTTCCTGCCCTTTCATACTGGTCTCTGCAGCCTGTATCAAAGCACATGACCATGGGCCGGTATTTTTTACACAGAGGCGCTGCTCCTTGGATGGAAAAATCTTTACCATGTATAAGCTGCGGAGTATGGTGGTGGATGCGGAGGTGGATGGGAAGTCAAAGCCGGCCACTGATAACGATGACCGGATCACGCCAGTCGGAAGGTTTATCCGTAAAACCAGGATTGATGAGCTGCCCCAGCTGGTAAATGTCCTGAGAGGGGATATGAGTATCGTAGGCCCCCGGCCGGAACGGGTTGAGCATGTGGAAAAATACACGGCAGCAATCCCGGAGTTTTCCTACCGTATGAAGGTAAAGGGCGGACTGACCGGCTATGCCCAGGTATATGGGAAATATAATACCTCTGCCTATGACAAGCTGAAAATGGATTTAAAGTACATTGTGAATTATTCCTTCCTCATGGACATCCAGATATTGTTTATGACAGTGAAGGTTATATTTATGAAGGAAAGCACGGAAGGGTTCCGTAGAGATTTTGGAAGGGATCATGAGTAAGGTATCGGTATGGATGATAAAAAGATCATGGTCATCACCCCCCATACGCCGTCCCTGGTTTTGTTCCGGATGGACATGATGTTGGATTTTGGCAGAAGGGGATATGGGGTAGTTGCAGTCGGCCAGGAACCGGAAGGAAAGTGGAATGAAGTTTTTGGCAATTACGGGATCCAATACCGGCAGGTCCCCATTGAACGGAACGGGCTGAACCCCTTCCAGGATTTACATACGGTAAGTGCCATAAAAGAACTATACCATGAGATAAGCCCGCAAAAGGTTTTCCTTTACCAAGCCAAGGCGGTCGTATATGGCTCCATTGCGGCCAGCCATTATCCGGACACCGAAATATACAGCCTGGTTTCGGGCCTGGGGTCAGTATTTCGCGGTTCTTCCTGGAGGAACCGGGTATTAAAATTTATTTTGAAATTGGAATACCGCTATGCCCTGAGGAAAAACACGGCGGTAATGTTCCATAACCTGGATGATATGCAGCAGTTCCAAACATGGAAGATTGTACCGCAGTCCATGTGCAGGCGCGTCCATGGCTCCGGGGTTCATACAGAAAAGTTCGCCTATACAGAATTGCCTGATGTGAAGGCTGCGTTCCTTATGGTTTCGAGGATCATCCGGGATAAAGGCGTGATGGAATATCTGGAAGCCTGCCGCATGATAAAGGAAAACCACCCGGATATAAAATGTATGCTGGTTGGGCCTTATGATACGAACCCTTCGGCGCTTGGGGAAAAAGATTTAGAGCCGTACCTCCCTTATATCGAATACTACGGGGAACAGGCCGATGTCAGGCCCTTTATACGGGAATGTACCACTTTTATCCTACCTTCCTACCATGAGGGGCTCCCAAAATCCGTATTGGAAGCAATGTCCATGGGACGTGCAGTTATTACAACGGATGTACCGGGGTGCCGGGAAACAGTGGTTGATGGGGAAAATGGCCTTTTGGTTCCGGCAGGGGATGCTGGGAAGCTGGCGGAAATGATGGAATATATGATCCGTCATCCCAAAATACAGGCGCGGATGGGGCGGAAAAGCCGGGAATACATTACAGCGTCCTATGATGTAAATAAGGTGAATGAGGAAATTGCCGCCATCATGCATTTAGATTGTTACTAATTGGAGGATACCATGGAACTATATGGAAAGCTTTTGAAAAGGGAAGAAAAAATTAGCCTGGTGGGCCTGGGATATGTGGGGATGCCAATCGCAGTGGCTTTCTCCAAAAAGGCAGATGTCATTGGCTTTGACACCAATGAGGAAAAGATTGCTTTATATAAAGAAGGGATTGACCCAACCCGGGAGGTTGGGGATGCGGCCATCTCATCATGCGGCGTCCGGTTTACCTCGGACGAAACCATGTTGCAGGAGGCAAAATTCCATATCATAGCCGTCCCGACACCAGTCAATAATGACCATACCCCCGACCTCTCGCCGGTTTGCGGTGCAAGTGAGATTGTGGGGCGGAACCTGACGGAAGGATCCATTGTGGTTTACGAGTCCACGGTCTACCCGGGCGTGACGGAGGAGGTCTGTGTCCCAATCCTGGAGCAGATGTCCGGGCTGAAGTGCGGGGTTGGCTTTAAAGTCGGGTATTCCCCGGAGCGGATCAACCCGGGGGATAAGGTGCACCGCTTGGAGACGATCACAAAGATTGTCTCGGGGATGGATTGCGAAACCCTGGAAACGGTCGCAAAAGTATATGAACTGGTAGTGGAAGCCGGGGTACACCGGGCGGAAAGCATCAAAGTAGCTGAGGCGGCAAAGGTGATTGAGAATTCCCAGCGGGATATCAATATTGCCTTTATGAATGAGCTGTCCATCATTTTCAACAAAATGGGGATCGATACCAAGGCAGTCCTGGAGGCTGCCGGCACCAAATGGAACTTCCTGAAATTTACCCCTGGCTTGGTCGGCGGGCACTGTATTGGGGTTGACCCCTATTACCTGACCTATAAGGCGGAAGAACTGGGATACCATTCCCAGATCATCCTCTCCGGCCGCCGGATCAATGACGACATGGGGCGGTACATTGCGGAAAACGTGATCAAGAGCCTAATCAAAGCGGACATCCCGGTAAAAAATGCGAAGGTCGGGATACTGGGTTTCACCTTCAAGGAAAACTGCCCGGATACCAGGAATACAAAAATCATTGATATCGTAACGGAACTGCGGGAATATGGGATTGACCCGGTGATCGCAGACCCTGTCGCAGATGCAGGGGAGGCCAGACGGCTATATGGCGTGGAATTTGTAGCCATGGATGCATTTTGCGGGCTTGACGCACTGGTCATGGCGGTTGCCCATGAGGAGTTTAAAAGTTATTCGATGGATGTCTTTAGCCGGATGTTCCGAGGGAAAAAAGTATTAGTGGATGTCAAGGGGATGCTGGACCGGCAGTCCTATGAAGATGCCGGGTATCTGTATTGGAGGTTGTGACCATGGGCTATCAGGAAATTGAATTTGAAAGGGATGCCGTATTCCTTGTGACAGGCGGCGCAGGCTTTATCGGCTCCAATTTATGTGAGGCGCTTTTAAAAAAAGGACATAAGGTACGGTGTCTGGATAACCTCTCCACAGGGAAACAGGCCAATGTGGACCTGTTTTTAAGCAACCCGGGTTATTCTTTTATCAAAGGGGATATTACGGACCTGGAAACCTGCATGGCAGCATGTGACGGCGTCAGCTATGTGCTCCACCAGGCCGCCTGGGGCAGCGTCCCAAGGAGCATCGAAATGCCCCTGTATTATGAGGAAGTGAATATCCGCGGGACATTAAACATGATGGAGGCCGCAAGGCAAAAGGAAGTAAAGAAGTTTGTATATGCATCCAGCTCCTCAGTGTATGGCGACCATCCGGTATTGCCCAAGGTAGAGGGCCAGGAAGGGAACCTGCTGTCCCCTTATGCGCTGACAAAGCGTGTGGATGAGGAATACGGGAAACTGTATAAAAAGCTGTACGGGCTGGACACATATGGGCTGCGCTATTTCAATGTGTTCGGCAGGCGGCAGGACCCGGACGGCGTCTATGCCGCCGTGATCCCGAAGTTTATAAAAATGCTTTTGAAGGATGAAGCCCCAACCATCAATGGGGACGGGAAACAGTCCAGGGATTTTACATATATTGAAAATGTCATCGAAGCGAACCTGAAGGCATGCAAGGCGGACAGCCAGGCGGCAGGGCAGGCATTTAATATTGCATACGGCGGCAGGGAATACCTGATCGACATTTATTACGGGTTATGCGATGCGTTAGGGAAAAAGATAGAACCGAACTTTGGGCCGGAGCGGGCAGGGGATATCAAACATAGCAATGCGGATATCGGCAAGGCAAAGACGATGCTGGGATATGCCCCTTCCTATAGCTTTGAGGAAGGGATCCGGCTGGCCATTGACTGGTATAAGGAGAATCTGTAAAGAGCTGCGGAACAATGTGCGGGATAAATGGATTATATGATTTTAAGGAAAAAATTGAAAACACGGAATGCTGGGAGCTTGTGCACCAGATGAATGAAAAGATCATATACCGTGGCCCAAACCATGAAGGGATGTACCAGCATGGCGGCCTGACCATGGGGATGCGCCGGTTATCGGTCCAGGATCTGTCCTACGGGAACCAGCCTATTTATAATGAAACAAAGGAACTGGCTGTGGTCTTTAATGGGGAAATATACAATTTCCAGGAGCTGAGAAAAGGATTAGAAGAAAAAGGACATAAATTTTCGACCAATACGGATACTGAGGTTATCGTCCATGCGTATGAAGCGTATGGGACTGGCTTCCTGGATAAAATCGATGGGATGTTTGCAATCTCCCTTTTTGACCGGCGGACAGGGGAGCTGCTGATCGCCAGGGACCGGATGGGGGAAAAGCCCCTATACTACTATGCAGATGACAAATTTTTTCTGTGGGGTTCAGAACTGAAAAGCCTGATTGGGACAGGAATTCCGCCAAAGAAAATATCCAGGCGGGCGTTGAACCAATATCTGCAGCTGACTTATATTCCTGCCCCTTTATCAATATATGAAAATATTTATAAAGTGCTGCCAGGGCATTATATGACCGTTACCAAGGAGGGCAAGGTACAGGAAACGGAATACTGGAGCCTCCGCAATATAACGAAAAATACCGGGATTACATACGAAGATGCGCAGAAAGAATTATGCCGGCTTTTAAGGAAGTCTATAAAAGAGCGCATGGTCAGTGATGTCCCCATCGGGGCTTTTCTGAGCGGCGGTATTGATTCCGGCACAGTTGTCGGGCTCATGTCAGAGCTATCCGAAAAACCGGTAGAAACATTTACAATGGGTTTTCGGGAAAAGGAATACGATGAGAGGAACCGGGCCAGGATGGTATCCGGGTTGAACCGGACAAAGCACCATGAATATATCCTGGACTTTGGCCAGGCCCTGGAAGAACTCGATAAGATGTTAGGACAAATGGATGAGCCATTTGCGGATTCTTCCCTCCTGCCGTCCTATTTCGTTTCTAAATTTGCCGCGGAAAATGTGAAGGTCATATTGACCGGGGATGCCGGGGACGAATTATTTTTGGGATACAGCAAGTACCTGATTCATTACTACAGCAGTTTATACCATTGGTTCCCCAAATGGATAAGGACGGTTTTTGAAAATATTATTTGGCGCCTTCCGGATAAATCCGGCCTGACAAGAAAAATACGCAAGGTATTAAATAGCGTGGGTAAGGACATTTTTGAGCAGCGTCTGGAACTGATGAGCCTTGGGTTTAAAGGGGCTGAGCGCAGAAGGCTTTTAAAAGCTCCCTATTATGATGAGGGAAGTATGGATTTCCTGGCAGCGAAATATGGGGAGGCGTTACCTGGGACAGAATGGTCGCAGACACAATATCTGGATCTGAATATTGTGCTGGAAGGCGATATGCTGGCAAAGGTTGACCGTGCCAGCATGCTCTGTTCGCTGGAAACCAGGACGCCGTTATTGTCAAGGGAGATTGTCGAATTCGCATACAGCCTTCCGGATGAATATAAGATCCAGGGGAAAAATTTAAAGCGGATCATGAAGGATGCATTTTCCGATATATTGCCGCAGGGCTTTTCGAAACAGCCAAAGTCCGGTTTTGCAGTCCCGCTGGATGATTGGTTCCGGAACCAGCTGCGCCCGGAAATTGAGAACCTCCTGAATGAGAAAACTATTTCAGACCAGGGGATTTTTGATATCAATTATATAAAACAAGTTTTGGATGAACATTTTAGCGGAAAGGTAAACCGTAAATCTGAAATATGGGCGCTGTTTGTCTTCCAGAAATGGTATATGAGGGAATTTTAAAATGCATATTGCTTTTTTTGCAATGAGTTTAAATAGAGGTGGTTCTGAACGGGTTATTGTAAACCTTTGTAACGAATGTTTGGTAAAAAGGCATAAGGTTACAATTATAACATGTCTGTCTGACGATGCCTGCTTTAAACTGGACGGTCAAATTGTACATAGAAAAATAGATAAAAATGAAATCCAGCGGAAGCAAAATAAGGCGCAGCGTTTCCTTCGACGCAGGAAAGGGTTTGAAGAGACTGTAAAAAAAATACATCCGGATATTATCGCTTGTTTTTTGCCAGAGCCATCGTTCATTGCGCTTAGCTTAAAAAAATCTTTCCAAATACCATTAATTGTCTCCGAACGGGCGGATCCATCTTTAGAGTATAGGGCTTTGATTTATAGGATTATGATAAAGGTGTTATATCGCAATGGTGATGGATTTGTGTTTCAGACAGAGGATGCAAAGAAATATTTTGATTCCGGCATACAGTTAAAATCTGTCATTATTCCAAATTCGCTGTCTCCTGATGCGATGCGCACACCGTACATGGGAGAGAGAAACAAAGAAATCGTTGCTGTGGGGCGCCTGGTATCAGAGAAGAATTATCCAATGCTGTTTCACGCGTTTCAAAAGATAGCGGATGATTTTCCGGATTATGTATTGCGGATATACGGGGAAGGGGAATTGTATTCGGATTTGGAACACCTGATCGCAGCATTGGGACTAAAAGAGAGAATTTTTTTGATGGGCAGAAAAGATCATATTTTTGACCTAATCAGCCAAAGCGCATTATTTGTCCTATCCTCTGCCCATGAAGGGATGCCAAATGCATTAATGGAGGCAATGGCGTTAGGCTTGCCGGTAATATCTACCGACTGCCCCTGCGGAGGGCCGCGTTCGTTAATTAGAAATGGATATAATGGAATTTTGGTAGAAAATGATAATGCAGAAGTAATGGCAGACGGCATGCGGCAGATTTTATCAGATTTAGATTTTGCGGAAGAGCTTGCCAGAAATGCCAGGGGAATTGCCCAAATGCTTAATCCTGAGAAGATTAACAAGCAATGGGAAGATTATATCTGTAAGATTGCCAAAAAAGGAACCTAACGTAATAAAAGGATGTGGAACGTATGGGTACAGATAAAGAGAAGAGAAATATCATGCTTTTAGTTCCAACCTTGCAAGGCGGGGGGCAGGAGAGAGTATGTGCTTTGACGGCTAACTTGCTGAAAGATATCTATAATGTATGGGTTGTGCTGTTTGACAATAGAGATATTTTATACCATGTAGATACTCCGGTCATTAGCATCGACATACCTGCAGAGAATGATAATGCATTTCATAAGCTGTTCCGTGTATTAAGGCGAAGCCGTGCTGTCAGGAGTATCAAAAGAGAAAAGAAAATAACCCATGCAATCAGTTTTGGGCAGTCCGCTAATTTGGTAAATGTAATGTCAAAAGGCAGGGAAATGGTATTAAGTGGAATCCGTGGCAACACACAGCTAAAAAGTAAGCTTACAAGCAGGATCGTTATCCCTTTTTCTAATAAGATTATTGCTGTCTGTCCGGAAATGGAAAGGGAATTGAAAGATAGCTTTCCGAAAAAGTGCATAAAATGCATTCCGAATCCAGTTGATATTGATGAGGTTCAGGCAAAAGGGCATTTGAATCATGAAATATCAAAAAAAAGAAATGTAATCAAACTATTTACAATGGGGCGCATTGTATGGGAAAAGGGCTACTGGCATCTGCTAAAAGCGTGCTCTGTTTTATGTAAAAAGGGATATGATTTTGAGCTTGTCCATGCAGGGACAGGAGATACCAGTTCTTATAACAAATTAGCTGAAGAATTGCAGATTGCGGACAAGATACACTTTTTGGGGCAATTAGAGAACCCCTTTCAGGAAATGCAGGATGCAGATGTTTTTGTATTATCATCCTGTTCCGAGGGACTTCCTAATGTCATTTTAGAGGCAATGGCAATGGGCGTACCTGTTGTGTCTGCCAATTGCAGGACAGGCCCTGCCGGGATGCTCCATGATGATTGGGAGGAAGCTGCGAGCCACCGCCATGAGGTATTTTTGGCAGATTACGGGATTCTTGCCCCAGATATGGGAAGAGCTGAAAATATGAATGCAGAGGAAATTGAAGAGGAAGACTTTATGCTTGCAGAGGCGATTGAGAAAATGCTGCAAAGTAAAAACGTACATGAAAGATATAAACAGCAGGGTTCCGTTCGGGTAAAAGATTTTTCAAAGGAAAAGTATCTTGAAAGAATAACAAGTTATTTGGAGTGAAAAGAGTAATGATTCAAATTAGGAAACGGTATAAAGTGCTGAATAACAGATGAGGTGGTAACGCATTATGCAACTTACATTTCGAATAGATGATGTAACTCCTACAATGGAATGGGAGCGCTTTTACAAGACAATTGAAATGCTAGAGAGATTTAATGTCAGGCCTATTTTGGGTGTAATACCATCATGCAAAGATGAAAAATTATTGAAGCATTCTGTTAATTCAGACTTCTGGAAAGAGATGAGGGATTTACAAACAAGAGGATGTATTATTGCGCTACATGGATATGAGCATCAGTATGTGACCAATAAACCAGGTATTTTCCCGGTTAATAATTATTCGGAATTTGCAGGACTTTCCTATGAAGAGCAATATGAAAAAATAAGGAAAGGAAAACAGATACTGGAAGATCACGGATTATTTACAGATATGTTTATGGCTCCGGCACATAGTTTTGATGAAAATACATGTAAGGCCCTTTTAGAAAACGGTATCCATTATATTACAGATGGATTCGGAAATGCCTGCTATAAGAGATATGGAATTATTTTCTTACCAGTTGCATTAACATGGCGGAGGGCATTATGCCTTAACCATTGGGAAACCTGCACTGTCGTGTTACATACGAATACAATAGGTTCCAGTTTGGCAAAAAGATATGAACAGATATGCAACAAATATCGGGATAAGCTTTTTAGCTGGGATTCAGTAAGGTTGTCTAAATTAGCATTCAGCAATTACAGTGAATTACAACAGCAGAAGGAGTTTATCGTATACAAGATCTGGGAAAAAGTTAGTAAATTAAAAAACATCGTAAAAAAATAGAAACTATATATTTGTGAAAGGAAACGGCTTTTTATTATATGAAAAACAGTTTGAATGAACGTTTAAAGGCACACGGGAATTTAATCAAACAACAAAATTTATTTGTTTATATAAAAGGTGTATTTAGAAGATGGTATTACATACATTTGCAGAAGAAATTCAAATTTGACAATTGGCATGTAATCCCATATGAGCTTCGGCCATATGCATGGTATTTAGTACACTATATTAATAATCATATGAATATAAAAAGTGTTGCCGAAATTGGATGCGGTCTTGGAGATATTATCCGAAATATTAGTGCTAATTATAAAACAGGAGTTGATTTGTCACAGGAAGTCTTAAATTGCGCCTCTTTTCTAGATCATAAAAAATCTGGAAAGTGTAAATTTAAGAAAGGGGTGTTTGGAAAAGTAATTAATGGGATACCGGAAGAATTAGACTTGCTTATAACGGTAAATTTTATTCATAATATCCCAGAAGATACGTTAAAAATATCTTATGCAGATATACTTAAAAAAGTGAAAGTCCAGAATATTATTGTAGATGGAAAGAGTGGGAAAAATTATAAATACCATCATATGCATTGGAGCAGGATTGTACCCGGATATAATGTGACGGTTATATGGAATTCGGAAGATGTTACATTATATAGATTAGAGAGAAAAAATAATGAATTAGATTGAATTTCATCTGGAGAAAGAAAAAATGCAAAACTCAGATGTAGCAATAAGCTATAGCCCGATAATTTCATATGATATAAGCCATATATTCCAGTTGGTATCAGAGGCATTCCATTTACTAGGGCTGGACAGAGAAAATTATGGGAAACCGGAGTGGAACCCACTTGGGGAATATATCCGTCCCGGAGATAACGTGTTAATAAAGCCAAATCTTGTCATGCACGATAACCCTTCGGGAGAAGGAATAGAATGTCTTTATACACAGCCATCCGTTGTGAATGCCATAATCAAATTTGTTCTTAAAGCTCAGAATGGAAACGGAAGCATCATTGTCGGTGATGCACCAATGCACGGATGCCATTTTGATGAACTTATAAGTGAAAGTGACTATAAGGAGTTAATCGAGTATTATCAGAAAAAAGGAAAAAATATCATACTGCGCGATTTCAGAAATACGGTTTCAGAAATGGTGAAGGGTGTCGTAATAGAAAAAGAGTTACGGCAAAACGCCAGCGTTATCGTCGATCTGGGGGAACAGAGTTCTTTTGTTGGGCTTACTGCGGAACGGATGCAGAATATGCGTGTGACAAATTATGACCCAACGGTTTTGCAGGAACATCATTCTGTCACAAAACACGAATATTTGATAGCAAAAGAAATTCTGGATGCGGATGTGGTTATCAATATGCCCAAGCCCAAGACACACCGCAAAGCTGGTATAACAGGTGCCTTAAAGAATCTGGTAGGAATCAATAGCAGCAAGGAGTACCTGCCACACCATACAAGGCAGAGCAAAAATATTCATGGAGATGCGTTTCAGCATAAAGATTTTTTCTTAAGGCTTGCAGACCATTATGCAGATAAAAAATGCAGCGCTGAAAAACTACACCATTATAAGGTCGCGTGGGTTTACCGATATGCTAGTGGATTCTGCCGACATATCGGGCAGAAAAAATCCAATGAAAAATTTAGTGAAGGGAGTTGGTATGGGAATGACACTATCTGGCGGACAATTCTTGATTTGAATAAAATCCTACAGTATGCGGATCGGGAAGGGAAAATCTGTAAAGAACGGCAGAGACGCATTTTAAATATCGGTGATATGGTCATTTCAGGGGAAAAAGACGGGCCGGTAAGACCCTCACGCAAAGATGTGGGAATTATTCTTGTTGGAGAAGACCCATGCAGTTTTGATGAAGTGGTAACAGCATTGATGGGGTTTGATGGGAAAAAAATTCCCACGATCCGGCATATGCGTCTTGCAGAACCAGAAATATATTTTTGTAAAGATTATAAAATCGTATCCAATAATGACACATGGAACAAAAAGAATATTTCTGAAATATATGAATATGGCAGCATGAATTTTGCCCCAAACCCAGGATGGGAAGAGGTGCTTTAGATGATTAATAGAATCTTGCAAATGGCGGGAAGATTCCTTACAAATCCGGAAATACGGTTTGGTTACCTGACAAAACTTGGCCTATTTGATAAGTGGTCGGATGAGAAATTTATAAAAAAGAAATATTATATTGTTACTGGAGAAAAGCTGGATTTAGACAATCCACAGTCTTTTAATGAAAAGATAGAATGGCTAAAAATACATGACAGGCAACCTGTATATACTACCATGGTGGATAAATATGCGGCAAAAGCGTGGGTAACAGACAAAATAGGGAGTGAATATATTATTCCGACACTAGGGGTGTGGGATCGATTTAGCGATATTAATTTTGATAGCCTTCCGGAGCAATTTGTGTTGAAATGTACCCATGATTCAGGCGGTGTATCTATTGTAACAAATAAGGCAGAGATGAATAAAAAAGCCATAAGGAAGAAGCTTGAACAAAGTTTGAAACGGGATTACTTTTATCTGGATCGGGAATGGCCCTATAAAAATGTTCCGCCGCGTATCATTGCAGAGCCATATATGGTGGATGAGTCAGGGGTGGAATTAAAGGATTATAAAATATTTTGTTTTTATGGAATACCAAAATTGATACAGGTTGATTTTGGCAGGCATGATGTACATAAGCGGAATTTGTATACAACAGGTTGGGATTATATTGAAGCATCCATAAAATATCCAAATGATCCTACGATACAGATACCACGTCCCCCAAGGCTTGAAAAAATGCTGGAAATAGCAGGCTGCTTATCTGATGGAATACCTCATGTCAGAGTGGACTTATACTCTATCAATGAGAAAATATACTTTGGAGAATTGACACTGCATCATGGCGGTGGAATGGAGAAATTTACGCCCAGAGACTTAGGTTTGAAGATGGGGGAATGGCTGGTCCTGCCCCCCCTAAAAATATAGAATCATAGAGGAATACATAATGAACAAAGCTTTAAGAAAAATAAGACATGATTTATATATAAAATTATACGGAGATTCGTTAAGCGATAGGCGGGCAAAATGGACGGAACAAGCAATCCGTAAAATTCCGAAGGGAAGACGGATTCTGGACGCCGGGGCCGGAGAATGTAAAAATCGGAAGTATTGCGGACATTTAACATATGTATCACAGGATTTTTGTGAATATTCAGCTCAGGACAAGGCGATGCATTGCTCTAGTGATGCGGATGAATGGGATTATTCGAAGATTGATATTGTTAGTGATATAACAGAGATACCCGTAGAGGATTCTTCTTTCGATGCCATAATTTGTACGGAGGTTTTCGAACATATCGTGAATCCAGAGTTAGCAATAAAAGAATTTTCAAGGATAATAAACAGGGGGGGAGTATTGATCACCACGGCTCCTGGAATGTGCGGGAACCATATGGCTCCATATATTTTTTGGCATGGAATCTCGGAATACTGGTATAAGGAGATTTACAAAAAGTATGGATTCGAAATAAAAGAAATGAAAAGATGTGGCAATTACTTTGACTATATGACAGAACAAATAATTCAGTCAAGATATCAAGCCCAGTTTTATGGCCAAAGAATGAATCTGTTAGATAGCCTTATTCTATTTTGTGCGTCTTTGGTCATGAAAAAATATTCTAAAAAAACGCATAGTTCGGATTTGTATGTGACAGATGATATCATGGTAGTTGCTGTTAAAGAATAGTGTTATCTCGTATGAGAAACTAATTATTGCCAAAAGGAATAACTGATCATGGGAAAAACACATCAAGTATATTTAAATACAGTATCTTCAGTGATTTTTCAGGTGGTTTCAGTGATAGGTAACTTTATTATCCCTAAATTGATTTTGGAAGCGTATGGCTCAGCTACAAACGGCCTGATATCCTCAATCACACAGAGTCTGTCATTTTATACCATAGCTGATATGGGAGTGGGCGCAGTGGTGCTTGCTTCATTATATAAGCCTTTAGGTACTGGAGATTCGCGACAAGTAAATAAAATACTTCGGGCGGGTCAGAAGTTTTTCAATATAATAACTGCTGGACTTGCCTTATATGTAAGTATATTGGCTTGGATTTATACAAGACAGTTTCAAGAATTTGGGGTTATTTATATTACTACATTGTTTTTTTCAATGGTATTACCTATTATTTTAGATTTTTTAGGAGGACGCATTAACTTAATTTTACTGCAGGCAGATCAGAAAATGTATATTGCCATGTCAGTAAATATCCTGATTTACATAATAAATATAATAGTTAGTATTGTGCTCCTGAATAAAGGTATATCTATCCTATCCTATAAATGGATTAGTACATTGATTTTAATATGTTACCCCATTGCTTTAAAAATATATACCCGAAAACACTATTATTTAGAATATATATCTTATGATGAGGATCCCCTAAAGCAGAAATGGAATGGTTTATCCCATCATATAGCATCTGTTGTTTTTGGCAATACGGATACAATGGTATTAACATGGGGCTCAACATTAGAAAATGTATCTGTATATGCCATTTATAGTGGAGTTATCAGGAATGTGTCTTATCTGTTATCCGCTATCGCATACAGCATACAGCCTTATTTTGGAGCATTATATGCAAATAGCCAAACTCAAAGGCTTAGGGAAACGTTTCGCGTGTTTGAAATATATATACATATAGGTATTACAATATTGTATGGATGTACTTCGATTTTAATTGTGCCTTTTGTAAATGTATATACGAGAAATATCCATGATTTTGATTATAGCGCCCCAATATTTGCATTTCTTTTATCCATTGCCTATATGGTATATTGCTACAGGAATATTTATCATATGGTAGTATTAGCGGCTGGACATTTTAAAGAGACACAAAGGAGCTTATGGACAGAGACCATTATGAATATTACACTTTCTGTTCTGTTGGTTGGCAAACTGGGGCTTTCAGGAGTTGCGATCGGCACGTTGGTGGCAATGATATATCAAGCGGTCTATATGTCATCATATTCAGCAAAGCATATATTAGAAAGATCCTATATTACCTTTTGGGGGCATATTGGCATTGATGCCATCTGTGTTTGGGGTACTTTTATGATATGTAGTAATTTTAAAATGTATTCTGTTTCCTACGGCGGCTGGTTTGTATTGGCAGTAAAAACACTTAGTGTTTGTTGCATGGTCACAATTTTGGTAAATACAATATTTTTTGGGAAAATATTGCTGAAATCATGTCCTATTTTGCATCTGCGGAAGTAGAGGCAATCGTTGAAAATGTATTAAAAAACACAACTTCTTCGGGAGGAAGATCATGAAATCAAATACAAAGGATATCTGGATTTATATAGGAATTTTCGCAGGAGCTGCATTCATAAGTATTGTATATGGTTACCTGATGCATACCTTTGGAACATTTGGCGGGGATTCCAAGTATTATGTCGGTCAGGCACAAAGGATATTGTCGGATGGCTTGGGATTCTATATGGATCATATCTCTACCCCCTATTATTGGGGCTACCCAACCTTCCTGGCCCTTTGCATCGCGGTCGTGGGTGAAAATTGGATGGCAGTTGCATTCGTCCAGGTTTTTTTGTCTGCGCTCAGCATGATATTTCTATACCATATTGTTTATGAAATCATAGATAATTTTGCCCTTTCCATATTGCTAACGCTATTTTATAAGCTGATCTTAGATACCTCTATGTGGGACGGAAGAATTTTGTCTGACAGCCTGGGCATGACATTAGAATGTATGACGCTCTACTTCTTCTATATGGCAATGCAGAACCGAAAGAAAAAGGATTATATATGGTTTAGCGTTTTTGCACTTTTATTTTTTACGACAAGGACAAATTCCATTTCCCTCATCATAATCCTTGTAATAGCGGCTCTTGTAAAGATTCCTGGAAAGGCAAAATGGATTGTGTGCGGAGCAGCCGCAGTTATTATCCTTGCGGGACTAATTGTGGCTGGAGGGAATGGATATTACGGGGTTGGAACCCAGATGGGAAAATTTGTGAATTATTTCCGCCAGGGCGAAATTGTACATGGAAGGCCAGAATATGATTACCTCATACCAGAAGGACATATAGGAACTCCATTATTTATATTAGACATTCTATTGATGGTATTATTAAAAGCAAAATATTATTGGAGCATATATTTTAATGGATATTCTACTGTCCATATTGCCCTGTGTATTGTTACAATTCTTCCAATCTTTTTACTGACATTATTTTCTGCTGTTTGCATCATAAGGGACAAGCAGAAACAATTATATCCGTTTGTGGTTGGGATTGTCAGCTATAGCTTTTTCCAGATATGTACGGAAGTAGATTTTGACCAGCGCTACCGGGCGCCAATATTCCTGCTATGTATTATCTGCTCCGCATATGGGACGAAAAAGATCTATTTGTGGATGCGGCAAAGGATTCAAAGAAAAGGATGAGCAATGTGCAAAAATATGAAACAGATAATATCATAATTGTGATTCCGGCTTATAATCCGTCGGCTGTCCTGTTAGAACTAATTGCCGGATTACAGGAAATAGGAATTCAGAATATCGTATGCGTAAATGATGGAAGCACATCGTCTGGAACGGTTTTTGAGAAAATAGAAAGCGATTTTAATACCGGTGGGGGATACTTACTAAAGCATGCTGTTAATTTTGGAAGAGGAATTGCATTAAAAACAGCGTTTAATTATATCCTCAATTATCTACCAGGTAAATCCATTGTGATCACAATGGATGCGGATGGGCAGCATACAGTGGCAGCAGTTGAGAAGATAATACAATCCTATGCCGGAGAAAGGGAGATTATATTAGGCGCAAGAGCCATGAGTTCTTCAAAGGTAAAAATCCCCCTGAGAAGCAGATTCGGTAATGCAGTGACAAAATGGGTCTTCCGTTACCTATGCAATATTCACATTCAAGATACACAGACAGGCCTCCGTCTTTATCCGGCAGAAATCCTGCCGGAAATGCTGATGGTAAAAGGGAGCCGATACGAATATGAAACAAATTGCCTTTTATATTGTAAGGATAATAATATTGGACTTAAGGAAGTAGAAATCGAGACAATATATGAAGAAGGAAATGCCTCATCCCATTTTAACCCCTTGAAGGACTCGCTAAAAATATATTCCGTTATTATAAAATATATGTGTTCCTCTTTCCTCTCGGTAGCGATTGATTATATTATATTTTTCAGCATATCGAAATATGTTGCGAATATTTTCCTGATGACATATCTAGGCAGATTCTGCTCCGCTGTTGTCAATTTTATGGTTAATAGGAAAGTTGTTTTTAAAAATAAAGGGAATTTTGCTTTACAGGCGTTGAAATATATTGTTTTACTACTGGTATCTGGTACAATTTCCGCAGTGCTGGTTCAATGCGGTGCTACACTATTGGGAAAAAGCTATTTGGTATTTATAAAAATTGTGGTTGAACTGGTTTTGTTTTTCTTTAATTTTTATATTCAGAAAAATTTTGTTTTTGTTAAGAAAAGATCATACTAAAATAATTTAGGATGGCATGGGCGAATGGAAAAATCTACGGACTGGACAAAATACTATAGCAAAAAGAAAAGTGTTTTTTCGAATTTTACACAGCGGTTTACTCTGAGTAAGATTTTATCGGATTATGATACATTGTCCCAATTTATGGAGATCCGTGACGTGATAGAGCTTGGGGGTGGAAACAGTTGTTTCGCGGAATCCCTGTGCCGTCAGCGGAAGCTTTGGTCATACGATATTATTGATAACAATGAACTGGCTGTCACACTATTCCAGAAGAAAAAACTTGGCTGCCTTTCCCATAACGGAATCATAATGGATCTAACAGAAGGTTTTCAACCATCAAAGAAGTATGATCTGGTTTATAGCATTGGATTGATTGAACACTTTAAACCAAAGGAACGGGAGCGAGTGATTCAGGCGCATTTTTCCTTATGCCGGAAGGGCGGCGGTGTACTCATCAGTTTTCCAACACCTACATTAAAATACAGGTTTTGGCGTAAGGTTCTGGAAGTAATGCATCTTTGGCAAATTTATGATGAAATGCCTCTGCAGTATGGAGATGTGGAAAACATTCTAACGGAGTGTGGAAAGGTTGTAAAAGTTGAGATTAATAGAAAACTGTTTTTAACACAGATGATAGTTTTATTCGTAAACAAGGGGAAAAATGAAAACGAATCAGAGACAAGTTAAATGGATTTGTGCCATACAGCTGATAGCGCTATGTATCCTCTGCACGCTCAGCACAATGCTCCATATATCAGATACAGTTCCTGTACTGATCAGCGGCATGGTGCTTCTCAGTGGTAGCCTGCTGATATTTATATGGCTAAAAAGTATTTGTAACGGATTTCAATGCAGCATCTTATTTTGTGGCTATTTATTGCGCATCGTCTTTATGCTCTTGGATTTATATGCCAGAAAGTATTTTACATTATTACATAGCGGGGCAGATACGGAAGGTTTTTTTCAGATTGCCTGCCAATACTATCACGGGGATTATAGTGATTACCGTACCTGGTATCCCTATGTGATAAACGGAATTTTTTCTATATTTGGACAAAACCGGTTCATAGCGCAATATATGAATATTATATTTTGGGTATTTACCGCATTTTTGATCCTTAAGATATGTGACCTGTTTCATGTTTCGGAACATAGCCGCCTGTTGGCCTGTGGATTGCTGGCATTTCTTCCTAACAACATTATCCTGAGCAGTATATTGCTGCGGGAAAGTATGATGATATTTTTTGACCTGCTGGGCATGTATTATATGGTGCTTTGGCTGAAAAATGGAAGGAGGAGATATTTGCTGTTGGCATTCCTTGCCCCCATACCTGCTATTATTCTACATACGGCATCTATTGGGATGTGGGTAGCATTTGCATTGATTACAGCATTATGGAATAAGAAACGGGGAAAATATGCAATCGGTTTGAAAACGGGACTTGTGCTGGTGGGCGGGATACTATTTGTATTCATTCTGTTTTTAACAAGCTTAAGTTCTTTGTTCCTGGCATACATAGGCAATGATTTCTCAATCTATGCGATCACACATCGGATTTATGATATTGGGGGCTCGAATTATCTGATGAATATGGACTACCAGCATTGGTATGAGCTGATTCCTTTCACTTTGATCCGTATGTTTTATTTTGTCTGTTCTCCGGTACTGACAGAATGCCGTGGCCTAAGGGATTATTTCTGCGTACTCGGCGATGTACTGCCGACTGTCTTTGTTTTATTCAATATTGGCATTAATATGAGAAAGAAAAATCTTTCGCGTTATGCGCTTGTTGGGATATTTAGTTATGTGATAACAGTTGGGATATTCGCCTGGGGGACGGCAAATGCCGGAACGGCTATGCGGCACCGAGGGTTGTTATGGGGCGTTTTGGTTGCAACCTATTGCATTGGCTTTGGAAGGGATGGAGAACTACAATGAGTAAAAATAACTGGAAACTAAAAGAGGAACGTGAAATATCAGTCGCAGACCTGGTGAAGAAAACCATACGAAGTTGGAAATTCATTTTGTGCTGTGCCCTGATTTGTGCCATGATATTTGGCGGGTATAAGTATTATAAGGATCACAAGGCTTTAAAAAATTATACGGAGCAAGAAACTAGCCCAGTAGAAGTATCGGAACTTACACCGGCAGAAAAAGAGGGGCTGGCGTATGCCAAGGCCTTACAAAGTTTCCTGGACGGGCAGGATACATATATGGAGGAATCCATATTATTAAAAATAAACCCCTATCAGGAAAACCGGGTTGCCCTGCAATATGAGCTCCGTGGAGTGAATGAGGATGATGCCCTTGGAATTCTGGAGCAATGTATGTTTTATATAAATGATGGCAGAATGGCATCAGATATCGTACCACGTCATGGAATTGAGACAACAGCCCAGTATCTTCAGGAATTGATTTGTTCCGATAAATTAGAATCAGCGAATGAAATATCCAATAACAGATCCAACAGATATTTCACGGTCTATGTGATAGGGGAAGATACCGACCATGCTGCAAAGTTGGCAGATTCAGTTGAGAAATGCCTGAGGATCTATGGGAAATCCATATTGCCCGCACCAGAACAGGAATTGGTTTTATTATCCCGCCAGGATAGTGTCATATATGATGATGATTTGGAAATAATACAGAATACCATAAGAGAAACCCGTAATGCCAAGTCCGATACATTAAATGCATTGGTATCGCAGTTTTCAGACGCACAAATGGCTGAATACAATGAAATTAATTCTAGGCCGGATGATACTGCAGAACTTCATCCATCTGCTACAGTTAGCATTGACAAAAAATATGTTATCGCTGGGCTTGCAATTGGAATCTTTATAGGATGCTGCTGGATTGTTTTCTTCTATCTCCTAAATGGCAAGATCAAGTCCACTACTGACATTGAGAAGAATTACGATTTGTGTGTCTATGGCACGATAAAAAGACGCGCCAAAAAAGCGACACAAAAGCAACAGGAAAGAGACCAAATCCTTGCCCGGATCATATTAAACTGCCATAAGAATCATTTGGAGAAGCTGCTATTTATTTCCGGGCACGAAATGGATGAAACACTCAAAATGGAATACGATTATTTTTGCAGCGAAATAGAAAAACAGGGTATCAAGTGTACCGCAGCCGAAAATATGCTAAGCCAGATGGAAATGTATGAGCATATAGGTGAAAAGGATGCGGTTGTGGTTTTTGCGGAGGCTGAAAAGACCTCATATCAGCTGTTTGATAAAATGCTTATATTTTTAATTGAAAATAATATTCCGTTATCTGGCGTGATTGTTATGGAATAACAGGGTGGAGACATGTTCTTATTAAAAGGCTTTATTGTTGTAATTATTATATTTTTTGTCCCATTTTTATTGGGGAACCTGATCTGTTATAAAGGTTCCCCAGGTATTGCTGACACGCCTGTTCCCAGATTTCTCATTGGCCTTTTTGCATCCCTGGCCCTATTTTGGGTTTTATGTGTACCTCTTGCCCTTTTGAAATGCTCCTTTACTGCCCTTGTAATAATATATGCTATCATAGTGGTTATTTTATGCATTATTTCAATATGGGTTTCTTTCCATGAAAAGCCATGGCGGCAATTTGCTTTCCAATGGGAGGGCATACGGCCCAGAGGATTTGAAATGGGATACCTTGCCCTGTTTTTCTTATTGTTAGGGATACAGCTCTATTTTACCATATTTTATGAGTCCACTGTCTGGAGCTATGATGACTATGCCTATGTGGTCTCTTCCCTTGATGCAATTACAAGCGACCATATGTATATGACAGACCCGATCTCAGGCAATAACATAGCCTTTTCCTATAAGCGGGTGCTGATTTCCTGGGATATATATATTGCTTTCCTGTCAAAGGTCTCGGGGGTTTCTGTGACTACAATTGCGCATACGATTATCCCGGCAGCATTCCTTCTGATTGCCTACCTGGTATATTCCTACCTTGCAGCGCAGCTATTCGAAAAAAGGGAAAACCAGCTTATTTTTATGTGCATCCTCTCTGCAGCCTTTATATTTGGCTTATATTCCCCATATTCGCTGACATTCCGGCTGTTGGTGACGCTTTGGCAGGGAAAAGCGGTGCTGTCAACGGTTGTCATCCCCTTTTTATTCGGCTTTCTCCCAAAGGTATATACGCAGGAAAAGCAAAGACGGGTATATTTATATCTTATGATAATCTCAATGGCAGCCTGCTCCTTTACCATGATGGGGTCTGGCATGTCGATTGCTGTTTATGTTGCCATGGTGGTTGTGATATCCCTATACCAGCGGCGTATTACTGGGCTTAAGTATTGTATCTGTGGCTGTACAGTCCCGGCGATCCAAATATTATTGTATCTGATTCTGCGGTAGGTGAATATGAATATAATAGATTTTTTCCGGAATTTGACAAATACACTATGGGGCAGCTACGGCTTCCAGGCACTTTTCTATTTCAGCCTGGTTATCATTCTGATATTAGAAAAAAAGCGGATCCGCCAAATGGGGACTTGTGGCTATTCCGTATGCATTTTATTTATCATCTATAACCCACTCATGCATCTGCTCTGCCAGTATATATTTGGGCCATATGACCTGACAGCATACTACTGCCGCCTGTTCTGCCTGATCCCCATTGTATTTGTGATTGCATATGCAATTGCCCTTGTCCTTCAAAGAACCTCTGGAGGGAAGAAATTTTTATGTACATTCCTGATGGTTTCTATAGTTGCTGCCAGCGGGCACAGCCCCTACGGGGAGGAATGGTTCATACGGGCCGCCAATTATAATAAGGTTCCCAATGACGTGCTGGAGATTTCCGCTTTATTCCCGAAAACAGAAAAAAACATTTCCATTATGGTGCCGTCCGACCTGACGGTATATATGCGGCAGGTTGATTCCCGCTTCCATATGCCTTATGGGCGAGGGGAAAATACAGGTATCAGTGACCAGATGCTGGGGGAAACGCAGGATGTGAAGGCAATCCTGAATTATGCAGTAAGCTGGGAAACGGATTATATCGTGACCTTCTATACAGAGGATGTCCTGGCACAATATAAGAATTGGGGCTGTGAGGTGGTGGGATTTACCAGTAAATATGTCGTGCTGAGACAGCATTGTCCCAAGTAGGTCTTAACGCAGTATGCGGATGATACCGGCAGCCAGGCCATGTTTTATACATTGCAAAATTTTTTGAACGGATCATTGATTCTCATTGACGATGGCTGGTCTGGTAATACAGATCAGGTTCGGAATATAATTCTGGAAAAGGACGGGATTGTTGACACCTGGCTCCTCACCCACTACCATCCGGATCATATTGGTGCTTTTAACAATATCTATCAGGATCCGCAGGGAATCGTAATAGACCGTGTATTCGTAACACCCTATGATGCCGAATTATTTCAATCTATTGCCCAGGAATGGGATGGGATTGATACCTTCTGCACCTTCGTTGATGCGATTGCCAGTGGGGGAGCCATAAATTATGTAACAAAGGATAGCGTAGTGGAGTTTTCGGATATGAAGCTTACGTTCTTGAACTGTTGGGATCATGGAAGAAGCTGTATTATTCTGTGGGGATACACATGGAGACATTATGTCTAAGTTCCTGATGGAAAGATATGGTTCAGCGCTTCGGGCGGATTACGTACAGCCCGGACATCATGGGAATAATTCCCTTACGACAGATTTTTACGATTTGGTTGCTCCCAAAGCCATACTATTTGATGCCCCAGAATGGCTGATGGTTGGTGAAAGCTATGATGCAAAAGTATTAGCGGAATACTTTCAAGAACAAGACATCCCATACTATGATTACCGGAACGCCCCTAACCGGTTCTTACTGCATTAAAAACAGATAGGGCTGCCGGGGACGGGTGGGTAGCGTAACCTCATCCCCCGCTTTCCCACCATCCCCGGATGAAATCGGGATGATTTTCCCACATTTATTGCTCCTCCCCAATCAGCACCCGCTTCCCCTCAAAGGCAAAGCCATAATGCCTGATCTGCTCCTGTTCAAATCCCCGGCCAATCAATGCCGCATCGTAATTCTTATCCCGAATCTGATTTAAAGCGGAGACTACCGTATCCTCCAGACTGGCCTCCTTCAAGGGTTTGCGTACCTTGAACTCAATAATAACCGGCTCAAGCCCCTCCTGTCCCCTGGGCACAAGCATGATATCATACCGCCCAAACCCACTCTCCCGGTTGGAGGTAATCTCATAACGATCTGCCAGCTCCACCATTAGTCCCAGAACAAAGCCATGATAAAATCGCTCCGGAGCATCGGTTTTTGCCGTACTCTTGGCAATATCAAAGCTGCTGAAGGTGGCCAAAGCGATTTCATTCATAAATTCATTCATAGCTTCCACATCGTGCAGCAGCAGTGCCTTAATAAAGTTATTATAGGGCACATCCTCACCGGAGAACCAGTCCTGGATCATGTTTTCAAACATCATTTGAACTTCCAGGTTGGTCAGCTCCAGCCGGTAGGTAAACCGTCTGGTTTTTGATGAAAACTGCCGTTCCACCACCTTCAGATACCCACTAGTATAAATGATTTCAAATACCTTTATGTTATTCCCGGATTGTGGTATAC
>CAJUQB010000072.1:0-14941 GCA_910588285.1 uncultured Lachnospiraceae bacterium
GTCCAGGTGGTCATGTTCTCGAACTTCTCCACCATGTCAAGCTCTTCCAGCACGTCCTTCTTCATAACGATAGCTTCCCCGCCGTAATGGCACAGGTTAGCGCCAACGCCGTAGATACCGCCTTCCTTGGAAGTAGCTGCAAGGCCTTCCTCGCCCAGCACGGCTTTGATATCTGCTCCATAGGCATCAATATATTCACTGATGTCCATCAGCTGGTTCTGGGACATGAAGGAGGAAAATCCTGCTGCCGGAACCGGTGTGAACATAATCGCATCCAGCTGTTCCCCGGACTGGATCATCATGGGGATCTGGGTGGCGTATGTACTGGCATCATACCACTGGAAATCCGCAGTTACATTGATCATCTCAAGCATCTTCTCATTGACTGCTTCCTCAATCCGATCCTGCACGGCGCTGTCAACCGGCGCAAAGCTTAAGAGCCCTACCACGATCTCAGCAGTCTCTCCGTCATCTGCCGGAGTCTCTCCCTGCTCTTCTCCGCCCTGGGCATCCTCAGTGTCCCCGGCATCCCCGGCTCCCCCATCGTTTGCCTCCTGGTTGGTGTTCCCGCCGCTGCTGGGCGCGGCATCCTCTTCCGAACCGCAGCCTGCGAATACGGTTGCTGTCATGGCAGTTGCCAGAAGCATGGATATCACTTTCTTTTTCATGTAACAACCTCCTTTTGTTTTATGAGGTTATTATACGTCAACTTGTACACTTTATCATCTTGATTCATGACTTCATTGTGTACTTTTTTACCCCTATTTTATCTTCTTTCTCGCAGGCTTTGGTTCTTCTTATTTTTTCTTAATATTTTTTATATAATATTAAGATTCTTAAATATTTCTGTGTCTATTTCCGGCACGCTTTAATTCTGAGATGCCAGCCATTCATCCAGCTGCCTCTGGTATTCTGCAATGATATCATTGATACCTGCTCCTTCCAAGGCTGCAATATACTCCTGGTATTTCGCCTCTGTATCTGCTCCATACACACCGGAAGACAGCATCGGCTTATATTCATTGGATACATTCTGGCAGGCGGTTACCGGCACTGCCCAGCCGAACTTTGTGAAAGCACCGGTTCCCAGCAGGTTCATAGCGCCGGTAAACTTCACTGCCATCTCGTAACCGCATGCTGCCGGAAGGGAGCCTGCCCAGCCATACTCCAAGGTCTTCACCATGGCTGTGCCCACGCCGTTCTTGATCTGCTGATCTGCGTATTCCTCCGCGGTAGAAGCATCCTTATAGATAAGGCCCTTGGTATACCAGTCGCCGATACGAATCAGGTTGTTCTTATAGTCCTCGTTCATGTAATAGCACTTTACCTTGCCGTCTGCCTGATCAATGTAAATCTGGCCATTCCCATCACCCGCAACGTCTACCCAATATGCCTCCTCCAGCTTGTCGGAACCGGCAATGTACGGCCCAGGGCTGATCACGGTACCTTCGGCATCGGCATTAATCAGGCCAGGATAGCCAGCCGCCACTGCCGCGGTCAGGATCTCCTCAAATTCCGTCCAGGTCGTCATGTTGTCAAACTTCTCCAGCATATCAATCTCTTCCAGCACATCCTTCCGCATGATGATGCCCTCTCCGCCAAAGTTACAGAAGTTGGCTCCCACTCCATAGATGCCGCCGTTCCTGCTTGTTGCCGCAAGTCCCTCCTCGCCGATGGCTACTTAAATGTCCTGGCCATAGGCTTCGATCTGCTCCGAAATGTCCATCAGCTGATTCTGGGACATGAAGGATGAATAGCCCGCAGCAGGAACCGGCGTATACATAATCACGTCCATCTGCTCCCCGGACTGGATCATCATGGGGATCTGGGTGGCATAGGTACTGGCATCATACCACTGGAAATCAGCAGTTACATTGATCTTCTCCTTCATCATCTCATTGACAGCCGCCTCAATCCGATCCTGTACGGTGCTGTCCACCGGAGAAAAGCTCATAAGGCCCACGACAATCTCTGCGGTCTCCCCGTCGTTTGCGGGAGCCTGATTCTCTTCTCCCTGCTCCCTCTGTTCCTCTCCGCCAGCAGCGTCTGCCCCTGCATTGGCATCCTCCTCCTGGCTGGCATCACCGCTGCCGCTGGGAGCAGCATCTTCTTCCGAGCCACAGCCTGCGAATACAGACGCTGTCATGGCTGCTGCCAGAAACATGGATAAAACCTTCTTTTTCATGAAATTACCTCCTTATGTTTTATGAGGCTATTATAGGGCATTCTATACACTTTATCTTCTTATTTTTTGTGCATATTTTCCCATGATTTTATCTTTTTCGCCTTTGGCTTTGGCCCTTTTTATTTTTTCTTAATAATTTTTATGTATTATTAAGATTCTCCAAATTTCATGTTTTGTATTTATATGCAGCTATTACTCATTTTTATTCGTCTTTTCCTTCGTTCCGATCTGATTATCTTTGGGCTTCCAGCCAAGCGTTCAGCTGCTCCTGATAAGCTGCCACAATCTTGTCAATCCCTGCTGCCTCAAGCGCTGCCGTAAACTCCGAATACGTAACCTCATAGTCCATGGAACCTGCTGCAAGGCCCTTTTTATACTGCTCGCTTACATTGAAGCAGGCAGTGATTTCATTCTGTACCTCCGACTGGTCAAAGGCAAAGCCCAGGTACTTGGATATGGGAGAATTCTCCAGGCTGGTCTTCTGCTGCTGGCGGATATCATGCGCATCCCCTGCCCACGGAATTGTTATGAACTGATTTCCATTGAGAAAATCAGCCGTATGGTAGGCAACGGTATCAGCCGTCACACCCTCCGGGTAATCTGCCATACCGTCATCGGTCCGTACCCAGTCCCTGCCTTCCACACCCCAGGCCATGGTGCTGACAACCTGCTCATCGGTGTACAAAAGATTCAGGAACTTTACGGCTGCCTCCGGTTCCTTTGCAGTTACCGGCACACAGAAGCCAAACTTGGTCACTGTACCTGTCGTAATCTGGTTGTCTGTCACCTTCTTGATCACAAGCTCCTTGCCAATGGCAGTCTCTTTCAAATTCTCTACTCCAAGCTCGCCATTTTCAGCAACGCAGAAGGCCACATCATTTTTGATCATATTGTCACCCATCTCCTCGTTGGTAGCGGCGTCCTTATACACAAGTCCCTTCTGATACCAGTCCCGTACCCTCTGCATCATCTGCTGATATTCCTCTGTCATGTAATAGCACTGTACCTGATCTGTATCCGGATCTACCGTAATCAGACCAAAAGTATCTCCCAAGGTATCAAAACCGCTGTTCTTGGCAAAGCTGTCATCTCCCAGGAAATAGGGAACAGCGCTGATAACGGTTCCCTGGCCGTCACAGTTTACGATGGGGACAAGCTCTGTTCCGGCCGCCACCTCCGTAAGGATCTCCTCAAACTCGGTCCAGGTAGACATGCTATTTGCTTTCTCGGTCAGATTCAGCTCCTCCAGGGTATCCTTGCGCATAATAATGTAGTAGGAACCGCTCAAGTCACGGTAATCGCTGACACCATAAATCCCTTCCGACGTACTGGTGCCGCCAACCAGATCTCCCAGCATGGTCAATACATCCGGCGCATACTGTTCCAAAAGACTGCCAATCTCCATCAGCTGTCCCTGGTTTTTAAAGGAGGCATAGCCTGCCCCCGGTACCGGTGTATACATGATCAGATCCAGCTGCTCGCCGCCCTGGATCATCATAGGAATCTGGGTGGCATAGGTGTTGGGATCAAAGAACTGGATGTCCACATGGGTGTTGATCTTTTCCTCTGTGATGGCATTAATGGCATCCTCCACTGCATCTGTGGCGCTGCTGTCCAATACGGCCATGGTCATCCATCCCACAGTGATCTCCGCCATGTCCTCATCACCCTCCGCCTGATCCTGGCCCTCCTGCTGTCCTTCTCCATTCTCATCTCCGGTGCTGTCTGCCTGTTGGCTGTCCCCGCCCTGGGCAGGCGCATCCGCCTCCTCAGACCCACAGCCTGTGAACAGAGCTGCCGTCATACCTACTGCGAGAAACATGGAAATTAATTTCTTTTTCATTCAAATGCCTCCTGTTTGTAATATATTTTTGCCCGGAGCACCCCATGGTACCCCGGGCGTTTGATCTTCGGCACATGGGCCGCAGTATCCTATGTAATTAATGAAATAACATCCTAATTAATCGAAGAAAATGGTCTCTCCTGTCTCCGCGGACTTATAGATGGCCTCAATCACTCTGGTCACCACCGCCGCCTGCTCCGGCAGGACAGCCGGGTCGCCGCCGGTCTGGATGGCGTCGATCCAGTGGTTGATGTCGTACTCGTTCATGTTCACCGGCTCTTCGATGGTGGATATCTCTGTCTTCAGCTCGCCCTCCACCATCTTGGTCACACGCACAGACGCCTCGAAAGCCGGTCCCGCCATGTCAACCCCTGCCTTGGTGCCGGCGATGGACGCCACCACACCCGGCGCATCCTGTATCATGTTGGTGATCCATGCAGTCTCCATGTAGATCATCATGCCGTTTTTCATAGTGATCATTGCCATGGCGGTATCCTCCACGTCAAAGCTGTTGGGGTCCCAGGGGCCAAGGGCATTGCCTTCCGGATAATCCTTCATCTTGTCAAAGGTCACGCCCCGGACGCTGGCCACCTCATAGTTGCCTGCCAGCCACATAGGAAGGTCAATGGAGTGGGGGCCTCCGTCCATCAGCACGCCGCCGCCGTTGAGCTCCTTGTTGGTATATACGCCGTAGGCAGGAAGCCTCCTGGGCCTAAGCTGCTGGGATTTGATGTAGTAAATATCCCCAAGCTCACCCTTTTCTACCATTTCACGCATCTTTAAGGGTGCGGGATTGTATCTCCACTGCAGGCCCACCGTAAGCTTCTTTCCGGCCGCCTTGGCTGCCGCTATCATCTTCTGCGTATCTTCATAGGAGCAGGCCATGGGCTTCTCGCAGTGGACGTGCTTGCCGCCTGCCAGGGCCGCCAGGGTCATCTCGCAGTGGAGGGGGTTGGGGGTACATACATGTACCACGTCAAGCTCCGGATTGCTGCACAGCTCCTTGTAGTCCGTATAGATGGCGGCGTTCAGATTGAAATCTGCCTTTGCCTTCTCCGCTTTCTCACGCTCCACATCGCACAGGGCAACTACCTCTACGTCGTCACGCTTTACCAATGCCGGGATATGCTTTGTCGTTGCAATCACACCAATACCAATTACGCCAACCTTCAATGTCTTCATATTCATTTCCTCACTTTCTTTTTATTAATTTTATATTTATTTTTTCTCATTATTTTCTTTTACCGGTCTTCTTTTCCTGCGTTCATCAGTACTTCTCTGCACTTTGTTACGCTTTCTTCCTTATCCATTGTGGGAAGATACTCCAACGCCACATATCCTTGATAGCCGCTTTCGGCAATACTCTTAATTATATAATCGTAATTTAATTCTCCGTCAAAGATTTCATGCCGATCCGGCGCTCCTGCCACATGGATATGTCCGATCTTATCCACATTGTTCTTAATTACGCTAGTGACATTCCCTTCCATAATCTGGTAGTGGAACACATCATACAGAAGCTTCAGGTTCTGGCTGCCCACTTCCTCAATCATAGCAAAGGGCTCAGCGGAATCCATGAAGTAGGATCCCACGATGGGCTCTAAGATCAGGGTCACGCCCGCCTGCTCTGCCAGGGGAGCCAGCTTCTTTAAGCCCTCCACGATGTTCTTATGGCTTTCTTCCCTGGTGAAGCCCTCCATATTGTTGGCCACAATAATGATGTTGGGGCACGCAAACTACTTTGCCACCTCAATGGTTTCCGCCAGCCCCTTCACAGCCTGCTCATGGGTGGACGGGTCTGCCAGAGTTCCCCTGTCCTTGGCGCAGATTGCGGACAGCTCCAATCCCAGCTCCTGCTTCTTTTTAAGCAGCGCCTTCCAGTCCCTTCCGTCCCAGTCCCAGAACTCCATTGCCCCAAAGCCCGTTTTCTTAGCCAGCTCCATACCGGCCAGCAGCTTGTTGGTGTCGGAAAAAATGGGGCCGGTAGGGCCAATTTCAAGATACAATAAATCAGTGCATAAGCTATACTTCATTTTCATTTGCCTCCTTTGAGAATTCGGTTTCGTGTTTTGATTATGGCTTTATTATAGCGGGACTTTTTTGCTTCTGCGCCCGGGCTTGCCGCACTTATTCTCATGGAGACACAAAAAATCCGCGGAGGGAACCCTTGGTTTCAGATTTGAAACCAAATTCCTTCCGCGGATTTCTATTATATTATATAATCATAGTAAAATGCATTTCATCCGCAGGCCCTACCTTCCCAGGTACTCCCTCCGAAACACCTCGCTCAAGGCGAAGAGATACAGTTCGCAACGCATCACCCCGTTCATGGCGGATCCTCTGTCGTTTCCGCCGCACAGATGGAAGTCCACAAACTGCTCATACCGTGATGTCCCGGAGGAAAACAGGGCGATCTGGGTTCCCTGTTCCTTCAAGGCCCCAAAAAGCGGAACCAGATCCTGGGCCTCCGCATGCTCAATGGTCATGCAGAAGGCCAGCCCCGTAGCATCCATCGCTTTTGCATCCTCCTGCATATCCGGCAGCAGGACACAGGCCGCCGTCTCCTTCCCGGCCATGGCCAGATTCTGCTGCAAAGTCGATACCGCACTGCTGTGGAAGGGGATATAGAAGCTGACCTTGCTTTTTCCTGCCATAAGCTCTGCCATCTGTTCCAGGCCCTCCCCCTTCAGGTCTGTGGGCAGGGCTTTCGCAATGGCCTTCAGCTGGGCGGCAAACACCGCCTCCACCGGCTCCCCCTCCTGTTCCATTGGCAGCAGCCGGTTATAATAGGAATAATGGCTCACTGACTGCTTCAGGGCATGGCGGAACTCCGAATAGCTGCCATACCCCATCTTCTGGATCATCCGCCAGACTGTGGTCCTGGAGGAGCAGGTCAGCTCCGCCACATCATAGATGGTAGCGTCCGCCACCTCCTCCAAATGGGTCAGGATCCCCTTTGCCACCTCCCGATATGTGCTGTCCATGGGCAGGTGGTTATAGAGCTCCACCAGGTTCTGCAATACATTCACGGCTCTTCCCTCTTTTCTCTGATCTGTAATACATGCATGTCTTCTCCCCCGTCTTCTGAAAAAGCTTCCGGAAAAGCAGGCATCTTCCACTATCATACCTCTTTTTTCGAAACTTGTAAATCCGGTTCCCGGAAACAAGATTGACTATTTGGGCAAAAGCGTTTAAAATTTATTTAGTAAATAATCGTGTTTTCTGTCATTCCGACATAATTTTTGAAAGGAGTAATTCTATGCAATTTATTGATATGCACTGTGACTCGCTGATGCAGCTTTTGACCCTGAACCAGAAGGAGGCGGATCTGAAGGACTCTGCCGTTACCTCCGTTGATTTCACCCGGATGAAGGCCGGCGGCCAGCTGGCGCAGTTTTTTGCCGTATTCCTTCCGCCCCAGGAGGGCTTTCGCATGCTGAACATCACGCCCCTGCCGGATGAGGAATACATCAAAACCCTGGCCTCCTTCCTGTTTCAAAATGTTAAAAAGCACCAGGATCTCATCTGCATGGCCTACAATGGAGAAGATGTGGAACGGAACCTTTCAGCAGGCAAAATGTCTGCGGTCCTCACCATGGAGGAGGGCAGAGCCGTGGACGGTAAGCTGGAGAATCTGAAGCGGTTCTATGACATGGGCTTCCGTGCCCTGTCCCTGACCTGGAATTTCCCCAACTGCTTCGGTTCCCCCAACTCCAGGGAGGAGAAGATCATGAGGGCCGGACTGACTCCCTTTGGCCGGGAGGCGGTGTCCTATATGCAGGAGCTGGGGATGCTGGTGGATGTCTCCCACCTGTCGGAGGGCGGCTTCTACGATGTGGCGGACATCTGCAAAAAGCCCTTTGCGGCAACCCACTCCAACTGCACTGCCCTCTGCCCCCATCCCAGGAACCTCACGGATGATCAGATTCGGGTGCTTGGCAATGCCGGCGGCGTCACCGGAATCAATTTTGCCCCGGAATTCTTGAATGAGGACATGACCAGCAAGACCAGCACGGCAGCCCGGATGGCCATGCATGCCCGCCATATTGCAGATGTGGGCGGAGTTGAATGCGTGGGGATTGGCAGCGACCTGGACGGCATCTTTGGCAATCTGGAGATCAGCGACTGCTCCAAGATGCAGCTTCTGGCAGACGCCCTGGAGAAGGAAGGCTTTACCGGGAGCGAGATTGAGAAAATCTTCTACCGCAATGTACTGCGCGTGATGAAGGACAGCATGAAATAAGTATGAAGCAGGCAGCACGAGCAGGCAGCACCAGCAGACAGTATGAGCAGGCAGCACCAGCAGACAGTATGAGCAGGCAGTATGAGCAGACAGCACAAGCATCCTACGGAGGGCAGTATGATACACCTTATTACAGACATACCGATGATCCACTATGAAATGTACTATTTTTCCGGCCAACAGACATTGATCCATGAAACCACACGGTTTCTGTGTCTTTTAAGCGGCAGGCTGTCTGTCCTTCTCCCCGACTGCCGCTATCCGATGGCAGGGGGCGATCTGCTGTACCTGCCGGAGGAGACGGAATACCGGCTGAATGCCTCTGATGCCGCCCTGATTCTCTACGTGGAATTCCATCCTTATTTTATGCAGAATGCCCTGGGGCGTTCCCGGCATAGAATCCAGCCCTTCTACTGCGATACCCAGCCTGAGCAGCGAACTGCCTTAAGCACCAGAATTGCCAGCCTGATCTCCCGCTGCCTCATTCAGGATCCCGAGAACACCTGCAGCGTCTATGCAGAGGCCTATGAGCTGCTGGATTATCTCTGCCGCCACTGTATGACGCCTCCTCCCCAGCTGCAGGGGCAGGGCTTTGACAAAACAGCGGCAAAGCTCCGTCAGCTGGAGGAATACCTCTCCGGCCATTACACGGAAGCCCTCTCCCTGAACGATGCTGCCAGGGCCTTGGGCTATACCCCCCAGTATCTGTCCAGCTTCGTCAAAAAGCATTTGCAGCTGACCTTCCAGGATTACCTGAATCAGTTTCGGCTGGATACCGCCCGGGTGCTGCTGCGCTATTCTGCAGAGCCCTTAAACAAGATCGCCATGCTGTCCGGCTTTCCCAACCAGGGCTCCTTCCTCCACAGCTTTGAGAAGGAGGCCAAGAGAACGGCAGAGGATTTCCGCCTGGAAATGCAGGCTGCAAAGGAACTATATGGCTCCCCTTTCGGCATCCTCATTACCAATGCCTCTCTGGTGTTGGATTATATATTTAATTATATGAATTATACGCCCGCCCCCAATGCCCTCTACAAGGCGGCCCTTCGGGAGCAGGAGGAGATTCTGCTGGTTCCCGACCTGCCCGTCAAGCCGATCTGGCGCTTCCTCATCAATCTGGGCAGCGCCGGTGATTATGAAAAGCCTGCCTTCCGCAACCAGCTGACGGAGCTCCAGGCAGCCCTGCATTTTACCTACGGCCGCTGTACCGAGGTATTTTCCCTGGTCCGAATCTACCTCATTAACGGGAAAAAGACTTATGATTTCTCCCGCCTGTTCCGGCTGATTGATTTTATGCGCAGTATTGGCCTGAAGCCCTTTTTTGACATTGACGTGAAGCCCTTCTGTCTCTATAAGGCTCCGGACGAGAATCCTGTGGATTACCGCACCTACCTATCCACGGAAGCATATGATGCCTTTTTCTATGAGATCCTCCCGGTATTTGTCAAATCCTGTATCACCCGATACGGCTTTGACGAATTCTACACCTGGAGATTCGAGCTGTGGCGGCGCTACAACGTGAACCTGTCCTCTTTAGAGCCGCCGGAGGTATTCGCAGAACGGTTCCAGAAGACTGCCGGCATTATAAAGGAGCTGGCGCCTGAGACCTGCCTGGGTGGCCCGGGCTTTAACGGATTTTTGTCCTCCCACCGGCTTTTGGAGCTGCTCCGGCCCCTGGCCGGCTCCGCATACCCGCCGGATTTTATTTCCGCCTACTATTTTCCTTACTCCCATCTGCCCGGGGACAATCAAGATGCCCCCAGCGGCTACCGGGCTGTCGCCGCCTTTTCCACCATGGAGGGGAAGCTTCGGGAATGGAAATCCATCCTGGGGGAGCTTGGCTTTTCCCAGACGCCCCTCTATGTGACAGAATACAGCGCCCACATCAGCCTGGAGAATTATGTCAATGATTCCACATATCCGGCCACCTACATCTTCCATCAGGCCATCCAGAACCTGGGGGTGGTAGACGGCCTGGGGTTCTGGCTGGCCACGGATCTGTCCTTAGAATACGGCACCCCCAACTCCCCCCTCTTTGGCGGAAACGGCCTGCTGACCAAGAACGGAATCCCAAAGCCTGCCTACTATGCCCATGATTTCCTCAATCTTCTGGGCTCTCGGCTGCTCAAACGGGGGGCCCATTACATTGCAACCGTCTCCCCGGAGGACTGCATCCAGATCCTGGCCTACCACTGCGGCAACCTGAAGCAGAGTTTCGCATCCTCCCCCATGAACCGGGAGCTTCTGCATTATCCCTACTCTGCCTTTGAGGACACCAAGCCGCTGCGTCTGGCCCTGACTCTTAAGGAGCTGATTCCCGGCCGCTACCGGATTCGGGAATACTCCATGGATTTAAACCACGGAAACGTTCTTCATATCTGGGGGCAGCTGAACCATTCGGTCAGCATCACCCCGGATGAAGTACAGTACCTGAAAGCCAAAAGCATTCCCTTTATGCAGATTCACACAGAGGAGCTGGAGGACTCCTATGTCCTGCAGACTACCCTGAACATCAATGAAGCCAAGCTGTATCTCTTGGAACCATACCGCTAGGAGGCCCTTACCATGTACATCAACCAGCATATTTCTCTCGACTTTGGCGCAAAAATCAATCATGTCCTGGGAGATAACCATTTTATTCCGGATTCCTGGCAGCTGATCTCTCCCCAGCAGGGAGCTGTCCAGATCCGATATCAGGAAACAGACCAAACCGTCCTCCTGCAGACCGGGGATGTGCTTCTGCTGGAGCCCGGACAGGGCTATACCTGCTCTGCCACAGCGCCCTGCACCCTGTTGGGCGTGCGGATCGGATCGGATTTTCTCTCCGGGCTTCTGGAGCCGGGACAGCATTTTTCCTGCTGCTCTGTGGGCGGCCCCCACCGGGGCTATCAGCAGCTGCACCAGCTGATGATCCGCATCTGCTCCGTTTTCTACACTGAGGACAACCACTATGCCCTGCTGGCCCTGATCTTCGAGCTGGCGGATATGATGAAAAAGCAGTTCGTGTCGTCCGACACCCGGGAAACCAGCACCTCGGAGCAGCTGATCCAAAACCGCATCACTGCTATCCGCCAGTATTTGCACACCAGCTACCACATGCCCATTTCTCTGGGGATGCTGGCGGACCGCATGTTTCTGAGCCCCCAGTATCTGTCCAAGTTCATCAAAAAGCACTTAGGCTGCACCTTCAGCCACTACCTGACCAGGATCCGTTTAGAGAATGCCCATGCCCAGCTGGTGCACACCGAGGACTCCATCACTGCCATTGCCCTGAACAACGGCTTTCCCAACATTGCTGCCTTCCACCGTGCCTTTCGGGAAAAATACGGAACCTCCCCCGGAAACTACCGGGCCTGCTATCAGGAATCACCCCCGGAACCGGCCTCCGCTGAGATCCCCTGGATTCTGGAGGTCTCCAGCCCCCAGCCTCTGGTCCTGTCCATCCACACCTCGGCCCTGGCAGAGCGGCCCTACGAAAAGCCCTGGTGCGACACCATCAACATCGGTTCCCTGGAGGAGGCTCTCAAGATCTCTTTCCACAACAATTTTCTGGAATATCAGCGGTGTATTCCGGTTCGATATGTGCGCTTCACCGATATTTTTTCCGAGGAGATCGTGTATCTGGATCAGGAAACCGGGGAATTTAATTTTACCACCCTGGACGATATTCTGGAATTTTTCTACCAGGCCCATGTGATCCCCTTCGTAGAGCTGGCCAGCAAGCCCCGGAAAAACCATATCTACGCCAACACCCCTTACTGGGACAGCATTTTTCACCCGGAGAAAACCGGGGAATACTATGGCCGTCTCCTGTCAGAGCTGCTCACTCACTGCATCCGGCGCTACGGCCGCAGCTACATGTCCCAGTGGCGCTTTGAATTCTGGCTCAAGCATGGAACCAATCTGGAATACTCGGATTCCTTTGATCTGTATTTTATGCAGTACCAGAATTATTACCGCCTGATCAAAGGGCTCCTGCCGGAATGCGCGGTAGGGGGCCCCGGCTTTAACATGTGCGCCACCCTGCAGCGGTTTACGGATTTTATCCGGGAGGCAGCCCGGAGGGAGATTGTCTTTGACTTTATCTCCCTCTATGGCTTCAGCTATGAGACGCAGGATTTTACGGTCAACGACCTGGTGGACAGCCAGGGGATCCTCTCCCCCAGAGGGAGCCATATCCATGATCTTTTTATGAAATATCAGAACTTTTTAAAGGATACCAGCTACCGGGATCAGCCCATCTTTCTTACCGAATTCGGCTCCTCCGTAGCCCTGGAGAATTATGTGGTGGACTCTGTGTTCCAGGCCTGCTTTTTGTGCCATAATATGCTGTCTCTCATAGACAGCTGCAGCAATGTGGCCTATTTGAGCTTCTGGGACAGCAGCGCGGATATTTCCATTCCCAGCAGCATCTACTATCCCGGGGCAAGCCTGATCTCAGAGGACGGTGTCCCAAAGCCTGCCCTCCATGGCTATTCCTTCCTGGCCCGGCTGGGCAAACGGCTGATCTCCAAGGGAGATGCCTATATCCTGACCTGCAATTCCAGGAACCAGTTCCAGGTGCTGTTTTACCACTACACCCATTTCAGCGACGCCTTCTGCACCAATTCCTGGGAGCCGGTTCCCATGGAGCGCACCTACGAAATCTTCCGGCCGGAGGAGCCCCTGACCATCCATTTTGCCTGCGGCGATTTTCCGGCCGGCCGCTACAAGGTGGTCCGCTATACCTTAAACCGCATCTATGGCAGCGTGCTGGACAAGCATCTTCGGACCCTGGAAAATTATCCCACCACGGCCCCCCATCTGCTCCATACCCTCCTGAACCTGAAAGAGGATGAAAGCCGCTATTTCAAGCAGACCTCCATCCCCAGACAGGATATTTACTATATTACCAGCACAGAGACCCTGACCATTGATCTGACCCTGGATTCCCATGAGCTGGTGTTTTATGAATTCTCCCGGGTGTTCTAACGGCCCGGGAAAGCTCCTGATCTCTGGCCTTAACGGCCCGGGAAAGCTCCTGATCTCTGGCCTTAACGGCCCGGGACGGCTCTTAGCAAAATACCTTGACAAAAGCATCCGCTCTGGTGCAGGGCTTCCAGCCCGCCTCTTTCACGCCGTTTGGATTTCCCGTCTTCATGAAGCCGGTCCAGCAGTCCAGCATATTCCTGCTGATCTTATCATCCTGCTCCTCCATGGGCCTCCAGCTGCGGTGCAGCGTCCCAAAGGTATACCACAGCTCCGCGGAATGGAACGCCCCCCACTCGTCCCCCGGAAGCCGGCGGGCAAAATGATAGGCAAAGGCCTGCGGATTGCCTGCCTCCTCCTGACGGATGCACCAGGCCCTGCACTCCTTGAGGATATCTCCCGGATCCCCGTCCGCCAGCTCCTCTGGCTTTGTCCCCAGGTCGTCGGTAACGCATCCGGCCATGTAGGGGATCCTGTGCATGGTTCCCTTCTGATACACCTCGTCTACTGTGTCTGTCAGCACATATCCGTCCACATTGGGCACCACAACGATTCCCTTTCCCATCTCCCAGGTCTTTGCGTCCAGCTTTCCTTTCCCTTCCATGATCTGCTCCACCGACAGGCTCCGCAGCTCCTCCAGGCTCTTTGCGGCCACAGACTCCACAAACATCTCGCCAATCTGCTCCTCCTCCGCCAGGGTGGGGGTATAGGCAAAGCCAAGCTCACAGTTCAGGCCGCTCTGGAGGATGGCCTTGGCGATCCGGCCCTTTGTCAGGGGGCTGGATACCAGCACCTGGGTGCTCATACTGCCTGCCGACTGGCCGAACACCGTGATATTCTCCGGATCTCCTCCGAAGGCTTCAATGTTCTCCCAGACCCAGTTCAGGGCTGCAATCTGATCCAGGATCCCATAATTGCCGGAAATCCCCTGCCTGCTCTCAGCTGTCAGCCATGGATGGGCCAGGAAGCCGAATATGCCCACACGGTAGTTGATGGTAACCAGGATCACGCCCCTGCTGCAGTAGGCTTCCCCGTCAAACTCCATCTCACTGCCATAACCGCCTCCGAAGCCGCCTCCATGGATCCAGAAGGCCACCGGAAGCTTCTCCCCGGTCTGATCCGGCGCCCAGATATTCAGATACAGACAATCCTCGCTCATCTTGGGGATGAAGGCTTCATCGCTGTAGAATTCCTTCTTGAACCGTCCCATAATGGGATGCCCCTCCTCCGGAAGGGTCTGGGGTGCCATATTGCCAAAGGTTTTTGCCTCATAGACACCCTCCCAGCAATCCGGCTCCTGGGGCGCCTTCCAGCGGAGCGCTCCCACCGGCGGCTTGGCATAGGGAATCCCTTTATAAACGGTATAGCCGCACATCTGCTGGCCTTCCACCTTCCCGTATTTCGTCTGAACCATTGCTATCTCCTCCTTTACAAGCAAAATTTCATATGAGAACACCGCTGGGCAGCGGCTCCTGTCAGCTGCTATCCAGCGGTATTTCTTGTGATATAGGAAATTCCTCCGGATTTCCTATATAAAAAGCCCTTCGGGCGGGATCGCACTGCGGCGGAAGGGAAATATATCGCTAAGGCGATCCGCCGCAGGCGGGGAATCCTGCAAGGCAGGATTCTTTTTCATGTTATGTCATTAATTAAATCTACCTATAACTAATTTGCAATCCGAAGCTGATTGCAAATTAGTTAATTG
>CAJUQB010000072.1:14951-22885 GCA_910588285.1 uncultured Lachnospiraceae bacterium
ACATTTTTTTACAAAATATATGACAAATCTTTTTTGATTGATTTTATTTTAATATGTATCCTTGAAATTCTTGAAGGGCTCCATCAGCTTGGGCAGCGTCTCCTTATTGGCCTCCAGCTTAGGAATAATCACCTTCATCATATCCTTAAGCTCATAGTGATGCTCCCAGAGACCGTCCATCTTGCCTCTCGCACGCTTCTGCTCTGCCTCGGAGAATTCTACATGAACCTTCTCCCCGTCTACCTTCAGGGTGCCGCGGATGCCGCACAGCGGACATTCTACATTCACGGTGTCAAACAGTGTGATCAGGTTGTTGTGGCACACCGGACATACGCCCTGCTCGCCGTAGAACTCGATCTCCTCACGCTCCTTGCCCTCGCAGGCCACCATGTGCTTGCCCAGCCCTGCAATCTTCTCCATGAAGGGCGGATCCAGTACCGGGTTGGTGCGGTGTCCCATATCGTAAGCATCGATCTGGCCTACCGGGATCATACAGGTGGAGATACCGAAGATCCCCATATTCACCAGGCCCAAGGATACCCAGTTTTGGGTGTGGGCGCCGCCTACGGAGATGTAAGCCACATACTGTTTCTTGAATACGCGCTCATCCAGCATCTCCTCTGCGCCTTCCTTGATACGCTTCTCCTGCTCTGCCGTAGCGGAAGCACGGTCATGGGCTGCCCCAAAACGGTCGATGAAGCACTTCATCTGTCCAGAGGGAGCCAATGCGTACACCGGTGCGGCGGTGATGATACCGTCTGCCTCCAGCACCTCATGCTCCAACGCCAGATAGTCGTCCTTCATCACGCACTTGATCTGTCCGCCTGCGTCTCTGGAACGGGAGCAGGCCCCGCATCCGGTACACTGACGGATGGTCATGCCCATTGTGTTGATAAACTTCACCTCTGCGCCTGCCTCCTTGGCTGCCATCAGCGCCTGCTTCACAACGATGTCACAGTTGTGCATGTTCCTTCCCCAGGAAATTCCTAAAATCTTCATTCTCTTATCCTCCTTCTTGTGAATACGTTTCCTACACCGGCTGCAGCACATCCCAGTGCTCCGCCAGCCTGCCGTCCTGAATCCGGTAGATATCCACGACCCTGCACTTGGTATTGCCTTCCGAATCCACGTTTTTCAGGTAAACAGCGATCATATCCTCATCCGAGATCATCATCTTGATGTCCAGCTTGAAATCCGGCCATTCCTGAAACTTCTGGCCAAAGGCTTCCATCAGCGCCGCCCTTCCCTGATCCACACCGGGGTTATGCTGGATGTAATCCTCCCTGACATATTTCAAGGCGGAATTCACATCATGTCCGTTGAAAAATTCCCGATAGAAGTCCTCAATCAGCTTTTTGTTCTGCTCTGCTTGTGTCATAGCTGTCCCTCCTGTATGATTTGCCGGCTTCTGCCAGCCGACACTACTATTATAACTATTTTTTCGGAAAAATGCACCGTCTTTTTTGTGCAAAATTCTAAATTCCTTCTGTTAATTCCTCTTTTTTTTCCTCTTAAAAAAAGAACATCGAAAAAGGAATCTTAAAATTTTTATTAAAATTTTAAGATTCCTTTTTTATTCTTGGCAATAGTCTCTATTATGACTGGTTAGACGCGAGCCATGCATCCAGCTGGCTCTGGTATTCCTCCAAAATCTCATTGATTCCGGCTGCCTCCAAGGCTGTCATAAACTCTTCGTACTTGGCTTCTGTTCCGTCCGCGCCGTATACGCCGGAGGAAAGCATGGGCTTAAACTCATTCATCACATTCTGGCAGGCAGTCACCTGATTGACTACATTGGTATTGTCAATAGCAAAGCCGATATATTTGGAGAATTCCACCTCCGCATTAAGGGATGCCTGCTCCTCCCTTACGCCTGCACCGCTGTCCGCCCAGGGGGTGACGGTCAGGATATCGCCAAAGAGGAAATCTGCCTTGTGGTACTCAGAGCTGTCCCCGCCATTGGGGTAGCCTGCTGTCCCGTCCTCATTCTTCACCCAGTCGATGCCTTCCACACCCCAGGCCAGAGTATCATGAATCTCATTTTGGCTGTACATAAGATTCAGGAACTTTATGGCTGCCTCCGGCTCCTTGGAGGTTACCGGCACCCCATAGCCAAACTTGGTGTAGGAGGTTGTTGCAGTTTTGCTAAAGGCGCCGGTAAACTTCATCATTACCTCTGCCTGAACAGAGGATGTCAGGGTTCCTTCCCAGCCGAACTCCTGTGCGTTGATCAGACAGGAGCCCACCTGGTTCTTCAGCTGTGTGGCCGCATAATCCTCGGCTGTGGCAGCGTCCTTGTAGATCAGACCCTTGTCATACCATTCGCCGGCCCGGATCAGGGAAGCCTTGTAATCCTCATTCATAAAAAAGCACTTCACCTTATCATCCGCCGGATCCACATATACCTGCTGGTTGCCGTCGCCCACCACATCTACCCAGTAGGCCTCCTCCAGCTTGTCGGAACCGTTCATAAAAGGCTGCGGGGTGATGCAGGAGCCCTCTGCATCGGAATTGATCACGCCGCCATGGCCTGCCGCTACTGCAGCGGTCAGGATCTCCTCCAGCTCGGTCCAGGTAGTCATGTTCTCGAACTTCTCCACCATGTCAATATCCTCCAGCACATCCTTGCGCATGGCGATCCCTTCTCCGCCGTAGTGGCACATATTGCCTCCTACGCCGTAAATGCGGCCCTCCCTGCTGGTGGCAGCCAGACCTTCCTCGCCCAGAACTGCCTTGATATCCGGCCCGTATTCCTCAATATAATCCGTAATATCCATCAGCTGGCCCTGGGACATCAGGGAAGAAAATCCTGCTGACGGAATGGGGGTAAACATCACCAGATCCAAATCCTCTCCGGCCTGGAGCATCATGGGCAGCTGCTGCCCATAATCAGCAGTAGACCATACCAGCTCTACCCTCACATTAATCATCTCTTCCAGCTTCTCATTGATGGCATCCTGGACACGCTGCTGCACGTCCATCTCCGTAGGACTAAAGCTCATCAGGGCTACCCGGATCTCGGCTACCTCCTCATCCTCTGCCTGACTTTCCTCTCCTTCCGTTCCTTCTGTTCCATCCGTATCTTCCTGCCCCCTCGGTGTCCCCCTGGTTCTCTGCGCCCTGCCGGTCCCCTGTTTCCTGCGCCGGGCCGCTGGTGTCTTCCTCAGAGCCACAGCCTGCAAAAAGTGCCGCTGTCATAGCCATAGCCAATAGCGCTGATACAATTTTTCTTTTCATACAAGAACCTCCTTCTTTTTGTTGTGTCATTATACGTCATTTTTTCTTACTAATCCTCCTGATTCATAGCTTTTTTTCGCCTCCTTTTGTTTGATTTTCTCTTTTCCAAAAGCCTCTGTTTCCCATTGCCGTTTTTTCATAATCTTAATATTTTCCATAAAATATTAAGCTTTTTCCTTCTTCCCCTGGTCATTCCAATCTTTCATCCTGTCCCCAGCTTCTCTGCTTCTCAATCCATGCCCTCTTTTATCAATCTGTTATTTTTCCTTTTATCTTCTTTTTCTGACATGGTTTCCACTTCTTTTCTCACTGTTTCTTAATTATTTTGCAACAATATTAAGATCTCTAAATTTTTTCAGACATTTGCACAAGAAAAAAGCTACTGCCTGCCATGCAATAGCTTTTTTTTGCTTCCTGTCCTCTATATTTTAAATTCCAGATACTGATCCACCGGCAGCATGGCAGCTCCAACCGCCGCGCCATATTCTCCCAGCACAGAGGTGGATAAAATCCTGTCCTTCGGCCCCTCAAAGGGGTAATGCCGGCGTATCTGCTCCTCCACAGCCGGCAGGTACTCCGCCAGATAAGGACTGCTGGAGCCTCCAATCACAATCCTCCAGCCAAACATACAGTACAGATTATACAAAAATGCGCTCAAGTCTCCCAGATATGTCTCCCAGTATGCACAGATTTCCGGCTCCTGAGCCTTCAGCCTGTCAAAGAACTCCGCCAGGTTCCGGCTGCCCGACCTTTGGCAGAGGGCCTCCCGGGAAAGAATCTCATCCAGATACTGCGCCTTTGGCGCCCCCAAGGCCAGCATGCAGCCCAGCTCCCCATTGAGGCCTGCAAAATCCAGCACATTCCCCTCATGGACAAAGGCTCCCGAGACCTTCTGCCCCAGGTTCACATAGATGAAGCTGCCCTGGCGCGTCCCCTGCCAGCAGTGGGCCACTGCAGCCATCTTGGTGCTGTTGCGGAAATGCACCGGCATGTCCAGCCCCTCCCGGGCAGCAGCAAGATCCATCACAAATTCCGAATAGCCCGGGCTCCGCTCCACCAGACGTTCGTCCTGCATGGTGATGCCCAATGTGATGCCTACATCCAGAAGCTTCTCCTTGTCAATCTTATGCTCCTCTCCAAAGGCCCGGATCCGCTTCCCTACCTGCTGCCAGTAGACGCAGGTATTTTCCTGCTTCATGGGCACAGTCTCTTTTGCCAGAATATGTCCGCCCAGATCCAGCAGCACCAGATGCAGCTCGTCGCTGGCCGCCTCCACCCCAACGGAAAACCTGGCATCGTAAACCGGGCAGATGCACACCGGCTTGCGCCCGCCGGTGGAATCCTTGGCAGTCCCTGCGGTGAGAAGTCCCCGCTCCGTCAGCTCCCGCACCAGATAATTCACCGTGGCAAGGCTCATATCCAGCCTTCCCACCATCTCCTGCTTGGTCATCTCCCCCTGCATAAACAACAGGTTCACCAGCCGCTTCCGATTGTTGCTGCGCACATCGCTGTTGGTCTTTGCTTCCATCTGTCTACTGCTCCATTTTCTACGAATAATGACTACTTTTCGGTTTTTTTACAGGGCCCAGGTTCAAAAATTCTCTTGCAGACGAGTTTGCATCGGATTTATTGACCGCTTGGCACTGATGTCATTTTATAATCATAGCATGGAGGGATACTTTTGTCAAAGTATCCCTCCATAGAAAATAACTCACACCAAAATCTATTCTCACGGAATACCCCCGCCTCGCTGGGGCAGACCCTGCACAGCCTGTGCGCATTCCTGATCCATGAAATGTAAGATGTTGGGGTCACATAGGGCTTTTCAGAACTGATATTGGCAAATTGCACAAATTTTATTCTGATTTGTGACTGTGGAGAAGCTTAGAGCGTCTTAATGTTCTGCCCATGAAACAGCAATTCGGCGGCACGGATGCCGGCGAAAGCCCGATCTGCGCCATGGAGGGCGCATAGAGGGCGGTTGTGTCCGGTTATGACAGCTTTCCCCAGAACATTTAGAGGCTCTTAGGTTCGGAACCGGAATAAAAGAGGAATACAATTTGTGCAATTTGCCAGACACAATGAAAAAAGCCCTATGTGACCCCAACATCAATGTAACCAGATATCAAAACTTGGATCAGTGTACCTCCCAAAGCCCCCAATTCTGTCCCATGGGCTCCGGCCGCTGGCAGGTGGTGGTCATCTCATAGATGCATCCGTCCTTGGCAGACACCGCAAAGGCATTAAGGGCCTCCACCACATGGAGGGAAACCTGGGGGCTTAGCCTTGCCGGACGCCCGTCAATCAGGGCCTGGGCCATATCCGATACCCCCAGGCCCCGCATGTTGCACCTGGGATCCGGATCTGCCGGGAACATGGGCTCCAAGGTCTCTCTGCAGCCCTCCCGCTTGGTCATCATGGTGATGATCTTGGCCGGATGGGGCTCCGTGACGGCTCCGACAACCTGCTCCAGCTTCTCCCCGTCAAAAACGGAAACCTGGCCGCCGAAGGCATTGGGATCCGGTACGGTCATGGACCCCTTGCTTCCGTAGAGCTCCAGACAGGGCAGGGTGGAATCCCACACGTCAAAGCTCATGTTGATGTTGCCGGTGGCGCCGCTGGCAAATTCCACAATCCCGCTGTAATGCGTTGGCACCTCAGTCTGTGTCATAGCTCCCAGGATATTCCGCTCCCTGCGGCCAGTGGTGATAAAGCAGGCCACACGCTTGATGGGGCCAAGAAGTGTTATCAGAGTGGTCAGGTAATAGGGGCCCATATCAAACATGGGGCCGCCGCCGTTCTTGTAGTAGAAGCCCGGAGCCGGATGCCACAGCTCATGGCCGGCACAGATCATATTTGCGGTAAATCCGCATACAGACCCAATCCTTCCCTCATCCAGAAGCTTCCGACAGGTCTGGGCACCGCCCCCCAGGAAGGTATCCGGTGCGGACACTGCCATCAGCCCCTTCTCCCTGGCTGTCTCCACAACCTCCCTGGCTTCTGCAAAATCCAGTGTCAGAGGCTTCTCACAGTACAGGTGCTTCCCTGCATTTAAAATCTGCATGTTGACGCTGTAGTGGGCTGCCGGGACGGTCAGGTTCAGTACAATCTCAATCTCCTCCATAGCCAGCAGTTCCTCCACGCCGCAGGCCCTGGGTACGGAGAATTTCTCTGCTGCCTGCTGTGCCTTTTCCAGATATAGATCTGCCACTGCCACAAGCTCTACATTTTCATAATGCTGTGTCAGATTTGTCATGTACACGTCCGCGATGGTCCCGCATCCGATAATTCCGATTCCGATTTTCCTGCTCATCATATTCTCTCCTTTTACAATAATTTATATATACATTTAATTTATAATTATAGTTTTATTTATAGATTTTTCCAAGTACCTCATGGAAGTCGTAAGAGGACAGAGCCATGGCAGCCAGATAATCTGGCGCTCCGTCATCCTCAATCGTCACCCAACCCTTAAAATTGTGCTTCTTCAACAGCTTCCACAGCTCTTCCAGGGGCAGCACACCTTCTCCCGGCTCCCAGAACCAGCGCCAGCCATCATCCCGAATCTCCGGATCCATACCGTAACGTATCTCATCCGGCACGCCCATGGACGCCGTGTCCTTCAGGTGGAAGGTGCAGATGCGCTCTGCATAGGTATCATAAAAATCTAAAAGGTCGTCTCCCATCAGCGCGATCTGTGCAGTATCCAGACAGTAGAAAACGCTCTTGGGATCTGTCAGCTCCAGGAATCTTCTGTGGTTCTCCTTATTGACCGCGCAGAAAAATTCGTTGTGGAGCCCCACCTGGATGCCATGATCCAGAGCATAAGCGCCAATCTCATTGATCACCCTGGCCGCTGCCTTTAAGTCCTCTTCCTGCAAGGGGCCATGGACACAATAATTCCGGGCCGGACACATATTCAGATGCTTTCCCCCAAACTTCTCCAGGGTGTCTATGGCATCCCTGGCCGCTGCCAGTACCTCGTCATGCTTTTCCGGGATCTGGGAATCATCCGCACTGTGGAACATGCCGCTGACCGCAATGCCCCGCTCCTTTGCAAAGGCCGTATACTCCTGGGGCGTCCCAAAGAGACCCAGAATTTCTGTCAGGTCCCAGGGCGCCAGCTCAATGCCCTCATAGCCCGTGGCCTTGTGATAGCGCAGAATCCGATCCCAATCCTGATAATAGGCCATATTTGTCTTATCCTCGTAGTAAAAATCACGGAAGTTGTCAATCTGCTTATAGGGAACGGTCTTCCAGTGACTCATGTGTGATAATCTCATATTTGTCATCTCAAGCACCTCCTATTCTGTATACCCTGCTGGTATTAAACTTCGGTTGATAAAGCTCCTTGTCCGCAAAATAGAGCGGTATATGTCATAGGAATTGCGGCAATTGAACACTACAGTTCCTTCATATCCGGTTTCCTTCAATGCCTTCCACAGGGAGACAAGGTCCACCCTTCCGTCTCCGATATCCCGAAATACCTTGGTGGCAGTCTTTGCCGGGAACTCTGGCAGAGGCTGCAGATATGCCTCCTGATCGTCCACAAAGGCCGTGTCCGTAAAATGTACCACGCCGATTCTTCCCATTGCCTTTTGGATCACCTCCGCCGGATCCACACCTGCAATCTGAAGATGGGCCGTGTCAAGATCAAGCTTCACGGTCTTTGGAAGCTTTTCCAGGAAGCCCAATAT
>CAJUQB010000072.1:22895-23851 GCA_910588285.1 uncultured Lachnospiraceae bacterium
CTTCGCCACGGAACAGCCCCCAATAGGGGTTCTTCACACAGAGGGTAACACCCGCTGCTTCTGCCTGCTTCGCCAGGCCCTTCAGCAGCTCTGCCAGCTGATCGGCAAACTCAGACTCCCCCATATCCTCCCTTCCGGTCAGCAGTCCCCGCACTGCATACAGGGGCGGTGTAACCGTAACTGTCAATACCGGGCATTCTAAGCCAGCGGCAAATTCCAGGGCCTCTTTTGCAAAATGTCCCAGCGCCCCCAGATACATCTCCGGTGCTCCGGCACAGAACAGCGCGGAATCCAGATGCACACAGTCCACGGACCCGATTCCCTGCTCTTTAAGAAATGCCAGGTATCCCTGCGGGTTTTGGAACTTCATCTGGATGGACCGCATACTCCTTGGCACACCGGAACGCCCGCCAAAATCCCATTTTGGCTCATAGGGAATTTCAATCCCCAAAAATCCGCCTGCCGCAATCAGAGCGTACAGCTCATCCCAGAAATACTTACTCTCCCGTTTATTCCGGTTGGGGGCCTGCCGGTCCAGATCCACTACCTCGGTGCTAAAACTTGTCTTCATGGAAAAACCTCCTTTGTCTTAATCCTACTTTCTTCTTTCTTGGGTTTATTTTACCTCTTATTTCTTGTATTGTCAATACTTTTATATAAGTATTATCTAAAAGTATTAAAATTAAAAACCCCGCCGTAAACAACGGGGTATGCTTGTTTTTCAGCCCTGCATTTTCTCAATCATCTCCCGAATACGCTCCACATCCTCCTCCAATTCCTCTGCAATCTGCTGGAGGCTCTTTCCCTTTTTGCGCTTCTTCTGAATCAGCGACCATAGCAGAGCCTGCTCTCCTTTATTGTAGCCTGCCTGCTCTCCTTTATTATAGCCTGCCTGCTCTCCTTTATTATAGCCTGCCTGCTCTCCTTTATTGTAGCCTGCCTGCTCTCCATCCTCG
>CAJUQB010000073.1 GCA_910588285.1 uncultured Lachnospiraceae bacterium
ATGGAAGCCTGATAGCAAATAAGTATCTCGTTTTAAATAAGCCGTTGGAGGTATTGAAAGGGGAATACCATAAAACAAACAGCAAAAGCATTCATAAAGCCGGCGCACCTTTGAATGAAAATGAAGAATCTGGCTGGAAGGTTTTCAAACAATATTTGGGCTGTGTCGCAGCAAAGAAAATGCTGCTGCTGTTCCTTCTGTTATTTACCGGCGTACAAATAACAGATTTCCTGCTCAAATTTTTTGTTTCAGAATATCAGACATTCAGCTTAAATTCCGTACAATTTGTTGGGATATACCTGGGGATTATATTGATCGGTCTTATTGTCAATTTCATGCGCTACTATATTGTGTATAATGGAAATATAAAAGCGGGACGGATATATCATGAGGGATTGATAAAAAATATTTTAAATGCACATTATGAGAAAATAGATAATACGTTTATCAAAAAAGCACTTTCTGCGGCTTCCAGGGACATCAGTATTTTGGATAACAGTATTGCAGACTATTTTGTGAACGTATTTGATGCGGTTATCTATATATCAGTGACAATAATCATGATGGTTAGCTTCCATATTTTAAGTGCTGCTGCAGGTGTTGTTTTTATTGCTGTATTTATGAGAGCCCAAAAAGAAAGCAGAAAGGTAACGAATATTGTTCTTGAAAAATCTAATTACTGCAAGGATTATTGTACCGGTGTACTAAATAATATTTACAATGGTATTCATGAAATAGAGGCATTAAATATGGAAGAATACATTATTGACAGATGGGAGAGAACACTGGGAAATGGATATAATTATGAATACACGAGACAGGCCATCAATAGATATGAATTGCAAAAAATCGATTTGGCGGCTTATGGCTTGCTGGGTGTGTTTATGATTCTGACATGGAGATTTCATGTGGATGGAGGACTGGCTGCCGTAATTTTCATGTATATGCTTACTATGATTTCGGAATTTGAAAATATGTTAAGAAATGCAAGACATGCGGAAATCGGTATAGAATCTCTAAAGCGGATGGAAATGATGGGGGAGTACAGCGCGGATTCTTTACAGCCAGAGCGTTATAGCAACATACCAGATTGCGGGTATGATATCGTTTTTGAAAATGTGTCCGGCGGTTATGTATCAGGGCAATATATATTTGATAAAATCTGTATCAATATACAGAAAGGAGAAAGAGTATTAATTCAAGGCGAATCTGGCATAGGAAAAACAACCTTATTTAACTGTTTGGAAAATTTGATTCCATATAACGGAAATATATATTTTCAGGGAATCAACATAAAGAACATAGATAAAAAGGAGTTGAGAGATAAAATTTGTGTGATAACACAAGAGAATTTTATTTTGGACGAATCGCTGTCTGACAATTTAGACCCTTACAATGAGTATACATACGAAGAAAAAATCAGCGCATTAAAATCAGTGGGCTGGAATACATATGATTTACAAGTAAATTGCAGCTGCTTGAGTAAATCGGAACGTTTATCTGTGGCATTGGCAAGGGTTTGTTTGAAGAATCCGGATGTTTTACTATTAGACGAAAGTATTGCAAATGTAGATGATGACACATGGGAGAGAATAAGCTGTTAATGGAATCCAGGTTTACAGAGAAAACAGTGTTATCAATCTCACATAATAATAATGATGAGAATTTATATACTAGAAAAATAGTTCTTATGTAGAAACAGAGGCTATAATTTCATATTTGTGTCGGTGGAAATAGTTTTTCTAAAATTCAGTACAAATTATCGGAAAAACATAAAATATTTGAATATGTAGATAGTATCATTGTTTATGAAGGCGAATATCCATTATATAAATTAATAACTACAATCAGTAACAATGCTGATTTAAGGGAAGTACCAAATTGCATATATTTGGACAAAGCGGAAAAAAAATCATAAAAACAGAAATTGCTAAATGCATAATTCCAATAGAGGAATTACCGGTTCCGGACTACGATGATTTGGATCTTGATATGTATACTTCTCCTAAAAGAATTCTACCGTATTATGTATCGCGTAGTTGCTTTTGGGGAAAGTGCGCTTTTTGTGATTGTGATTACGGATACGATGGAAAATATAGGGTTAAAAGCGTAAATAAAGTGCTCCGAGACATATCTGTTTTGAGAAAGAAATATAACACAGAGATGATATATTTCATAGACGAAGCACTAAGTGTACACTTTATTGAAAAAATGTGTGATGCGATAGATGAAGATAATAAATTTTTTTGGTTTGCATATATACGTGCTAATAAGAAATTTACCTATGAGCTTTGAAAAAAATGTATGATAAAGGTTGTCGGTACTTATTAGTAGGTATAGAGTCATGTAGTGAAAATGTATTAAAGGAAATGAATAAAGGTATTACAACTGATGATATTTTGACTACTGTTAATAACATGGATAGAGCGGGAATTTGGTTACATACATTTTTAATAAATGACTTTCCAAGTGAGAAATATGAAGATAAGTTGAATACAATATTTCATATCTTTCAAAATAATTTTCATTCAGTTGGACTTAGCCAATTTACGCTTCCGAAAAATTCAAAAATGTACAATAATTTGGAAAGATATGGTATATTTCAAATTTGATCCAGGACTATAGAAAAATACCAACTATAGCCAAGTTCTCCCTTGCCACTGCCAGCTGTATGGAGTATAATGAAGGAAAGCGAGGCTCGGGCCTCCTGAGCCAGAGTGGAGTTATAGGAATGCTCTGGGGGCATTTCTGAATTTTTAAGAAAGAAGGGTATTAAAATGAATGTATTAGTAATTAACTGTGGAAGCTCCTCCCTGAAGTTCCAGCTGATCAATTCCGACACTGAGGCAGTTCTTGCCAAGGGGCTTTGTGAGCGGATTGGCATTGAGGGAAGCAGGATCGTATATCAGCCGGCCGGCGGTGAGAAGGAGACCACCGAGAGCCCGATGCCATCCCATACCCAGGCCATTCAGCTGGTGCTGGATGCACTTGTGAATGAGAAGAGCGGTGTGATCGGAAGCCTTGGCGAGATTGGGGCAGTAGGCCACAGGCTGGTGCATGGCGGCGAGAAGTTTGCAAGCTCCACCATTATTACGGATGAGGTGATTGCCGCAGTTGAGAGCTGCAACGATCTGGCGCCTCTGCACAATCCGGCCAACCTGATCGGCGTGCGTGCCTGCCAGGAGCTGATGCCGGGTGTGCCCATGGTAGGCGTATTTGACACGGCATTCCACCAGACCATGCCGGAGAAGGCATACCTGTACGGCCTTCCCTACGAATATTATGAGAAATACGCTGTCCGCAGATACGGCTTCCACGGCACCTCCCACAGCTATGTGAGCAAGCGGGCGGCAGAGCTCGTGGGCAAGCCCTACGACAGCCTGAAGATTATTGTCTGCCATCTGGGCAACGGCGCCTCTGTATGTGCAGTGAAGGACGGCAAGTCTGTGGATACCTCCATGGGCCTGACACCTCTGGAAGGCCTGATTATGGGAACCCGCTCCGGCGATGTGGATCCCGGCGCTTTGGAGCTGATTGCCAAGAAGGAGGGCATGAGCTTTGAAGATATTATGACCATGGTGAACAAGAAGTCCGGTGTTCAGGGAATGTCGGGAATCTCCAGCGACTTCCGTGACCTGGAGGATGCGGCAGACAAGGGGGACCAGGCAGGCATCCGGACCCTGGAGGCATTTAATTACAGGGTTGCCAAGTACATAGGCGCCTACACGGCAGCCATGAACGGTGTGGATGTGATCTGCTTTACCGCAGGCATTGGTGAGAACGGCGTCAGCACCCGAGCAGACATCTGCGCCTACCTGGGATACCTGGGTGTGGAGATTGACGGGGAGGCGAACCGGGTACGCGGAGAGGAGCGGGAGATTTCTGCACCGGGTTCCAAGGTGAAGGTGTACTGCCTGCCCACCAATGAGGAGCTTGCCATCGCCAGGGAGACGGTTGCACTGGTGAAATAGCACTTTATGCCATATGCCTGAATTGGTGCCTGAACCGGTGAAAAATCTTGTTGACAAACCGCGGATGAGTATGTATAATAGAACAAGTGTGGATAGGAGACTGTTATGACAGTAGATATATCAGATATTATTTCCAATGAGGACCGTGACAGGACGGTGGAGGTCTGCCTGGAGCTGGAGCATATTACATCCCGCCTGGGAGAATTCCCTGTTGTGGAGAAGGAAGCATTTCCCCTCCGTATTGCCAACCTCGGGAATAAGCGCCTGAGAATCGAAGGTGTGACAAGCCTTGTGATCCATATCCCCTGTGACCGCTGCCTGACAGAGGTAGCCACGCAGTTCCCCATTGAGATCTTCAAGGAGATGGATCTGGAGAAGCTGGCAGCCGGAGACAGCGAGGAGCAGGAGAGCACAAGCTACATGATAGGAAAAGAACTGGATGTAGATCAACTTATTTTTGGAGAGATATTGGTGAGCTGGCCAATGAAGGTTTTGTGCAGGGAGGATTGCGCAGGCATCTGTAAGCGTTGCGGTGCGAATCTGAATCTGGCACCATGCCAGTGCCAGAAGACAGAGCCAGATCCAAGAATGGCAGCTATCCAGGATATATTTAACCAATTTAAGGAGGTGTGAACACATGTCTATTTGCCCAAAGAACAAATCTTCCAAAGGAAGAAGAGATAGAAGAAGAGCCAACTGGAAAATGGCTGCTCCGAACCTTGTAAAATGCAGCAAGTGCGGAGAGTTAATGATGCCCCACCGGGTATGCAAGGCTTGCGGCTCTTATAATAAGAAAGAAATCATTCCGCAGGATTAATGAGAAGAATCAGGGGAGTACCGCGTGTTGTGGTACTCCTTTTTTCTCACATTCTCATATTTCTCATATAGGAAAGCTCTGCTTTCTAACATGCATAACGAAAAGGAGAAAAAAATGAACCGTATCTTTGATATGAACAACGGATTTTTTCGGGGCCTGTCAAAGCTTGTAGATTGTATTTACCTAAGCGTCCTGTTTGTATTTTCCAGCATTCCCATCTTTACAATCGGAGCCTCCCTGACGGCCCTGTATTATACGATACAGAAGACCATAAAAAATGACAGAGGCTATGTGGGCAAGGAATACTGGGCTGCCTGGAGGAGCAATTTTAAGCAGAGCACGCTGATCTGGCTGATCAACCTTTTGATGCTCATTGTCCTGTATGGGGATATCCAGATTCTGAAGGTTTTGGAGGAGGGGGGGAACCCCCTGGGAAAGGCCTATGTATTATTTGGGGTTATGCTGGTACTGCTTCTGCTGTGGATCTCTTACCTGTATCCGTACATTGCCCGTTTTGAGAATACCACGAAGGCCATTTTGAAAAATGCGGCTTATATGGCGATCCTGAACCTGCCCCGGACACTGCTGATCGGTCTGCTGATGCTGGTATTTGGGCTGGCGATTTACCTGGTGCCCATTACGATACTGATTGTTCCGGCTGTGTATACCTGGCTGAAGAATTATAACCTGGAAAAGGTATTCCGCAAATATATGAGCGAAGAAGATATTGCGGCGGAGGAGGAGCTGAACCGGGAATATAAGAATTAGTCAAAAAATCATAGAAAATGCGGGAAAAATTTGCAAAAACAATTGCAAAATTCACAGAATAAGTTAAAATAAAAGATAGAGTATTATAAAAGATTTATTAATTAATAAGGAGTGATGACATATGGCAGTTATGAAGGGTTTCCGTATGATGATTGACAAGCTGAAGGCGAACCCGAAGCGGATTGTATTTACGGAGGGAACCGATGAGCGTATTCTGGAGGCAGCATCACGTCTGCTGGCCGGTAATTTTCTGACGCCGGTTCTGGTGGGGAGCCCCAAGGAGGTGTTGGATGCAGCGGAGGAATACGGCTATAATGTACGGGGAGCGGAGATTGTTGACCCCAGTAATTTTGACCGGATGGATGAGATGGTGGAGCTGCTCTGCGAGCTTCGTAAGAACAAGAACATGCAGCCAGAGGAGGCCAGGAAGCTCTGCAGCCAGGGCAATTATTTCGGAACGATGCTGGTGAAGATGGGCCTTGCAGATTCCCTGCTGGGAGGGGCAACCTATTCCACGGCAGACACGGTGCGTCCGGCGCTGCAGATTATCAAGACCAAGCCGGGACATTCCATTGTAGGCTCCTGCTTTATCATGGTACGTCCCTCTGCAACCGGTGAGAATGAGGTGCTGGCCATGGGGGACTGCGCCATCAATATCAAGCCGAATGAGGATGAGCTGGCAGAGATCGCCATCGGGGCTGCTGAGTGCGGCAAGATTTTCGGCATTGATCCCAAGATTGCATTCTTAAGCTATTCCACCTTAGGCTCCGGCGCAGGCGAGGATGTGGACAAGATGCGCAATGCGGCTGCCAAGGCCAAGGAGATGCGTCCGGATCTGGCCATTGAGGGCGAGCTGCAGTTTGACGCGGCGGTTTCTCCCCGTGTAGCCAGGACCAAGTGCCCGGACAACCCGGTGGCAGGACATGCCAATACCTTTGTTTTCCCGGATATCAATGCAGGAAATATCGGCTACAAGATCGCACAGCGTCTCGGTAACTTTGATGCCTATGGCCCGATTCTGATGGGGCTGAATGCACCGATCAACGACCTGTCCAGAGGCTGTAATGCCGAGGAGGTATACTCCATGGCGATTATTACAGCAGCACTGGTGGACGAATAAGAGAAATCAAAGCCCTGGAATTCAATTCTGGGGCTTTTTTCAAATATATATTGATTTCTCCAGACACTTATAGTATATTTTGATATAGGTATTTGCCTTTGTGGCCATATCTGTATGTCCAAAAGGCAGGACAAAAGGAGGAAATTTATGCAGGAACAGATCAAGGTGGCAGTGGATGCCATGGGCGGCGATCATGCGCCGGCCCAGCCGGTGAAGGGGGCTGTGGAAGCTGTTGCCAGACGCAAGGATGTTCATGTATTTCTTGTGGGACAGAAAGGTGTGATTGAAGAAGAGCTGAAGCAATGTGCATATGCCGGGGATCAGATTACGGTTGTGGACGCCCCGGAGGTGATTGAGACGGCGGAGCCGCCGGTGATGGCTATCCGCAGGAAGAAGCAGTCCTCGATTGTAGTGGGGATGAATCTGGTGAAACAGCAGGAGGCGGACGCTTTCGTGTCTGCCGGAAGCTCAGGAGCTGTCCTGGTTGGAGGACAGGTGATTGTGGGAAGAATGAAGGGCGTGGAGCGGCCGCCCCTGGCGCCCCTGATCCCTACGGAGAAGGGCGTATCCCTTCTGATTGACTGTGGGGCCAATGTGGATGCCCGGCCTTCCCATTTGGTTCAGTTTGCCCAGATGGGCAGCATCTATATGAAGCATGTGATGGGCGTGGAGCAGCCCCGGGTGGCCATTGTCAACATTGGGGCAGAGGAGGAGAAGGGCAATGCCCTGGTGAAGGAGACCTTCCCCATGCTGAAGAACTGTCCGGATATCCATTTTGTGGGCAGCATTGAGGCACGGGATATCCCCAAGGGAGAGGCGGACGTGATTGTGTGCGAAGCCTTTGTGGGCAATGTGATCCTGAAGCTGTACGAGGGACTGGCCAGCACCCTGATGAGGGTGATCAAGCAGGGGATGATGACTTCCCTGAAGAGTAAGATCGGCGGCCTGATGGTGAAGCCGGCATTGAAGCAGACACTGAAGGCCTTTGATGCGACGGAGTATGGCGGAGCGCCCCTGCTGGGGCTTAAGGGCCTTGTGGTAAAGACTCATGGGAACGCGATGGCCAAGGAGGTAACCAACTCCATTCTCCAGTGCGCCACCTTCCATGAGCAGGAGATAAATGAGAGAATCAAAAACAAATTAGAAATCTCTTCCAAGGAAGAGTAGAAAGGAAAAAGCGGGATGGAATTTGAAAAATTAAAAGAGATTATTGCAGAAGTACTGAATGTGGACCAGGAGGAGATTACCATGGACACCACCTTTGTGGATGACCTGGGAGCAGATTCCCTGGACATTTTCCAGATCATTATGGGTCTGGAGGAAGAATTTGATATTGAGATTGCCAATGAGGAAGCGGAGAAGATCACCACGGTGGGAGACGCCGTAGAGCAGATCAAGGCAGCCCTGGGTTAGGAGAATAAGCAGAATGCAGAAAGAGGGTGTCCGGAAAAGGAGCTTAGATTTCCGGGCTCCCTCTTTGTCTTATGGGAAAGGAATTGTGTATGAAGAACCAGAAGAATCAGATGGAAGAATTTCAGGAGCGGATTGGATATCGGTTCCGGAACAGGCATTTGCTGACCCAGGCGCTGACCCACAGCTCCTACGCAAACGAACGGCATATGAGCCGTCTTTCCAACAATGAGCGGCCGGAATTTCTGGGGGATGCGGTGCTGGAGCTTGTGACCAGCGAATTTCTGTATGAGAAATACCCCGCCTGCCCCGAGGGGGAGCTGACCAGGCTGCGGGCCAGCATTGTCTGCGAGCAGACCCTGGCATTCTGTACCAGGGAGCCGGAGCTTGGAAGGTATCTGCTGCTGGGAAGGGGCGAGGATCTCACGGGAGGCCGGGAACGGAAGTCTGTCCTGTCCGGTGCCATGGAGGCAGTGATCGGCGCAATTTATTTGGATGGTGGTTTTGGTAGTGCGAAAGAGTTTATCCATCGCTTTATCTTAAATGACATTGAGCATAAGCAGCTCTTTTTCGATAGCAAGACTATCCTGCAGGAGGCAGTACAGGGCCATATGGAGGAGGAGCTGTCCTACCGGCTGGTGGAGGAGGCCGGACCGGACCATAACAAGAAATACACCGTAGAGGCACGGATTGGGGATCAGGCCGTGGGACGCGGGGAAGGCGGAACCAAAAAGGGTGCGGAGCAGGAGGCCGCATACCATGCACTTCTTTATTTGAAGGAACATCCAGAAAAGTATACCCACCTGAAGCAGAATTCGGAACAGGGATTATCGGAGGAATTACATGTATTTAAAAAGTATTGAGGTGCAGGGCTTTAAATCCTTTGCCAATAAAATCCTGTTTGATTTCCACAATGGGATCACAGGAATTGTGGGGCCCAATGGCAGCGGAAAGAGCAATGTGGCAGATGCCGTGCGCTGGGTGCTGGGCGAGCAGCGGGCCAAGCAGCTGCGGGGCGCCAGCATGCAGGACGTGATTTTTGCGGGGACAGAGAACCGGAAGCCTTTGAGCTATGCCTATGTGGCCATTACCCTGGACAATGCGGACCGGCAGCTGAACCTGGATTTTCATGAGGTAACAGTGGCAAGACGGGTCTATCGCTCAGGGGAGAGTGAATATCTTTTAAATGGGACCCCCTGCCGGCTGAAGGATGTCAATGAGCTGTTCTATGATACCGGAATCGGCAAGGAGGGATATTCCATCATCGGCCAGGGCCAGATTGAGAAGATCTTAAATGGAAAGCCTGAGGAGCGGCGGGAGCTGTTTGACGAGGCGGCGGGAATCGTCAAGTACAAGCGGCGCAAGGCCACTGCCCAGAAAAAGCTGGAAAATGAACGCCAGAACCTGGTCCGGGTCAGCGATATCCTTACAGAGCTGGAAAAGCAGGTGGGACCCTTGGAGCGTCAGGCGGAGAAGGCCAGGGCCTATCTGCGGAAGAAGGAAGAGCTGAAGACATACGATGTGAACCTCTTTCTGCTGGAGTTTGTGCGGATGCAGCAGCAGCTTCAGGAGATCGAGGAGAAGGCCTCCATCGCGGGCCAGGACTACCAGAAGGCCAAGGAATCCTTTGAGAGCATCCGGGAGAAATACCAGCAGACAGAGAGCGACAGGAACAAGATGGATGAGAACATCACTGCTGTCCGGGATGAGATCAGCAATACCTCTGTGCTGCGGGGCAAGCTGGAGGGCCAGATCAATGTATTGAAGGAGCAGATTCGGGGAAATCAGCAGAGCGAGGAGCTGTATGCGAACCGAAGGGACGCGGTTTTAGCGGACAGGGAGGAGCGCGGCAGGAGCCTTGCAGAGTATGAGCAGCAGGCCGGGGAGCTTAAGCGCCAGATGGATGAGATCGTGGTCCGCCGCCAGGAGGCCGCCGGGCGCCTAAGCCAGATCCAGGGAACCATTGCCTGGTGCCAGGAGGCCATTGAGCAGGGGAAGAATGAGGTCATTGACCTTCTGAATGCCAAGGCCTCCACCAAGGGACGGATGCAGCGGTATGACACCATGCTGGAGCAGGTGAATATCCGCAAGGCCCAGCTGAGCAAACGGCTCTTAGAGCGCAAGAGCGAGGAGGAAGCCCTGGAGGCCATGGTGGCGGAGGCAGAGCAGCATCTTGCCGAGGTGAATGAAGAATACCAAAGGCTGTTCGCAGAGGAGCAGAAGCTGCTGGAAAAGCGCAGGGAGTGGCAGGAAAAGGAGGAGGCCCAGAAGAAGCAGCAGGAGGAGGAGGTCAGAAGCTACCACAGGGAGCAGTCACGGCTGGAATCCATGGTGAATATTGCGGAGCGCTATGACGGATATGGCTCCAGCATCCGCCGGGTGATGGAGCGCCGGGAGCAGGAGCCGGGGCTTCTGGGAGTTGTGGCAGACCTGATCCAGGTGGAGAAGAAGTATGAGGTGGCCATCGAGACAGCCCTGGGGGGCATGGTACAGAACATTGTTACCCAGGATGAGGACACTGCCAAGCGGATGATTGCCCATTTGAAACAGAACCGGTACGGGCGGGCCACCTTCCTTCCGCTGACCAGCGTGGGGAAAAAGCCCCAGAACGTGAACCAGCAGGCCTTAAAGGAGCCGGGAGTGATCGGCCTGGGCAGCAGGCTGGTGCAGGCAGACAGCCGGTATCAGGGGCTGTGCGAATATCTGCTGGGGCGTACCTATGTGGTGGACCATATTGACCACGCAGTGGCTCTGGCCCGCAAATACCAGTATTCCCTGCGGATCGTTACCCTGGAGGGGGAATCCCTTAATCCCGGCGGTTCCATGACAGGAGGAGCCTTTAAGAATACCAGCAACCTGCTGGGCCGGAAGCGTGAGATTGAGGAGCTGGAGAAGCGGGTGGCAGAGCTTCAAAAGTCCATCAGCCAGCACCGCCGCCGGATGGAGGATATCGAAACAGCCCGGGAATTGCTGAAGGAGGACCTCTCCAGGGTGCGGGAGAAGCTCCAGGAGGTGCTGCTGGAGCAGAATACCGCCAGGATCAACGCAGAGCGCGCCCAGGAGCAGAAGCGGGAGAACGATACGACCTTTGAAAGCCTTCAGGGGGAGAGCCGGGAGCTTGACAGCCAGATTGCCGAGATTCGCCAGAACCAGGAGGAGATCCGCCAGGAGATTGCCGGTGCGGAGCTGCGGGAGAAACAGATCGAATCCGCCAATCTGGAGAATACGAAGCTGCTGGAGGAGCAGAATGTCCTTCTGGAGCAGGCTCAGGAGGCGGTATCCGCCATTTCCTTGGAGGAGGCCGGAGTCAGCCAGCAGGCAGGCTTTGTCAAGGAGAACATGGACCGTATCAACGGGGAGATCCAAAAGCTTTCCCAGGAGCTTTTACAGATTGAGGAGGATGCCTCCAGATCCCAGACAGATATTGAGAAGAAGCAGCAGGATATTGAGGAGCTTCATAAGACCATAGAAGCCTCCGCGGATGCCCACAGGGAGCTGGAGGAGCGTTTGGCCTCCTACCAGCAGCAGAAGGAAGCCCTTTCCGCCCAGTATAAGGGATTTTTCGAACAGCGGGAGGAGCTGTCCCAGCAGATGGCCAACCTGGATAAGGAGCTGTTTCGTCTGAACAACCAGAAGGAAAAGCTTGGGGAGAGCATGGAGGCCTCCACCAATTATATGTGGGAGGAGTATGAGCTGACCTACCACAATGCCCTGGAGCTCCGCAATGAGGAGTATGACAATGTATCCCAGATGAAGCAGCAGATTGCCTCCATCAAGAATGAGATTCGGGGGCTTGGGGATGTAAATGTGAATGCCATTGAGGATTACAAGAGCATTTTTGAGCGGTTCACCTTTATGAAAACCCAGCATGACGATCTGATTACAGCGGAAAAGACCCTCCTGGATATCATTGAGGAGCTGGATACCGGGATGCGGAAGCAGTTTATGGAGAAATTCGTGGAGATCCAGCGGGAATTTGACAAGGCCTTTAAGGAGTTATTCGGAGGCGGGAAGGGGACCTTGGAGCTTGTGGAGGATGAGGATATCTTAGAGTGCGGGATCCGCATCATAGCGCAGCCGCCGGGAAAGAAGCTGCAGAACATGATGCAGCTCTCAGGAGGGGAGAAGTCATTGACAGCCATCTCCCTGCTGTTTGCCATCCAGAACCTGAAGCCCTCGCCCTTCTGCCTGCTGGACGAGATTGAGGCGGCCTTGGATGATTCCAATGTGGGACGTTTTGCCCAGTATCTCCACCGCCTGACAAAATATACCCAGTTTATTGTAATTACCCACAGAAGGGGCACCATGGCGGCGGCAGACCGCCTCTATGGAATCACCATGCAGGAGAAGGGGATCTCCTCCCTGGTATCGGTGAACCTGATTGAAGAGTCCCTGGATGAGTGATAGGAAGGAGTAGGAACATGAGTGAAGAGAAGAAAGGCTTTTTTGGGCGTCTGGTACGCGGCCTGTCCAAGACAAGGGCCAACATTGTAGCTGGATTTGATTCCATTTTCAATGGATTTTCCAGCATTGACGAGGATTTCTATGAGGAGATCGAGGAGATCCTGATCATGGGGGATATCGGCGTGTCCGCCACGCAGAAGATTCTGGACAGCCTGCGGGAGAAGGTGAAGGAGCAGAAGATCAAGGAGCCCTCAGCCTGCAAGGAGCTTCTGATCCACAGCATCAAGGAGCAGATGGATGTGGGGGAGACTGCTTACCGATTTGAGGAGGAACGGTCCGTGGTGCTGGTGATCGGTGTCAATGGGGTGGGAAAGACCACCTCGGTGGGCAAACTGGCTGAGAAGCTAAAGAATCAGGGCAAAAGGGTGGTGCTGGCAGCGGCAGACACCTTCCGGGCAGCGGCTGGGGAGCAGCTGCGGGAATGGGCCAACCGGGCCGGAGTGGATATGATCGGCGGCCAGGAGGGAGCAGACCCCGGAGCCGTGGTGTTCGACGCGGTCAATGCGGCCAGGGCCCGGAATGCCGACGTGCTGCTGTGCGATACGGCAGGACGCCTTCATAATAAGAAAAATCTGATGGAGGAATTGAAAAAAATCAACCGGATCCTGGAAAAAGAATATCCCGATGCATTTCGGGAAACTCTGGTGGTATTAGACGCCACTACCGGCCAGAACGCCCTGGCACAGGCCAGGGAATTCTCCCAGGCAGCGGAGATTACCGGGATTATCCTAACCAAGATGGACGGCACGGCCAAGGGCGGCATTGCCGTTGCCATTCAGTCGGAGCTTGGCATCCCCGTAAAATACATCGGCGTGGGGGAGACCATCGAGGATCTTCAGAAGTTCAATTCCCAGGAATTTGTAAATGCGTTGTTTGATATTTCACAGCAGCAGGGGCAGTAGGGGGAACAGATGAAGAAACAGAACGGAAGAGGGAGGCGCAAAATGCTGACATTAGATAAATTTGAAGAGGCAAGTGAAATTGTAAAAAAGGTGACACTGGAGACAAAGCTGATCTACAGTGAATTCTTAAGCCAGCAGACTGGCAACAAGGTCTATCTGAAGCCGGAAAATATGCAGTATACCGGGGCCTACAAGGTGCGGGGGGCCTATTATAAGATCAGCACCCTCACCCCCGAGGAGCGGGAGAAGGGGCTGATTACCGCCTCCGCCGGGAACCATGCCCAGGGCGTGGCTTATGCGGCAAAGTGCTATGGGGCGAAGGCCACCATTGTCATGCCCACCACCACGCCTTTGATCAAGGTGAACCGCACCAAGAGCTATGGGGCCGAGGTGGTGCTCTACGGCGACGTGTACGACGAGGCATGTCAGAAGGCCTATGAGCTGGCGGAGGAAAAGGGTTATACCTTTATCCATCCCTTTGACGACCTGGCGGTGGCTACCGGCCAGGGCACCATTGCCATGGAGATCTTTAAGGAGCTCCCTCTGGTGGAGTATATCCTGGTGCCCATTGGCGGCGGCGGACTGGCCACCGGCGTGTCCACCCTGGCAAAGCTGTTAAACCCGAAGATTCAGGTGATCGGCGTGGAGCCGGCAGGGGCCAGCTGCATGAAGGCATCCTTTGAGGCAGGAAAGGTGACGACCCTTCCCACGGTCACTACCATTGCGGACGGCACGGCGGTCAAGACGCCGGGGGAGAAGATTTTCCCTTATATCCAGCAGAACCTGGATGGAATTCTTACCGTGGAGGACGACGAGCTGGTGGTGGCTTTCCTGGATATGGTGGAGAACCACAAGATGGTCATTGAGAATTCCGGGCTTTTGACCGTGGTGGCCCTCCGCCATCTGGATGTGAAGAAGAAACGGATCGTTTCGATCTTAAGCGGCGGAAACATGGATGTGATCACCATGTCCTCCGTGGTGCAGCAGGGATTGATTTTCCGGGACCGAATCTTTACCGTATCAGTGCTGCTGCCGGATAAGCCGGGGCAGCTGTGCAAGGTAGTGGCTGCCATTGCAAAGGAACAGGGAAATGTTATCAAGCTGGAGCATAACCAGTTTGTGTCTACCAACCGCAGCGAGGCAGTGGAGCTGCGCATCACCCTGGAAGCCTTTGGGACACAGCATAAGGAACAGATTATTGCTGCTTTGCTGGAGAAGGGCTACAAGCCCAAGGTGGTACAGGCGAAGCTGTAGAAGGCCGGCATTTCAAAATAGGAGGAGAGAATATGTCATTAGAGGATTACACCAGAGCATGCAGGCTGGGAAAAAAGGACTACCAGCTGAGGCTTTTTCGGGGGGAGCGCCCAACCCTGAAGGCGCTGAACGAGATCCTGCCTTCCAGAGGGGAATGCTCCGAGGTTCCCCTGGGGCTGGTTCAGATTCCCACGGAACGGATTGTGGGAACGAAAACCAATGGGCGGAGCAATGCATTTTCCGGTAATTTTATGCCGGTGCTGAAACCGGATACGGAGTTTGCCTCCAAGTGGATTGCCCTAAGCGACAGTCATATGGAGGAGGGGATCCGGGAGCCCATCAAGGCCTATGAATATATGAATCAGTTTTATGTGGAGGAGGGGAATAAGCGGGTCAGCGTGCTGAAGTATTTTGACGCGGTATCCATTCCGGGCAATGTGACCCGGGTGATCCCGCCCAGGACCCAGGAGCTGGAAAATAAAATTTATTACGAATTCCTGGATTTTTATGAGAAAACAGGGGTAAATTATCTATGGTTCTCAAAGCTTGGAAGCTTCAAAAGGCTGCAGCTGGCCGTTAAGGGCAGCACGGAGGAGATCTGGACCCAGAATGACAGGCTGACCTTCAGCTCGGTATATACCAGGTTTTCGGCAGAGTATAAGCAGCGGGTGCCAAAGGATTCCACCATCCATACCGGGGATGCATTTCTGTCCTTCCTGGAGCTGTACAATTATCCGGAGGCCTGCGCCATGACAACCAGCCAGATTCAGGAGCTGGTAGAAAAGTCATGGGAGGAATTCGAGCTTCTGGAGGAGGAGGAAGGGGTAGATCTGAAGCTGAAGCCGGCTGCCGGGGAGAAAAAGACTTTGCTCAGCAGGCTGCTTCCCCAGAGCATCCCCCACCTGAAGATTGGCTTTATTTACGCCAAGACGCCGTCCTCCTCCTCTTGGACCTACAACCATGAGTTGGGACGCCTGTATCTGGAACAGCGTTTTCCACAGGAGGTGGAGACCGTTGCCTATGAGAATACCACGGAGGAGACCATCGGTGATGTGCTGTATACCGCCATTGAGGCGGGATGTAACCTGATTTTTACGACGGCGCCCTCTTTTGCAACTGCCAGTGTGAAGGCTGCCATAGATCATCCCGAGATCTATATTCTGAACTGCTCCCTGAATACCTCGCACCGCTATATCCGCACCTATTATGCCAGGATGTTTGAGGCGAAATTCCTGCTGGGAGCCGTTGCAGGGGCTATGGCGGAGAACGAAAGGATTGCCTACATTGGGGATTATCCCATATACGGCTCCATTGCCAACATCAATGCCTTTGCCCTGGGCGCCAAGATGATCAATCCCAGGACGAAGATTTATCTGGATTGGTCCTCACGGAAGGATTGCGATGTGAACGCATTTATCAATTATGTGAATCCTACCTGTATTTCCGGGCGGGATATGCTGATTCCGGAGGATACCTTCCGAATCTTCGGCCTGTACCATTTTGACGGGAAAAACCATCAGGGACTTGCCATTCCGCTGTGCCACTGGGGGAAATTCTATGAGCAGCTGATCAACAATATCATTGAGGGAAGCTGGGAAAAGGATGATGACACTACTGTTACAAAGGCCATCAATTATTGGTGGGGCATGTCTGCGAAGGTGGTGGACATTGTCTGCTCCGAGAATATGCCGGTGGGCACGGCGCGGCTCATTGATCTTCTGCGCCACACCATCAAACATGAGAAATTCAATCCCTTTACAGGAATTCTCTATTCCCAGGAGGGAATGGTACAGAGCAACCCCGGGTACACCCTGAATGCCATGGAGCTTGCTACCATGGACTGGCTGGCGGAGAATGTGATCGGCTACATTCCCAAGAAGGGAGAGCTCTCGGAGGGGGCAAAGCCGGTAGTAACACAACAGGGGGTAAAAGGGACTGCGGAGGAAGCGTAGGGAATGAAAATACTTGCCATAGCGGATGAGGAGTCCTCCTATTTGTGGGAGAATTTTGATAAAAGTAAGCTGGAGGGTGCGGACCTGATTATTTCCTGCGGAGATCTGGATCCCAGGTATCTGTCGTTTCTGGCCACCTTTTCCGGAATCCCGGTGCTGTATGTCCGGGGAAACCATGACAGCAAATACGATAAGATCCCTCCGGACGGCTGTATCTGTATTGACGATACGGTCTATGTCCACGAAGGGGTGCGGATTCTGGGGCGGGATCAGTATACGGAGAAGGAGATGCAGCGCAGGATCCGGCGCCTTAGGCGGAAGCTGTTCTGGAAGAAGGGCTTTGATATCCTGGTGACCCATGCGCCGGCCTACCAGATCAATGATGCCCGGGACCTGCCCCACCAGGGCTTTATGGCCTTTGTGGAGCTGTTGGAGAAATACCGGCCGCGGCTGTTCCTTCATGGCCATGTCCACTTGAGCTACAGCCGCAGCCAGCGCAGATACGACAAGTACCAGGATACCCATATAATCAATGCTTATGAGAAATGCATTGTGGATTATGAGGCGCCGGAGGGGGTGCTGCAGGCGGGGAAGAAATAAGAGGTCGGGTTGCTTTTCACGGGTCAGGAATGCGCACTAGCTGCACATTCCGTAAGAACATAATTCAAATGGTCGGAAATTAGCAATATCCTGACAGAAATAATTGTATTTACACTACAGATTGTGCTATAGTAAAGAAAGAAGTTTCCCAAGAAAAACGAACAGGAGGTCCATATGAGTCAGGTACGAAGAATTTTTGTGGAGAAAAAAGCGCCCTATGCCATTGCGGCAAAGGAGCTGGCGGCGGAGATCAAAAGCTATCTTGGAATCCACACCATCACGGGTGTGCGGGTTCTGATCCGCTATGATATTGAGAATATTTCCCAGGAGACATACGAGAAGGCGCTGGGAACCGTGTTCTCGGAGCCGCCGGTGGATGAGGTGTATGAGGAGAGCTTTCCGGTGGAGGGAGAGGCAGTATTCTCCGTGGAGTATCTTCCGGGGCAGTTTGACCAGCGTGCGGATTCTGCCCAGCAGTGCGTGAAGCTGCTGAATGAGGAGGAGGAACCCATCATTCAAAGCGCTACCACCTATGTGCTGAAGGGGGAGATCACGCCGGAGCAGCTTGCAGCGGTAAAGAATCACTGCATCAACCCGGTAGATTCCAGAGAGTCCGGGGCGGACAAGCCGGATACCTTGGTGACTCAGTTTGAAGAGCCGGAGGATGTGGCGGTTTTGGAGGGCTTTTGCGGAATGCAGGAGGAAGCGCTTAGGAAGCTGTATGATTCCCTGGGCCTTGCCATGACCTTCCAGGACTTCTTACATATCCAGAACTACTTTAAGGGGGAGGAGAAGCGGGAGCCCTCCATGACTGAGATCCGTGTGCTGGACACCTACTGGTCCGACCACTGCCGCCATACCACATTTTCCACAGAGCTTACGGAGGTAACCTTCGGCCAGGGCTATTACAGGAAGCCCATGGAGGATACCTATGAGGACTACCTGAACACCCACAGGGAGCTGTATCAGGGCAGGGACGACAAGTTTGTCTGCCTGATGGATCTGGCCCTGATGGCGATGAAACGGCTGAAAAAGGAAGGAAAGCTTCAGGATCAGGAGGAGTCGGATGAGATCAATGCCTGCTCCATCGTGGTGCCGGTGGAGGTAGACGGCGTCACCGAGGAATGGCTGGTGAACTTCAAGAACGAGACCCACAACCATCCCACGGAGATTGAGCCCTTTGGCGGTGCGGCCACCTGTCTGGGAGGGGCCATCCGTGATCCCCTGTCCGGCCGGACCTACGTCTACCAGGCCATGCGCGTCACCGGAGCTGCAGATCCCACCGTGTCCGTGCAGGATACCCTTCCCGGCAAGCTTCCCCAGAAGAAGCTGGTGCAGGGGGCTGCCCATGGATACAGCTCCTATGGCAACCAGATCGGTCTGGCTACCGGTTATGTGAAGGAGATCTACCATCCGGATTATGTGGCAAAGCGTATGGAGATCGGCGCTGTGATGGGGGCTGCTCCGCGCCGGGCCGTGCAGCGGCTGACCTCGGATCCGGGAGATATCATTATCCTCCTGGGAGGCCGTACCGGCCGGGACGGCTGCGGCGGTGCCACCGGCTCCTCCAAGGCCCATACTACCCAGTCCATAGATACCTGCGGCGCTGAGGTGCAGAAGGGGAATCCGCCCACAGAACGGAAGATCCAGAGACTGTTCCGCCGGGAGGAGGTTGCCCATATCATCAAGAAATGCAATGATTTCGGCGCAGGCGGCGTGTCTGTGGCCATCGGTGAGCTGGCAGACGGCCTTCGGATCCAGCTGGATCAGGTGCCGAAAAAATACGCGGGCCTGGACGGCACGGAGCTGGCAATCTCAGAATCCCAGGAGCGTATGGCCGTGGTGATCGCGCCCCAGGATGTGGAGCAATTCCTGGCCTATGCCAGGGAGGAGAACCTGGAGGCCGTGGAGGTTGCTGTGGTAACAAAGGAGCCCCGCCTGGTGCTGATCTGGAGAGGGAAGGAGATCGTCAACCTTTCCAGGGCCTTCCTGAATACCAATGGCGCCCATCAGGAGACAAAAGTGGCGGTGGAGATTCCGAAGCAGGAGGAGAATTTCTTTGAGAAGAAGGAGATTCCGGCCGTGGAGGCAGCCCTTGCAGCAGGGGACATCCGGGAAGCCTGGCTGGCCACCTTACGGGATCTGAATGTGTGCTCCCAGAAGGGGCTGGTGGAGCGGTTTGACGGCTCCATTGGCGCGGGAAGCGTATTTATGCCCTATGGCGGCAGATATCAGCTGACGGAGACCCAGAGCATGGTGGCCAAGCTGCCGGTACAGACGGGAAGCTGCGACACCGTGACCATGATGGCCTATGGCTTTGATCCCTATCTGTCCAGCTGGAGCCCCTACCATGGTGCGGTGTATGCAGTCCTGGAGTCTGTGGCCCGGATTGTGGCTGCCGGCGGCGATTATAAGAAGATCCGCTTTACCTTCCAGGAATATTTCCGCCGGATGAGCCAGGATCCTGGCCGCTGGAGCCAGCCGGTGGCAGCTCTGCTGGGAGCCTACAGCGCCCAGATCGGATTTGGCCTGCCCTCCATCGGCGGCAAGGATTCCATGTCCGGAAGCTTTAACGAGATTGACGTGCCCCCCACGCTGGTGTCCTTTGCTGTGGACATTGCCCGGGAGCAGGAGATCATCACTCCGGAGCTGAAGGCAGCAGGCAACAAGCTGGTGAACTTTAAGATTGCCAAGGACAGCTACGACCTGCCGGATTATGCACAGGTTATGAAGCTGTATGATGCCATCCACACCTTGATTGGCAGGGGGGCGATTGTATCTGCCTATGCATTGGACGGCAAGGGCATTGCGGCTGCTGTCAGCAAGATGGCCTTTGGCAATCAGCTGGGTGTGACCATTGATGCAGACCATTGCAGGAACTGCATGTTCTCCCCCAGGTTCGGCCATATCATTGCCGAGGTGCCGGCAGACAAGCTGGCCCTGGTGGAGGAGCTGGTGGATGCGGCTTCCTTCCGCGTATTCGGTGAGGTGAATGACCGCAGGACCTTTGTGTACGGCGATGTGGAGATTCCAGTGGAGGAGGCTGTGGCCGTATGGCAGAAGCCCCTGGAAAAGGTATTTCCCACCAGGAGCACCACAGATACCGGAATTGTGGATACCGGACTCTATGATACCAAGAATATTTATGTGTGCAGGCACAAGGTAGCAAAGCCCAGGGTATTTATCCCGGTATTCCCGGGAACCAACTGCGAGTATGACAGCGCCATGGCCTTTGCCCGGGCAGGGGCAGAGCCGGTGGTGAAGGTGTTCAAGAACCTGAGCGCCTCTGATATCCGGGATTCTGTGGAGGAATTTGCATCAGCCATCAATGAGGCCCAGATGATTATGTTCCCGGGCGGCTTTTCCGCAGGGGATGAGCCGGAGGGCAGTGCAAAGTTCTTTGCCACAGCCTTCCGCAACGGCCGGATCGCAGAGGCAGTGAACCGGCTGCTGAAGGAGCGGGACGGCCTGATGCTGGGAATCTGTAATGGCTTCCAGGCACTGGTGAAGCTGGGGCTGGTGCCCCATGGGGAGATTACGCCCCAAACGCCGGATTCCCCCACCCTGACCTACAATACCATTGGCCGCCATATCTCCAAGATGGCGTACACCAAGGTGGTGACCAACAAGTCCCCGTGGCTGATGCAGGCAGAGCTGGGCAAGACGTATACCTGTCCGGCCTCCCATGGAGAAGGGCGGTTTGTGGCGCCGAAAGAATGGCTGGATCAGCTGTTTGCAGCAGGCCAGGTGGCAACCCAGTATGTGAATGAGGCAGGTGAGCCTACCATGGATGAGGAGTGGAACATCAATGGCTCCTACATGGCCATTGAGGGGATTACCAGTCCGGACGGGCGGATCCTTGGGAAGATGGCTCATGCGGAACGGCGTGGCAGGAGCGTTGCCATCAATATCACCGGGGACCAGGATATGAAGCTCTTTGAGTCCGGAGTAGCGTATTTTAAATAAAACTGAAATAAGAATTTTCAGCACAACAGAATTTTAACACAACAGAAATTATTAGCACAACAGAATTTCAATGGCCTCGAAATGGGAGCAGCATCCCGTTTTGAGGTCATTGTCTGATGCAGGCAGAGAATAGAAAGGGCAGAGCCGGAGCAGACAGGCCTGCCGAAGAGAGAGAATCTCCATGAAAAAGGAACCATCATTTTTAAAACATTTTTTTCAGATTTATATTGCGCTGGTGCTTCAGAATGTGATCACCTTAAGCGTCAATCTGGCGGACAATATGATGCTGGGAGCATACAGCGAGACGGCATTGTCCGGCGTGGCGGCAGTGAATCAGATTCAATTTGTATTTCAGCAGGTCCTGTTTGCCCTGGGCGACGGACTGGTGATTTTCTGCAGCCAGTACTGGGGGAAGAAACAGACAGAACCCATGAAGCGGATTGCAGCGATCGCCATGTATGCCGGGGTTTTTGCAGCAGTGGTTCTGCTTGTGCTGGCCAGCTGCGTTCCCCATGGCATAGTTGGCCTGTTTACAACAGAGGAGGCCATTATTCAGGAGGGGGTATCCTACATACGGATCATACGGTTTTCCTATCTGTTCTTTGCAGTTACCGTGATCCTGCTGGCAACCCTGCGCAGCGTGGAGGTTGTGAAGATTGCATTTTACCTTTCAGTACTGACCTTTTTTGTGAACTGCGGAATTAATTATGTGTTGATTTACGGGCGTTTTGGGGCTCCGCGGCTGGGCGTGGAGGGAGCGGCCATCGGTACGCTCACGGCACGTATTCTGGAGACGGCAGTCCTGGTCTTTTATATTGCAGTCAGGGAAAAGGAGCTGAAGCTCCGGCTGCGGGATTACGGGAGGCCGGATCCTGTCCTTGCAAAGGATTATTTTAAGCTGACCACGCCGATGGTTGCAGTCCAGGGCCTGTGGGGCGTGAATACGGCGCTGCAGACAGTGATCCTGGGGCATATGACGGCAGCGGCCATTGCAGCCAACAGCGTAGCGTCCACATTGTTTCTGGTGGTAAAATCCATGGCAGTGGGAGCTGCCTCGGCAACGGCTGTTATCATTGGGAAAGCCATTGGCACAGGGGACATCGGGCGGGTGAAGGAGTATGCCCGCCGCCTGCAGAGGATCTTTCTTGTGATCGGTATTACAGGAGGGATTCTGTTGTTTTTCCTTCGGATTCCTGTGCTTGGCCTATATGAACTGTCAGCTGCTACAAAAGCCATGGCAAATCAGTTTTTGATCATCTTAAGTGTGGTATTTGTGGGAATGTCCTATCAGATGCCCACCAACAACGGGATTATCCGCGGGGGCGGCAATGCCATGTTTGTGGTAAAAATGGATCTGATCAGCATTTGGTGCATTGTGATACCTGTGTCCCTGCTTATGGCCTTTGTGGTGAAGGCTTCCCCAGTGGTGGTGGTCTGCTGCCTGAATGCGGACCAGATTTTTAAATGTGTGCCTGCTTTTCTGGAATCCCATTATGGGAACTGGATTCGGAAGCTGACGCGGTAATGCTGCCCCGGGATTTTCCTAAAAATCAATGACCGGACAAATCTATTTTATTGAGTGAAGCAGGAGAGCGAGAAGATGAAATACAAGATTGCAATCTGTGATGATTCTGATGCAGACAGACAATATATTTTGAATATCGTAAATGGCTGGATGCAGGCTTGGGGCCATACCGTACATATAGATACCTTTTCCTCTGCAGAGAGCTTCCTGTTCCGCTATGCAGAAGAAAGCGACTTTGACATTCTGCTCCTGGACATTGAAATGGGAGCAATGGACGGCATAACGATGGCAAAGCAGCTGCGTGAAAATAACGACACAGTTCAGATCATTTTCATTACAGGCTATTCTGACTATATCTCGGAGGGCTACGAGGTGGCAGCACTCCATTATCTGATGAAGCCGGTCAAGGAAGAAAAGCTCTGCGCTGTGCTTGCGCGTGCCGCAGAGAAAGTTTCCAAGAATGAAAAGGTATTGAGCTTTGAAACCAGCAGTGAAATGGTGCGTGTGCCGATTTATCAAATTCGGTATGCAGATGTACATGGAAACTACGTTACGATACACGCCCTGTCGGATGTAACCGTGAAAATGACATTGGGAGAACTGGAAAAACAGCTGGACGAACGGTTTTACCGTGCGGGGCGTTCTGCGATTATCAACCTTACGCAGATCAGCCGCGTAACCAGGACAGAAGTCAGATTAAGCGACGGAGCTGCCATTCCGCTCCCAAGGGGAGCTTACAATGCTTTGATAATGCCATTGAAGCAAGCGTGAAATTGCCGGAGGGACAGCGGGTGATCCGCGTGTATATGGATATGCGGAATACGCAGCTCTACATATCCTTTACCAACTTTACTGCCGGCAGGAAAATGAAGAAGGAGGGCAGGCTGTTCCGCAGCACAAAGGGCGATGGACACGGGTTCGGTCTTGTCCGCATGGATGCGATTGTGGAACGGCTGGACGGATACATCAGCCGCAACAGTGAGGATGGGGCCTTTACAACGGAAATACTTCTTCCCCAGGTGTAAATAGTTGTAATTGGTTACTATTTACGGTGCCTTGCACCCTGCTGCAAGGCATCCGGCCAGTAAAATAGCGGTTGCGT